>NZ_JAOZYC010000207.1:0-202273 GCF_035798155.1 Streptomyces endophyticus | reverse complement strand
CGACGCTCTTCCGATCTCGACGCGTCGGTGGCGCAGGCGGTGGGGCGGGCGCTCGCGCGGGCGGGGCGGATCGTGGCGGCGTCCCGCTCGACCAGGCGCTCGGGCTGGTCCTCGCCGCCCCGCTGACCGCCCTGACGGACCTGCCCTCCTTCGACACCTCGGCGATGGACGGCTGGGTCGTGGCGGGCCCCGGTCCCTGGGCCGTGGGCGGCGAAGGGCTGCTCGCCGGGCACGAGCCGCCCGCCCCGCTGGCCGACGGCGAGGCCGCGGCGATCGCGACCGGCGCCCGCGTGCCCTCGGACGCCACGGCCGTCATCCGCAGCGAGCACGGCCACATCGACGCGGGCGGCCAACTGCACCCGCTGCGCGAGGTCGCCCACGGCCAGGACATCCGCCCGCGCGGCCAGGAGTGCCGCAGCGGTGAACTGCTGCTGCCCGCAGGCGCCCTCGTCACCCCGGCCGTCCTCGGTCTCGCCGCCGCCGCGGGCTACGACACCCTGACCGTCGTCCCGCGACCGACGGTCGAAGTCCTGATCCTCGGCGACGAGTTGCTGACCTCTGGCCTCCCCCGTGAGGGCCTCATCCGGGACGCGCTCGGCCCGATGCTCCCGCACTGGCTGCGCGCGCTCGGCGTCGAGGTGACCGCCGTTCGCCGGCTGGGCGACGACGCGAAGGCGCTGCTCAAGGCGGTACGAGAGGCCGGCACCGACCTGGTCGTGACCACCGGCGGCACCGCGTCCGGGCCGGTCGACCACGTGCACCCCACCCTGTGCGCCCTCGACGCGGAACTCCTCGTCGACGGGGTCGCCGTCCGCCCCGGCCATCCGATGTTGCTTGCCCGGCTCAAGGAGGGGCAGCACCTGGTCGGCCTCCCCGGCAACCCCCTGGCCGCCGTCTCCGGCCTGCTCACGCTCGCCGAGCCGCTGCTGCGGGTGCTCTCCGGCCGGGCGCAGGACCAGACGCACAGCTCCGCACAGCGCCAAGCCCCCGACGGGCGACAGCAGGGGGACGGGGGCCGGAACGCGGACGCGTACACCGCCCCTCTGCACACCCCCGCCCCCGGCCACCCCCACGACACCCGCCTCATCCCCATCGTGCTGCGGCAGGACGACGGCAGTGGGCACGAGTGGGCGGTGCCCCTGCACTACAACGGTCCGGCCATGCTGCGCGGCATCGCAGCCGCCGATGGGCTCGCCGTCATCCCGCCCGGCGGCGCCAAGGAGGGCCAGGAGGTGGAGATCCTCGACCTGCCGTGGTCGTGGAACCCCGGCCTGCCCGGTCTCAACCCGGCGGGAAACGAAGGGTGTTTCACGTGAAACTGGCCGGCGATGACGCCATCGCACGCCAAGAGGACGAGCGGACCGCGACCTACCGGGTGAAGCTTCCCCGGCAGGTCGTCGAGCGCCCGCTCCTCCAAGTGGCCCGGCGCGTGCTGATAGCGCTCACCGTGCTCGTCGTCACCGCGCTGATCGTGTGGATCGACAGGGACGGCTACAACGACAACTCCGATGGCCATGTCGACCTGCTCGACTCGTTCTACTACGCGACCGTCACGCTCTCCACCACGGGATACGGCGACATCACGCCGGTCAGCGACGCGGCGCGGCTCACCAATATCTTCGTCATCACGCCGCTGCGTGTGCTCTTCCTGATCATCCTGGTCGGCACCACGCTCGAAGTCCTCACCGAACGGACGCGGGAGGAATGGCGCCTGAAACGCTGGAGGTCCACCTTGCGTGACCACACTGTCGTCGTCGGCTTCGGAACCAAGGGCCGCAGTGCCGTGGAGACCGTCTGCGCGAGCGGCCTGAAGCCCGAACAGGTCGTCGTGGTCGACCCCAGCCCCAAGGTCGTCGAGAGCGCCAACGCCCATGGATACGCGGGCGTGACGGGCGATGCCACACGCAGCTCGGTCCTGTTGCAGGCCGAGGTGCAGAGGGCGCGAAAGATCATCATCGCGACGCAGCGCGACGACACGGCGGTCCTGGTGACGCTCACCGCGCGGCAGTTGAACCGTGGGGCGAAGATCGTCGCCGCGGTCCGCGAGGAGGAGAACGCTCCGCTGCTGCGCCAGTCCGGCGCCGACGCCGTCATCACCAGCGCCAGTGCGGCGGGCCGGCTGCTCGGCCTGTCGGTGCTCAGCCCGCACGCGGGCATGGTCATGGAGGACCTCATCCAGAAGGGCTCCGGCCTCGACCTGGTCGAACGCCCGGTCACCAAGGCCGAGGTCGGCCTGCAGCCGAAGGAGACGGAGGATCTGGTCGTCAGCGTGATCCGCGGGCACCGGGTACTCGGCTACGACGATTCGGCCGTCGGCTCGCTCAAGCTGACGGACCGCCTCATCACGATCACCCGCGTCACGCCCATGACCCAACTGGCGCCGGACATGAAGCCGACGCCCCGCGGCTGAGGCCGGCCGTGCGGTTGCTCCGGCCGCGCAGTTGCTCCGCCACCTCCACGTGACTGATCCACGGGAGTAGCCTCGCGGCCATGTATGCGATCACGATCACGGAACCCGGCGGACCCGAGGCGCTCGTCTGGTCGGAGGTCCCCGACCCCGTACCCGGCGAGGGCGAGGTCCTGGTCGAGGTGGTCTCCAGCGCCGTCAACCGCGCCGACCTGCTCCAGCGGCAGGGCTTCTACAACCCGCCGCCCGGCACCTCCCCCTATCCCGGCCTGGAGTGCGCCGGCCGGATCGTCGAGCTCGGCGCCGGTGTCTCCGGCTGGTCGGTCGGCGACGAGGTGTGCGGGCTGCTCGTGGGCGGTGGCTACGCCGAGAAGGTCACCGTCCCCGCGGGCCAGCTCCTCCCGGTGCCGCAGGGCCTCGACCTGGTCACGGCCGCGGCGCTGCCCGAGGTGACCTGCACCGTCTGGTCCAACGTCTTCATGATCGCCCATCTGCGGCCGGGCGAGACCTTCCTCGTGCACGGCGGCTCCAGCGGCATCGGCACGATGGCGATCCAGCTCGCGAAGGCGGTCGGCGCCAAGGTCGCGGTCACGGCCGGCACCAAGGAGAAGCTCGACTTCTGCGCGGAGCTCGGTGCGGACATCCTCATCAACTACCGCGAGCAGGACTTCGTGGAAGAGATCAAGAACGCCACGGACGGGGCGGGCGCCGACGTCATCCTCGACAATATGGGCGCCAAGTACCTGAACCGCAACGTCGACGCCCTCGCCACCAACGGCCGGCTCGCCATCATCGGCATGCAGGGCGGGGTGAAGGGCGAGCTGAACATCGCCACGTTGCTCGGCAAGCGCGGCGCCATCACCGCGACCACGCTGCGGGCCCGGCCCCTGGCCGAGAAGGCGTCGGTCGTCGCGGCCGTGCGCGAGCACGTGTGGCCGCTGGTCGAGGGCGGCCGTGTGCGGCCGATCGTGGACAGCACGCTGCCGATGAGCGACGCCGCGCAGGGCCACCGGGTCCTGGAGGAGTCGGGTCACATCGGCAAGGTCCTGCTCACCAACCAGTAGTCGGCACGCGTCACCGGCGCAGCCGCAGCGCCAGGAACCCGAGGCCGAGCCCCGTGAGCAGCAGTCCTGCCCCCAGCGGCAGCACGTTCACCAAGGGTGCGGCCCCGGGCTCGCCGACGGCCTGCCGTGCGGGGGCGGGCCGCTCGGGGCGCGGTTCCTGCGACACGGCCGGCGGGTGCTCGGTGGGGGCCGGGGGCAGCACGGCCCCGGTGGTGTCCGGCGTGGGCAGCTCGCGCCCCGGCGGGGTGCGGCCCACCCCGGCCCTGCTCCCCGCGAGGGACCCGTGCGGCGAGGGCTCGGCGACGTACGCGGGGGGCTCGGCGGCGTAGGTCAGGGGCACGGACACCACCGGCACCGCCAGGAACAGCGGCACGGAGAAGAGAAGCCCGGCCACCCACCGAAGCACCCACCGAAGCCGCCGCATCCCCAGCCCCTTCCGCTCCCGGTTCGTCCAGATGCTTGTGCTAAGCCTCACATAGCGAGATAAAACAGGCACGCCGGATTTGGGCCCGCCCGGCAGGGTGGATCAGCTCCGAACGGGGGCACCACCGAGATGTGACAGCGACGTACGAGAGAATGGCGGCATGGAGATGCCGAGGAACGAACAGTCGCCGGAGAACCCGCAGGTCCTGGTCGTGGGCCAGGACGGCATGGCGCTTGGCGGCGGTGGCGGCGACGAGTCCCGCGAGATCCCGGTGACCGACATGGTGGAACAGCCCGCCAAGGTGATGCGCATCGGCAGCATGATCAAGCAGCTGCTCGAAGAAGTGCGCGCGGCTCCCCTGGACGAAGCGAGCCGGCAGCGCCTCAAGGAGATCCACTCGAGTTCGGTCAAGGAGCTCGAGGACGGCCTGGCCCCCGAACTCGTCGAGGAGCTGGAGCGGCTCTCCCTGCCCTTCACGGAGGAGGCGACCCCGAGCGACGCCGAGCTGCGCATCGCGCAGGCCCAGCTGGTGGGCTGGCTCGAGGGGCTCTTCCACGGGATCCAGACGACGTTGTTCGCCCAGCAGATGGCGGCGCGAGCCCAGCTCGAGCAGATGCGCCGAGCCCTGCCGCCCGGTGTCGGCGGTGGCGAGGAAGAGGGCGAGGACCCGCGCGCCGGCGGCCGCTCGGGCGGCCCGTACCTCTAGGTCGGCCAGGTCAACAAGCACATACGTAGGGGCCCGTCTTATGACGGGCCCCTACGTATGCGTGAACTTGGCCACCGGACGACAGATGCCGATCGCCCCAAGTGATCACGAAATCGCCATCGGACGCCTACAAATATCCTGCTCACGATTTGCAAGGCCTGCATGGCAACGGGTTGGATGTCCGGTCCATCTCGGAACGGCGACATGGCCGATGCCTGTAGCGTGGCCCGACGTATGGATCCGGCAGCACGGACAGAAACGACGGCGAGGACTGATGGCACAGCAGCAGCGCGCTCAGGGCCCGTCCGACCCCGAGGCGACTGGCGGCGGTATGTCAGATGCGCCGGAAATGTGGGGTAACGGCGGGCTCGTCGGGGACGGTCGGTATCGACTGACCGGCAGACTCGGCCGGGGTGGCATGGCAGAGGTCTTCGCGGCCGAGGACGTACGCCTCGGGCGCACGGTCGCCGTCAAGCTGCTCCGTTCCGACCTCGCCGAGGACCCGGTCTCCAAGGCCCGCTTCACCCGCGAGGCACAGTCGGTCGCGGGGCTCAACCACCACGCGGTCGTGGCGGTCTACGACTCCGGCGAGGACGTCGTCGCCGGGAGCACCGTCCCGTACATCGTCATGGAGCTGGTCGAGGGCCGCACCATCCGCGACCTCCTGCTCAGCGCGGAGCCGCCGGGTGCCGAGCAAGCTCTGATCATCGTCTCCGGCGTCCTTGAGGCGCTCGCGTACTCGCACCAGCACGGCATCGTGCACCGCGACATCAAGCCCGCGAACGTGATCATCACCAACACCGGCGCGGTGAAGGTGATGGACTTCGGCATCGCGCGCGCCCTGCACGGCGTGCAGTCGACCATGACGCAGACCGGCATGGTCATGGGCACCCCGCAGTACCTCTCGCCCGAGCAGGCCCTCGGCAAGGCCGTCGACCACCGCTCCGACCTGTACGCCGTCGGCTGCCTGCTCTACGAACTTCTCGCGCTGCGCCCGCCGTTCACCGGTGAGACCCCGCTGTCCGTGGTCTACCAGCACGTCCAGGACACCCCCGTGGTGCCGTCCGAGGTCCTGGACGAGGTGCCGCCGGAGCTGAACGGGCTCGTCATGCGCTCGCTCGCCAAGGACCCGGACGACCGGTTCCAGACGGCCGAGGAGATGCGCGGGCTCGTCCAGTACAGCCTGCAGATGCTGTACGAGCAGGGTGGTCACACCGGCACCTGGAACACCGGCCCCATCGACTCGCACGAGGGCGGCTCCACGCCCGCGATGGGTGTCGCCGCCACCACGGCGATGCAGCACCCCGGCGACTCCGGCACGGCCCAGCAGCCGATGCTGCGCCCGCCGGGCGGCGACGACGGCGGCTTCGACGGCAACGGGCGCGGGGGCGGCGGCCGTGGCCGCGGCAAGCTGTGGATCGTCGCCGTGCTCGCGGTCATCGCGATCGCGGTGGGCGTCGCCTGGGCGCTCACCAGCGGCGACGGCAGCGACAAGGACCCCGGCAACAAGAAGTCGCCGAGCGCCACCAAGTCCGAGAAGACCTCGAAGCCCAGCGAGACGGCCTCGGACGACGCGTCTGAGGGCGCGACCGAGGAGCCGGGCACGAGCACGGGCGGCGACACCGGCTACACGCCGACGCAGCAGCCCACCACCACCAACCCGTCGCCGACGCAGTCCGAGCAGCCGACGGACGAGCCGACCGAGCCGACTCCGTCGAACACGGGTCAGCCGACGGACGAGCCGACGGACGAGCCGACCAACACGTCGGAGCCGACCGGTGACTCGAGCGGGGGCGGCGGCACCGGAGAGCCCGCCACGGACGGCGGCACTGGCGTCGTCGGTGGCGGCGGCGACAGCGGCGAGTAATCCCGCCGGCCACACCACGGGGCTCCGCCCCGGACCCCGCTGCTCAATCGCCGCAGGGGCTTGAATGAGCCGATCCGCCCCGCAGTTCGTGCACCGTCACGAACTGCGGGGCGACGCACAGGTAGACCGGGTCGAAGAGCTCGTCGTCCGCGTAGTGCGGGGTGGGCCCGAAGAGTTCGAGTTCGGCGGTCGTCGGCTCGACCTGCTCGCAGGTGCCGACGCACTGCACCGACCACTGGCCCGCGTCCTCGGGGCTCTCCTGACCCAGGCTGTCCGTCCCGTAGGCGACGACGCTGCCGATGCACGCCTCGTGGTAGCCGAGGCCGCGGTGCATGCGCAGCAGAAGCCGTCCGTCGGCCACGATGTGGCGGGCGGAGGCGAGGAAGGGCAGGGCGCGCATGCTGGTCGCGACGCGGCCGTAGGGCACGCGGGCGAGCAGCTCGAAGGCGCGGTCCCGGTCCTGCCGTACAGCCGTTTTCTGCGGGTCCTTCTGCGCGTCGGAGGGCATGTCACCACTCTGCGCCGCGGACACCTCGGCAAACCAGAGGAACCCGCCCCCAGGAACGCGTGACCTAGGTCCCGTGCGGGCGGGGGTTCCGTCAGTGCTTCTCGGCCTGCATACGGGCCACGTACGCGGCCGCCTGGGAGCGGCGCTCCATGCCGAGCTTCGACAGCAGGCTGGACACATAGTTCTTGATCGTCTTCTCGGCGAGGTGCAGACGCTCGCCGATGACCCGGTTCGTCAGGCCCTCCCCGATCAGGTCGAGGATCTTGCGCTCCTGGTCCGTGAGGCCGGAGAGCTTGTCGTCGCTCTTGCGGCCGCCGTCGCGCAGCCGCTCCAGGACGCGGGCCGTGGCGACCGGGTCGAGCAGGGACTTGCCGGAGGCGACGTCCCGTACGGCGGTGAGCAGCTCATTGCCGCGGATCGCCTTCAGGACGTACCCGGAGGCGCCGGCCATGATCGCGTCGAAGAGCGCCTCGTCGTCCGCGAACGACGTCAGCATCAGGCACTTGACCGACTCGTCCTGGGAGCGGATCTCCCGGCACACCTCGACCCCGCTGCCGTCCGGCAGGCGCACGTCGAGCACCGCCACGTCGGGCCGGGTCGCGGGGATGCGCACCAGGGCGTCGGCGGCCGTTCCGGCCTCTCCGACCACCTCGATGTCGTCCTCGACCGACAGCAGCTCATGGACGCCGCGGCGGACCACTTCGTGGTCGTCGAGCAGAAATACGTGGATTTTTCCGTCTTCGCGCACGGCATCAGTCTCACACACGAACCTTGGCCGCGCCCTAGATGATCGTGGGGTGACCGGGATAACGTGCCGGTGTTCCGGCCCCCTGCCAGGCTGAGACTCAGGACCCGTCGCACAGCTGTGACCTGCGACGCTTCGTCTTCCCTCGCGATACTAGGAAATCCAACCAACGACTTACTTGGAAATCCAAGCAAAATCGCAGGTCAGATGGGGTTTCGCAGATGTGTGACCCACTGGGTAACGTGCGTGGGTGAAGGGTGCTTGCCGGAGCACTTGTCACGCCTGTTGCCGGCACCTCGCACCCACCCCGTGCGTGGACGGATCAGGCGAGCCGAGCCGACTGGCCATCCGGCAATCCCGGGGGCCGGACCGACGGAGGAGCACACGTGACCGTAGACAGTGCCGACAGCACTGCCGCAGCGCAGAAGGCACAGCCGGCGCGGGGCCGGACCGCTGTGAAGAAGTCTGCGAAGAAATCCCCCGGCAAGACCGCCGCTGCCAAAGCGCCTGCGAAGGCCCCTGCCAAGGCACCCGTGAAGACGGCGGCCAAGAAGGCCGCCAAGGCCAAGGCGCCGCAGAGCGACCTGGTGCAGCTGATGACCCCTGAGGGCGAGCGGGTCAGGACGGCGGAGAACGCGGTGTACGACCGCTACGTCGCCGACATCACCGACGACGAGCTGCGCGCCCTGTACCGCGACATGGTCCTCACGCGCCGCTTCGACGCCGAGGCCACAGCACTTCAACGCCAGGGCGAGCTGGGCCTGTGGGCGTCGCTGCTCGGCCAGGAGGCGGCCCAGATCGGTTCGGGGCGGGCCACCCGCGAGGACGACTACGTCTTCCCGACCTACCGCGAGCACGGCGTGGCCTGGTGCCGCGGGGTCGACCCGACGAACCTGCTCGGCATGTTCCGCGGTGTGAACCACGGCGGCTGGGACCCGAACAGCAACAACTTCCACCTGTACACGATCGTCATCGGCTCGCAGACCCTGCACGCCACCGGTTACGCGATGGGCGTGGCCAAGGACGGCGCGGACAGCGCGGTGATCGCGTACTTCGGTGACGGCGCGAGCAGCCAGGGCGACGTCCTGGAGGCCTTCAACTTCGGGGCCGTCTACAACGCCCCCGTGGTGTTCTTCTGCCAGAACAACCAGTGGGCGATCTCCGAGCCCACCGAGCGCCAGATGCGCGTGCCGCTGTACCAGCGCGCGCAGGGCTTCGGCTTCCCGGGCGTGCGCGTGGACGGCAACGACGTGCTGGCCTGCCTCGCCGTGACGCGCTGGGCCCTCGACCGGGCCCGGCAGGGCGAGGGCCCCGCGCTGATCGAGGCGTTCACGTACCGCATGGGCGCGCACACCACCTCCGACGACCCGTCGAAGTACCGGTCGGACGACGAGCGGGTGTCCTGGGAGGCGAAGGACCCGATCCTGCGCCTGCGCGCGTACCTGGAGTCCCAAACCGACACGGATGAGGGATTCTTCGCGGAACTCGACGCCGAGAGCGAGACGTTGGGCAAGCGAGTACGCGATGTCGTACGGGCCATGCCGGACCCGGACCTCATGGCAATCTTCGAGAACGTGTACGCGGACGGGCACGCGCTCGTCGACGAGGAGCGCGCGCAATTCGCCGCCTACCAGGCGTCATTCGCCGATGAAGCCGCCGGGGAAGGGGCCTGAGGACATGGCTGTACAGAAGCTTCCGATCGCGAAGGCGATCAACGAGTCACTGCGCACGGCGCTCGACAACGACCCGAAGGTCCTCGTCATGGGCGAGGACGTCGGCAAGCTCGGCGGCGTCTTCCGCGTCACCGACGGCCTGCAGAAGGACTTCGGCGAGGACCGGGTCATCGACACCCCGCTCGCCGAGTCCGGCATCGTCGGCACCGCGATCGGCCTCGCGCTGCGCGGCTACCGGCCCGTCGTGGAGATCCAGTTCGACGGTTTCGTCTTCCCCGCGTACGACCAGATCGTCACGCAGCTCGCGAAGATGCACGCCCGCGCGCTCGGCAAGATCAAGACGCCCGTCGTCATCCGGATCCCGTACGGCGGCGGCATCGGCGCGGTCGAGCACCACAGCGAGTCGCCCGAGACGCTGTTCGCGCACGTGCCGGGCCTCAAGGTGGTCAGCCCCTCCAACGCGAGCGACGCCTACTGGATGCTCCAGCAGGCCATCCAGAGCGACGACCCGGTGATCTTCTTCGAGCCGAAGCGCCGCTACTGGGACAAGGGCGAGGTCGACACGGAGGCCGTGCCCGGCGACCTGCACAAGGCCACCGTCGCGCGCGAGGGCACCGACCTGACGCTCGTCGCCTACGGGCCCATGGTGAAGGTCTGCCTGGAGGCGGCCGCGGCCGCCGAGGAGGAGGGCAAGTCCCTGGAGGTCCTCGACCTGCGCTCCATCTCGCCGATGGACTTCGACGCCGTGCAGAAGTCGGTGGAGAAGACGCGCCACCTCGTCATCGTGCACGAGGCACCCGTCTTCCTCGGCGCCGGCGCGGAGCTGGCGGCCCGGATCTCCGAGCGGTCCTTCTACCACCTGGAGGCGCCCGTGCTGCGGGTCGGCGGGTACCACGCGCCGTATCCGCCGGCGCGCCTGGAGGAGGAGTACCTGCCAGGGCTCGACCGGGTGCTCGATGCCGTCGACCGTTCGCTGGCGTACTGAGAGGGGGCTGAATCATGGCTCGCGAGTTCAAGATGCCCGACGTGGGCGAAGGCCTGACCGAGGCCGAGATCCTCAAGTGGTACGTCAAGCCCGGCGACACCGTCGCGGACGGGCAGGTCGTGTGCGAGGTCGAGACCGCGAAGGCGGCCGTCGAGCTGCCGATCCCGTACGACGGGGTGGTGCGGGAGCTGCTCTTCCCGGAGGGGACGACGGTCGACGTCGGCCAGGTGATCATTTCGGTGGACGTCGCCGGGGACGAGCCCGCGCCGTCGCCCGAGCCCGCCGCGGAGCCGGAGGCTGAGGCCGCCGAGCCGAAGGGGCGCCAGCCCGTGCTCGTGGGGTACGGCGTTGCCGAGTCCTCCACGAAGCGGCGGGCCCGCAAGGGGGCCGAGGCCGAGGCGGTGCCCGCCACCAACGGCACGGCCACCCTCACCCGGCCTCTCGCCAAGCCCCCCGTGCGCAAGCTCGCCAAGGACCTCGGGGTCGACCTTGCCGCCGTGATCCCGTCCGGTTCGGACGGGATCATCACGCGCGAGGACGTGCACGCGGCCGTCGCGCCCGCGCCCGAGGCACCCGCGCCGGTCGCCGAGGCCGTCGAGGTCGCCGAGGTGGCGGCCCCCGCCGCGTCCGACTCCGTGCGTGAGACCCGGATCCCGGTCAAGGGTGTGCGGAAGGCGACCGCGCAGGCGATGGTGCACTCGAAGTTCACGGCGCCGCACGTCACGGAGTTCGTGACCATCGACGTGACGCGCACGATGAAGCTCGTCGAGGAGCTCAAGGGCGACAAGGACATGGCGGGGCTGCGGGTCAACCCGCTGCTGCTCATCTCCAAGGCGCTGCTCGTCGCGATCAAGCGCAACCCCGAGGTCAACGCGGCCTGGGACGAGGGGCACGACGGAAAGGCCGAGATCGTCCAGAAGCACTACGTGAATCTGGGCATCGCCGCGGCCACCCCGCGCGGTCTGATCGTGCCGAACATCAAGGACGCGCAGGCCAAGACCCTGCCCGAACTGGCGTCCGCGCTGGGCGATCTGGTGTCCACGGCGCGCGAGGGCAAGACGTCTCCCGCCGCGATGCAGGGCGGGACCGTCACCATCACGAACGTGGGTGTGTTCGGCGTCGACACCGGTACGCCGATCCTGAACCCCGGTGAGTCGGCGATCCTCGCCGTCGGAGCGATCAAGCTTCAGCCGTGGGTCCACAAGGGCAAGGTCAAGCCGCGCCAGGTGACGACCCTGGCCCTCTCCTTCGACCACCGGTTGGTGGACGGGGAGCTGGGGTCCAAGGTGCTGGCCGATGTGGCGGCGATCCTGGAGCGCCCGAAGCGGCTCATCACCTGGGCCTGACGCATGTCCCTCCGGCGACGGGGCTGAAGCCTGGGGCTCTGCCCCAGACCCCGCTCCTCAATCGCCGGAGGGGCTTCATTTACCTGGGCCTACCTCTTGAACCCGTAGTCCATGAGCTTCTTGGCGTCGGACGTCCGCGCACTCACAGACGTCGACTTCAGCACCGTCCCGATCACGGTCTTCCCGCTCCGCGTCGCCGCGAACACCAGGCAGTACCCGGCCTGCGGCCCCGACCCGGTCTTGACGCCGATGGTCCCGGAGTACGTACCGAGCAGGCTGTTCGTGTTGGACCACGACATATTGCGGTAGCCGCCGGACTTCGTCGTGACCTTCTGCTTCGTCGACTTCGTCTTCACGACCGAGCGGAACGTCGCGCTCTTCATCGCCGAGGACGCGATCTTCGTGAGATCCCTCGGAGTCGAGTAGTTGGCGCCGTGGCCGATGCCGTCGAACGAGTCGAAGTGGGTGTTCTTCAGGCCCATGTCGGTCGCGGACTTGTTCATCTTGCCGATGAAGGACTTCACGCGCGCCGAACGGGTCGAGCCCGAGCCGAACTTGTCCGCGAGCGCGTACGCCGCGTCGCAGCCGGAGGGCAGCATCAGGCCGTACAGCAGCTGGCGGACGGTGACCTTGTCGCCGACGATCAGGCGGGCCGACGACGCGGTGTTCTTGACGATGTAGTCGCTGTACGCCTTCTGGATCGTGACCTTGGAATCCAGGTTCAGATTCGTCTGGGCCAGCACCACCTTGGCGGTCATGATCTTGGTGGTGGAGCCGGTGGACCTACGGGTGTCCGCGGCCTTCGTGAACAGGCTCGAACCCGTCCCGTTGTTCATCACATAGCCACCGACCGCGGCGACCGTCGGCTTGGCAGGTGCCGTGGCGGCCTGCGCGGTGGTGGTGAGAGCGCCACTGGCGAGCACGGTCCCCGTGAGGAGAACGGCCATGCCCGCTCTGCGAGTTTTCAAGTCGAATGCTCCAAATGTGCCTGGAATTGCGCCCCTTGAGGATGGGGGCGCGCTGTGTGAGACACGTGAAGCGCCCGGGTGGTTGCGTGGAAAAGGTTGCGCCGGGGCGGGCGTCCCGCATCATGGACGCCCTCCGTCTTGCGTACGTGTTGTATCTATGATGTGCGCATGTCGTCGACCGTCACTGAACAGGCCGCTTCCCCCAAGCCCGCCGCCGAGAAGCGGCCACCCGCCGCCGAGCGCGTCTACGACCACGTAAAACGAGGCGTTCTCGAGCGCCGCTACGAGGGTGGGACGCTGCTCACCGAGGGCGAGCTCGCCGAGGCCGTGGGCGTCTCCCGCACGCCCGTGCGCGAGGCGCTGCTCAAGCTGGAGGTCGAGGGGCTGCTCAAGCTCTACCCGAAGAAGGGCGCCCTGGTCCTGCCGGTCTCCGCGCAGGAGATCGCGGACGTCGTGGAGACCCGGCTGCTCGTCGAGGAGCACGCGGTGCGCAAGGCCGTGCCGGCCCAGCCGCAGCTCATCGCGCGCCTGGAGGAACTCCTGGAGGAGCAGCGGGCGCAGGCCGCCGCCGGACAGTTCACGGAGGCCGCCACCACCGACCGCTGCTTCCACGCGGAGATCGTCCGCAGCGGGGGCAACGAGATCCTCTCCCGCCTCTACGACCAGCTGCGCGACCGGCAGCTGAGGATGGGCGTCGCCGTGATGCGCTCGCACCCCGACCGCATCGCGAAGACGCTCTCCGAGCACAGCGAGATCCTCGATGCCCTGCGGGCCGCGGACGAGGAGGCCGCCGTCGCCGTCGTGCGCCGGCACGTGAGCTGGGTGCGCGGCCTGGCGCGGGGTGACGAGCGATGAGTTCAGCCACCTCCCCGTCCTCCCCCTCGATGTCCCTGCCCGGCGATCCGCCCGGCGGACGGCGGGCCGTCGCCGTCTGGTCGATCGGCGTCGCCGTCTACTTCGTCGCCGTCATCTTCCGTACGTCGCTGGGTGTCGCGGGTCTGGACGCCGTCGAGCGCTTCCACATCAACGCCTCCGCGCTCTCGACGTTCTCGATCCTCCAGCTGCTCGTGTACGCGGGCATGCAGATACCGGTCGGCCTGATGGTCGACCGGCTCGGCACCAAGAAGGTGCTGACGCTCGGCGTGATCCTGTTCACCATCGGGCAGCTGGGCTTCGCGTTCTCCTCGTCGTACTCGATGGCGCTCGTGTCGCGCGCGCTGCTCGGCTGCGGCGACGCCATGACGTTCATCAGCGTGCTGCGGCTCGGCACGCGGTGGTTCCCGGCGCGGCGCGGTCCACTGGTCGCTCAGTTGGCCGGGCTCGTCGGCATGGCGGGCAACCTGATCTCCACGTTGGTCATCGCCCGGCTGCTGCACGGCATCGGGTGGACGGCCGCGTTCGCGGGCAGCGCGGTCGCGGGTGTCGTGGTGCTCGTGCTGATGCTGCTGTTCCTCAAGGACCACCCCGAGGGGTACGAGCCCGCTCCGCCGTCCGGCACGCACAAGGGCGCCGCCTATCTGCGCGGGCAGATCGCGACGACCTGGCGGGAGCCGGGGACGCGGCTCGGGCTGTGGGTGCACTTCTCGACGCAGTTCCCCGCGATGGTGTTCCTGCTGCTGTGGGGGCTGCCGTTCCTGGTGGAGGCGCAGGGGCTCTCGCGGGGGACGGCCGGTGAGCTGCTGACGCTCGTGGTGCTGTCCAACATGACGGTCGGGCTCGTGTACGGGCAGATCGTGGCGCGGCACCATGCGGCGCGGTTGCCGCTCGCGCTGGGGACCGTGGCGACGACCGCGGTGATGTGGGCGATGCCCATCGTGTGGCCGGGGCAGGCGCCCATGTGGCTGCTCGTGGTGATGTGCGTGGTGCTCGGGGCGTGCGGCCCCGCGTCGATGATCGGCTTCGACTTCGCGCGGCCGGCGAACCCGCCGGAGCGGCAGGGGACGGCGTCCGGGATCGTCAACATGGGCGGGTTCATCGCCTCGATGACGACGCTGCTCGCGGTGGGGGTGCTGCTCGACGCGACCGGGGACAACTACCGCGTGGCGTTCTCGGCGGTGTTCGTCCTTGAGGCGCTCGGCGTGAGCCAGATCCTCCGTTTGCGGGGCCGCGCGGCCCGAGCCGAACGCGAACGCCTGGTCGCTTCCCGGGTGGCATCGGTCCACGTCCCCGTGTAAGACCCTGCCGCCCAAGGCTCGGTGGACCAATCAAGCCCCTGCGGCGATTGAGCAGCGGGGTCCGGGGCGGAGCCCCGTGGCGTAGGGGCAGCGGGGCGTACCGAACGTCAGGGCGTGACCGGAAACGCCGCCAGGATCGCGGACGCGAGATCCGCGTCGCCCTCGACCTTCACCCGGTCCGCCACCGCGTCCAGCGCGACGCGTCCGCAGGACAGCCGTACGTACGTCTCCCAGTCCAGGGCGATCGTCACCGCCGGGCCGAGCGAGGGGGAGCCGTCGATCGTGCCCTTGCCGTCGGCGTCCACGCGCACCGTGCGCAGGAACTCCACGGGGCCGTGCACATCGAACACGGCGGCCGAGTCCGCCGGGGCGCCCGCGTCCTTCGTGACGATCTTCGGGAGGATCGACAGGAGCAGGTCACGGGTGACGTACGCGCCCGGGGAGTCGAGGTTGCCGGGCTTGCCGAGGGACCAGCGCAGGTCCTGCTCGTGCGCCCAGATGTCGAACGCCCGCCTGCGCATGGCGAATTCGAGGGTCTCCTCGATGCCGCGCGGGCCGCGCACGATGGTGGAGGGATCGCGGGACTCGTTGCGCAGGTGCCGGTTGCGACGGATGACCGTGTACTCGAGCTCGGAGACCATTTCGGGTGCCGTGTGGTGCCGGCGGATGTCGACCTGGATCTCCTGGTACCGCTGCGACTCGGTCTGCACGTGGTAGAGGTCGCGGGGCAGCGTGTGGATGGGCCGCGGGTCACCGAGCATCTCGCAGTCGACGCCGATCACGTGCGAGACGATGTCGCGCACCGACCAGCCCGGGCACGGCGTCGCCCGGTTCCACTCCCCCTCCGCGAGCGGCGTGACCAGCTCGGATATCGCTTCCACGGAGTGGGTCCAGGCGTCGGCGTAGGTCTGAAGGCTGGGGTGGAGACTCACGGAAGGGGACCCCTCGAGCGGTGGTACACGGGCGTATAGACAGTCGTTCGGCACGGGCGTGGGTGTCTTGAGAGGCTAAGTTACGCTGCCCGTAGGCACCCCGGCAGTGCTTTGGTGTGACGAACGTAGGGCTGTTGGTGACGTAGAGCCGACGGCTCGAATGCCAGGACGGTGGTAGTGTGCGCGCCTCGCTCATCCAGATCGCGGTAAATGACGACAAAGCGGTCGAGTCTGTGAACTCCCGCCGGGAGCGCGTGAGTTCACTGGTGCGAGCGGAGGCGGGGGTCGCCGACCTCGTCGTGCTCCCCGAGCTGTGGACGACCGGGGCCTTCGCCTACGAGCTGTTCTCCGAGGAGGCCGAGCCGCTGGAGGGCCCGACCTTCGAAGCGATGGCCAAGGTCGCGCGGGACGCCGGGGTGTGGCTGCACGCCGGCTCGATCCCCGAGCGGGACCCCGAAGGCCCCCTCTACAACACCTCGCTGGTCTTCTCCCCCGACGGTGAACTCGCCGCCGCCTACCGGAAGATCCACCGGTTCGGCTTCGACAAGGGCGAGGCCGTGCTGATGGGGGCCGGCGAGGAACTGGTGACGGTGCGGCTGCCGGAGACCGTGGCGGGTGTGACCACGTGCTACGACCTGCGGTTCCCCGAGCTGTACCGGGGGTTGGTCGACCGGGGCGCGCAGACGCTGATCGTGTCGGCGGGGTGGCCGGAGCGGCGGCGCTCGCACTGGACGCTGCTCGCGCAGGCGCGGGCCGTGGAGAACCAGGCGTTCGTGCTGGCGTGCGGAAGTGCCGGTACGCACGCGGGAGTTCCGCAGGCCGGGCACAGCATCGTGGTCGACCCGTGGGGCGCGGTGCTCGCGGAGGCGGGGGCCGGGGAAGAGGTGCTGCGGGTGGAGTTCGACCCGGCGAAGGTCGGGGTCACCCGCGAGCAGTTCCCGGCGCTGAAGGACCGCCAACTGGGGCTCGCGGCGCCGACCCGCCGGGCCTGAGCCCGGCCGTCGGCACGGGGCGGGTGGGGAATCAGCGGGGAATCAGTCCACCACCCCCCGTTCCTTCTCCGCCAGGTGGATCACGCAGACCGCCACCGCGATCAGGAGCGCCGGATCCGCGTCCTCGCGGACCACGTTGACGCCGTAGGTGTCCCGCACCCGCAGCCACCGCCGCGAGATCTCGGCGAGGAGCTCACCCTCGTACTCGACGGCGAACTCCCGGTCCAGGATCTTGCCGCTGACGTCGAGTTCCGTGCTGCCGTCGGCGAGCTGGACACGGTAGTGATTGCGCAGCAGGGAGAGCCGCTTGCGCTTGATCCTGGCCAGCTCCTCGTCGCCGCGCTCGATGACCATCGTGTCGCGCAGCGCGAACACCTTCTTGTGGATGTCGATCAGGACCCGCCCGTCGGGGCCCTTGATCTCGAACGTGTCCCGCAGGCGCATCGCCTTGCCGTCGACGAGGTACGCCTTGCGGCCGTTCTCGTCCTCGATCCAGTAGTCCTCGCCGATCCCGAAGATCCGCTCTTTCACTTCGTAGCGCATACGTCGAGAGTGCCCGAAAGCCGCACGTCGAAAGCGAGTTCAGTGGTGGGTGCAACCATTCGAGGGATTATTGGGTCGTATGAGGTGGACGTGACCTTACGACCAAAGGAACCGTATGTTGCGCGCACGACCCCACAGTGTCCGCAGAAACCGGATCGGCCTGCTCTCCGCGGCCCTCGTCGCGGGCGGTCTGACCGCTGTTTCGCTGACCCCGGCCCAGGCGGCCACCGGGGCACTCTCCACCGGAACCACCGCCGCCGGTAAGGCCGACCCCGCCGAGGACTTCAACGGCGACGGCTACGCCGACCTCGTCACCGCCGCGACCGGAGGCACGATCTCCGGCAAGGCGCAGGCCGGCTACGTCGCCGTGACGTACGGCTCGGCGAACGGGCTCGACCCCGCGAACAAGCAGCTGATCTCCCGTTCCACCACCGGGATCCCGGGCTCGGCGACGGCCAAGGAAGCGTTCGGCCAGTACCTCACCAAGGGTGACCTGGACGGCGACGGCTACAGCGACCTCGTGATCGGCTCCAAGAGCGAGACCGCCGGCAGCGTCATCGTCTGGGGCTCGGCCTCGGGTCTGACCGGCGGCACGAAGATCGCCACGTACGGAAGGTCGCCGCAGATCGGCGACTTCGACGGCGACGGCAAGGCCGACCTGGCCCTGCTCGCCGACATGGGCAGCTACGGCGACGACCCCGAGACCGAGGGCGCCGCCCTGTGGAAGGGGCCCGTCTCCAAGGCCGGCGCCCCCGCCCAGAAGCTGAACTTCATGGACAAGTCCGAGTGGTGGGGCTACGGCAAGGACGACGCGACCTGCGTCGACGACGAGTACGGCTGCGTCGACGGGCCGGACTCGACGACCGGTCCCGTGTTCTTCAAGGCCGTCGGCGACCTCAACGGGGACGGCCGCGACGACCTGGCCCTGCGCTCGTACAACGGCGACGGCATGTGGAACAACACCGTGCTGTACGGCAGCGGTTCGGGCTTCAAGCGCGGCTGGGCACCGGAGACCCAGGGGGAACTGGCCTCCGGTGACGTCAACGGCGACGGGATCGACGACCTGGTCGTCGGCTCCGACCCCAAGGACCCCGACATCGGCGAGTCGATGCAGAAGGTCACCCTCGCGTTCGGCACGAAGGACGGCCTCAAGGGCGACCGCACCCAGGAGTTCGACCAGTCCCTGCCCGGCTTCTACGGCGCCCAGGAGGACGGTGACCACCTCGGCACCTGCGTCTCCGTCGCCGATGTCACCGGCGACGGCAAGGCCGAGGTCGCCCTCGGCATCGCGGGCGAGGACTTCAGCGGCCTGACGGACGCCGGCTCCTTCGCGCTGCTGCGGGGCACCGCGGACGGCGTGACCGGCGAGGGCTCCCAGGTGCTCAACCAGAACTCGGCGGACGTGCCGGGTGTCGCCGAGTCGGGCGACGCGTTCGGTGCGGGCTGCCAGTTGCTCGACACCAACGGTGACGGCAACCGTGACCTCGCGGTCTCCTCGACCGCGGAGAACGCGTCGGCCGGCGCCGTGTGGTCGTTCCCCGGAACCGCCACCGGCATCACCGCGACCGGCTCCACCGCCTTCAACCCGAAGGACCTCGGCGCCCCGGACGCCAAGGCGCTGTTCGGCAACCCGCTGCGGTAAGCGGTAAGCGGTAACAGGACGGGCCGCACCCCGCACGGGGTGCGGCCCTACCCCGCTTCAGGCGTCCGCAACAGCCGCGCCACCGGCCGCTCCCTGGCGACGACATGGCCCACCGAGATCCCCACGCACACCACCGTGAACAGCACGATCAGCCACGACAACAGCGTGAACACGAGCCCGAACGGGCCGAACTGGGCGAGCGAACGGTTCAGCACGCGCGGCATGTACAGATGCGAGGCCCACGACAGCGTGACCACGCCCGCCCCGGTGAGCAGCGCCCCCGGCAGCAGCGGCAGCCACGCCACCCGGCTCCCCAGCAGCAGATGCTGCGTCCACCACCACAGCAGCACGCTCGTCAGGTACGACAGCACGAGCCCCAGCCACGCCCCCGCGCCGAAGCCGTCGCGCAGCACGCCCTGCGCGAGGATCGCCGTCGTCCACACCCCGAGCCACGCGAGCCACCGCCAGGCCACGAGCCGCAGCCCCGCGGGCGGCAGATCCCAGGACCGCTCGCACACGCGTTGCAGCGCCCGGCTGCACGCGGTCGCCGACAGCAGCGTGACGAGGACCCCGACGACCCCCGAGGTGTCGCGGGTACCGGTGTCGTCCGCCGCGTAGACCTGCTTGACCTGGTCGAGCGACGCGCCGCTGAGGCCCATCGCGGTGCGCGAGGAGTCGAGGAGCTGCTGGCGCACGGCCGACGGCGCGAACGCGGCGACGACGAAGAGCATCGGGATCGCCGTCAGGAACGCCTGCGCGGCCAGCCGCGTGGAGGAGTCGAGCAGCCGCACGGCGCCGAGCTGCCGCACCGCACGCGTGACGAAGGGAACCCGCTCCCGCACGGTCTCGACCCGCTCGGTGGCCCACTGGACGGTACGGGTGACGCGTCCGCTGCTGTCGCTCATAGCTGCCCAGCGTCGGCCACGGAACCACCCGGCGCGCGGCTGCCACACCGTGGGACGCCGGCTCTCGGTGCCGGACCGTGCGTGGCACGCTTGAAGCATGAACGACTCCGCGCCCGCCCGCACCACCCGCCGAGCCCGTGTCCGCGCCCCCGAGCTGGTCGGCAAAGGCGGCTGGCTGAACACGGGAGGCAGCGAGTACACCCTCGCCGACCTGCGCGGACGCATCGTCATCCTGGACTTCTGGACCTTCTGCTGCATCAACTGCCTGCACGTTCTCGACGAGTTGCGCGAGCTGGAGGAGAAGCACCGGGACACCGTCGTGATCATCGGCGTGCACTCGCCGAAGTTCGTGCACGAGGCCGAGCACACGGCGGTCGTCGACGCCGTCGAGCGGTACGGGGTCGAGCACCCGGTTCTCGACGACCCGGAGCTCGCGACGTGGAAGCAGTACGCGGTCCGGGCCTGGCCCACGCTCGTCGTGGTCGACCCCGAGGGGTACGTGGTCGCCCAGCACGCCGGTGAGGGGCATGCGCATGCGATCGGCGCGCTGGTCGAGGAGTTGGAGGCGGAGCATGCGGCGAAGGGCACGCTGCGGCGTGGCGAAGGGCCGTACGTCGCCCCCGAGCCGGTCGCCACCGACCTCCGCTTCCCTGGCAAGGCGGTGCTCCTTCCGTCCGGGAACTTCCTGGTCAGCGACACGACGCGGCATCAGCTGGTGGAGCTGGAGGCGGACGGGGAGACCGTGGTGCGGCGGCTCGGCAGCGGGGAGCGCGGCTTCGGCGCCGACTCCTTCAACGAGCCGCAGGGGCTCGCGCTGCTCGACGAGAACACCGTGGTCGTCGCGGACACCGTGAACCACGCGCTGCGGGCCCTGGACCTCGGGACCGGCGCGGTCACGACCGTCGCCGGCACCGGAAAGCAGTGGTGGCAGGGCTCCCCGACCAGCGGCCCCGCCCTCGACGTCGACCTCTCCTCCCCCTGGGACGTCGCAGTCTTCGGGGGCAAGGTGTGGATCGCCATGGCCGGCGTGCACCAGCTGTGGACGTACGACCCCGAGGCGCGGACGGTCGCCGTCGCGGCGGGGACGACGAACGAGGGGCTTGTGGACGGCCCCGGTGCCGAGGCCTGGTTCGCCCAGCCCTCGGGCCTCGCCGTCTCCCCGGACGGGGCGCGGCTGTGGGTCGCCGACTCCGAGACCAGCGCGCTGCGGTACGTGGACGGGGACGGCGCCGTGCACACCGCCGTCGGCACCGGGCTCTTCGACTTCGGGCACCGCGACGGGGACGCCGAACAGGCCCTGCTCCAGCACCCGTTGGGCGTCACCGCGCTGCCCGACGGCTCGGTCGCGGTCTCGGACACGTACAACCACGCCCTGCGGCGCTACGACCCGGCGACGGGTCAAGTCACGACGCTGGCAACAGACTTGAGGGAGCCGAGCGACGCGCTCGTCGTCGACGGTGACGTGGTCGTCGTCGAGTCCGCGCGGCACCGGCTGACCCGGCTTCGCCTGCCCGAGGAGGCGGTGCGCGTCGAGTCCGTCGCCCACCGCACGCAGCGCGCGGCGACCGAAGTGGCGGGCGGGCGGCTCCAGTTGGACGTGGTCTTCCAGGCCCCGGCAGGACAGAAGCTCGACACGCGGTACGGGCCATCGACCCGCCTCCTCGTCTCGTCGACGCCGCCCGAGCTGCTGGCGTCGGGCGACGGCGCGGGCACGGATCTGGCCCGCGAGCTGACGCTGGACCCCGCCGTCGCCGAGGGGGTGCTGCACGTATCGGCGATGGCGGCGTCCTGCGACGACGACCCGGAGAACGAGTACCCCGCCTGCCACGTCCATCAGCAGGACTGGGGCGTGCCGGTGCGGGTCGCCGCGGGCGGGGTGGAGCGGCTGCCGCTGGTGCTCGCGGGGATGGACGACAGGGACGCTTAGATGTGGCGGTGCCGTTCGTCCTCGATCACGGTCGTGCGGTTGGCCGGTGGGGTCAGGCCCCGGCGCTTGCCGACGCTGCGGAACACGAAGACCCCGATCAGGCCGACGATCATGAAGATCCAGCCGACCAGGTCGAGGTTGACGCTTTCCATGTGCCAGTCGGTCGCGAAGGCGAGGATCGCGCCGAAGGCGACCAGGATGATGCAACCTCCAAGACTCATGAGGTCCCTCCTCCTGTGGTGTGTGTGCGGAAATGCCTGAGGGGCCCGGGTACCCCCGAACCCCTCGTCCTCACACCGGAGTTCAGCCCTCCAGGAACGCCGTCAGCGCGTTCGCCAGCAGGTACGGGTCGTCGGCGCCGCACAGTTCGCGCACGCTGTGCATGGAGAGGATCGCCGTGCCGATGTCGACGGTCTTGATGCCGTGCCGGGCCGCGGTGATCGGGCCGATCGTCGTGCCGCACGGCATCGCGTTGTTGGACACGAACGACTGGAACGGGACGCCCGCCTTGTCGCACGCGGCCGCGAAGACCGCGCGGCCCGAACCGTCCGTCGCGTAGCGGTTGTTGACGTTGACCTTGAGGATCGGTCCGCCGTTGGCGCGCGGGTGGTGCGTCGGGTCGTGGCGCTCGCCGTAGTTGGGGTGCACGGCGTGGCCGGTGTCGGAGGAGAGGCAGATCGTTCCCGCGAAGGCCCGCGCCCTGTCCTCGTACGAGCCTCCGCGCGCGAACACCGAACGCTCCAGGACCGTGCCGAGCAGCGGGCCGTCGGCGCCGGTGTCGGACTGCGAGCCGTTCTCCTCGTGGTCGAACGCGGCGAGCACGGGGATGTACGGGAGGTCGTCCTGCTTGCTGACCTCGGTGAGCGCGGCCGTGCAGGCGTGCACGGACAGCAGGTTGTCCATGCGGGGTCCCGCGAGGAGCTCCTTGTCGCGGCCCAGGTAGGCGGGCGCCTCGATCGCGTACGTCATGAGGTCCCAGCCGGTGATGTCGCCGCGGCCGAGCCCGTTCTCGTCCTCCAGGAAGGACAGGAGGTCGGCTTCGGAGGGGTCGCCGCCGTCGCCGCGGAGGCCCCAGATGGGCTGCATGTGGCGCTGCTTGTCCAGCTTCAGACCGTCCGACGTGACCGACCGGTCCAGGTGGATGGCGAGCTGCGGGACGCGCAGCAGGGCCCGGTCGACGTTCACCAGTCGCTCGGTGCCGTCGCGCAGCGAGACGCGTCCCGCGAGGCCGAGGTCGCGGTCGAGCCAGGAGTTGAGCAGCGGTCCGCCGTAGATCTCCACGGCGATCTGCCGCCAGCCGTTGCTCACCATGTCGGGCTGCGGCTTCACGCGCAGGTTCGGGGAGTCGGTGTGCGCGCCGACGATCCGGAACGGCGTGTGGGCCTGTGCCCCCTCGGGCACGTACCAGGCGATCACGGCGCCGCCGCGGGTCACGAACTTTCCTCCGCTTGTCCCGTCCCAGGCGTCGGTCTCCGCGACCTGCTGGAAGCCCGCCTTCTCCAGGCGTGCGGCCACGTTGGCCACGGCGTGGTACGGCGTGGGGCTCGCCGCGAGGAAGGACATCAGGTCGTCGGTGTGCCCGCGATCGAAGGGGCGGCTGGGTGTGCGCATGCGGCAAGGGTAGGCCAGCCCCTCCGGGTGGGGCGCGGCCCTGTGGGCGTGCGGCTCCGTCGGCGTGCGGCGGTCCCGTCGTGGTCCCGTTCGCGCAGTTCCCCGCGCCCCTAAAAGGGGCGCGGGGACCAGGCGTGAAAGGGCCCGCCGTCCCCGCACGGGGACGACGGGCCCAGCTACGACAGGGTCAGAAGGACGCCTCGTCCAGGTCCATGATGTCCACGCCCGACTCGCTCGTCGTCTGGGCGAGCTTGCGCGCACCCGTCACACCCGGCAGGACGTTCGCCGCGAAGAACTTCGCCGCGGCGATCTTGCCCTGGTAGAACGCGACATCCTTGCCGGTGGCGCCCGCCGCGAGCTTCTCCGCGGCGACGGCCGCGCCCTTGAGGAGCAGGTAGCCGACGACCACGTCGCCCGAGGCCATCAGCAGACCGGTCGTGTTGAGGCCGACCTTGTAGATCGACTTCACGTCCTGCTCGGTGGCGACGAGGTCGTTGATCATGAGGCCGACGATGGCCTCCAGCTCGCCGGCGGCCTTCGTGAGCGACTCGCGGGCCGCGGTCAGCTCCTCGCCGCCGGTCTCCACGGCGAGGAACTTCTTGATCTCCTCGGAGAGCGCGTTCAGCGCGGCGCCCTGGTTGCGGACGATCTTCCGGAAGAAGAAGTCCTGGCCCTGGATCGCGGTCGTGCCCTCGTAGAGCGTGTCGATCTTCGAGTCACGGATGTACTGCTCGATCGGGTACTCCTGCAGGAAGCCGGAGCCGCCGAACGTCTGCAGCGACTGGGCCAGCTGCTCGTAGCCCTTCTCGGAGCCGTAGCCCTTGACGATCGGGAGCAGCAGGTCGTTGAACGCGTGCTCGGCGCTCGCGTCCTCGCCCGCGGCCTCCTTGACCTGGATCGCGTCCTGCACGGAGGCGGTGTAGAGGACGAGCGAGCGCATGCCCTCCGCGTACGCCTTCTGCGTCATCAGGGAGCGGCGCACGTCCGGGTGGTGCGTGATGGTGACCTTCGGCGCGGTCTTGTCCGTGCTGCGGGCCAGGTCGGAGCCCTGGACGCGCTCCTTGGCGTACTCCAGGGCGTTGAGGTAACCCGTCGACAGCGTGGAGATCGCCTTCGTGCCGACCATCATGCGGGCGAACTCGATGATGCGGAACATCTGGCGGATGCCCTCGTGCTTGTCGCCGATCAGCCAGCCCTTGGCGGGGTGCTGGTCGCCGAAGGTCATCTCGCACGTGTTGGAGGCCTTGAGGCCCATCTTGTGCTCGACGTTGGTGGCGTAGACGCCGTTGCGCTCGCCCAGCTCGCCGGTCTCCCAGTCGAACTCGAACTTCGGGACCAGGAAGAGGGAGAGGCCCTTGGTGCCGGGGCCGTGGCCCTCGGGGCGGGCGAGGACGTAGTGGAGGATGTTCTCCGACATGTCGTGCTCACCGGACGTGATGAACCGCTTCACGCCCTCGATGTGCCAGGAGCCGTCCGCCTGCTCGACGGCCTTGGCGCGGCCCGCGCCGACGTCCGAACCGGCGTCCGGCTCGGTCAGCACCATCGTCGAGCCCCACTGCCTGTCGACGGCGATCTCGGCAGCCTTCTTCTGCTGCTCGTTGCCCTCCTCGAAGAGGATGCCGGCGAACGCGGGACCGGACGAGTACATCCAGACCGCCGGGTTGGCGCCCAGGATCAGCTCCGCGTGGGCCCAGATGAGCGAGCGCGGGGCGGTGGTGCCGCCGATCTCCTCGGGCAGGCCCAGGCGCCAGTACTCGGCGTCCATGAAGGCCTGGTACGACTTCTTGAAAGAGGCCGGGACCGGCGCCGTGTTGGTCTCCGGGTCGAAGACCGGCGGGTTGCGGTCGGCGTCCGCGAAGGACTCCGCAAGGTCGTTCTCGGAGAGGCGCTTGACCTCTTCGAGGATGCTCTTGGCGGTGTCGACGTCCATCTCCGCGAACGGTCCGGTGCCGTACAGCTTGTCGCGGTCGAGTACCTCGAAGAGGTTGAACTCGATGTCGCGGAGATTCGACTTGTAATGCCCCATGGCGACGGCTCCGTAAGGATCGGGGAGGCGGGTCGTCCGGGGTCGCCCGGACCGTCCTCGTACGCATACCAACTAGTAACCAACACAATGCTACCCGTGGGTAATAAGAATCAACCCCCAGTGGGCCATCTGTGACGAACAAGGCGCCTTGGCGCTCTCGTCCCGCCACCCCCTCGGGCGTCGGTAGTCTTTCCCTCATGTACGGCTACGACCAGAGCCCGGGCGCCGGGCAGCAGCAGTACGCGCCGCCGCAGGGCGGGTACGGGCAGCAGGCTCCGCCGCTGTACCCGGAGCCGTCGCCGCCCTCGCTCACGGACGCGGTCCGCGCGTTCACCACGGGCTCGATGTCCGCCGAGGACTTCCAGCAGATCTTCGCCTCGTCGAAGGTCTACTGCCCACGGGGGGACAACCCCGGCTTCCTCGCGCTGCACAACACGCAGCAGCCGGTGATCCCGATGTTCAGCACGCTCAAGGAGCTGCGCAAATACGCGGGCAAGGAGTCCAAGTACTTCGTCATCACCGGTGCCGAGGTGATCGACCTGCTGCCCACCGGCTACGGCTTCGTCCTCGACATGGAGGGCGAGCACCGGATGGTCTTCGACGCGAAGGCGGTCGAGGAGATGGTCGACTTCGCGATGCGCCGCATGTATGGCTAGGCACCGTTACTTCGTAGCCGGTTAGACACCCCCACCTCTCCACCCGTACGGGCCCGGACGCTCCTCGCGTCCGGGCCTTTCGCGTGTTCGTACGGGGTCCCGGGGTGGTCGGGAATACGGGGCGACTTGCTAGATGTTCACCGTTCAACTAAATTGGAAGCAGACCTTGAGGAGGCCGCCATGCCCGCTGTGACCGTCGAGAACCCGCTGACCCTGCCCGCCGTGGCCGCGCCGGCGGACGCCGTGGCGCGCCCCGTGCTCGCTGTGACGACCGCGCCGAGCGGTTTCGAAGGGGAGGGATTCCCGGTGCGCCGCGCGTTCGCCGGGATCAACTACAAGCACCTCGACCCGTTCATCATGATGGACCAGATGGGTGAGGTGGAGTACGAGGCCGGCGAGCCCAAGGGCACCCCCTGGCACCCGCACCGCGGCTTCGAGACCGTCACGTACATCATCGACGGCACCTTCATCCACCAGGACTCGAACGGCGGTGGCGGCACCATCACCGACGGCGACACCCAGTGGATGACGGCGGGCAGCGGCCTGCTGCACATCGAGACGCCGCCCGAGTCGCTGGTCATGAGCGGCGGTCTGTTCCACGGCCTCCAGCTGTGGGTCAACCTGCCCGCCAAGGACAAGATGAAGAACCCGCGCTACCAGGACATCCGCGGCGGCCAGGTCAAGCTGCTCACCACCGCCGACGGCGGCGCGCTGCTCCGCGTCATCGCCGGTGAGCTGGACGGCAACGAGGGCCCCGGCATCACGCACACCCCGATCACGATGGTGCACGCCACCGTCCGCCCGGGTGCCGAGGCGACGCTGCCCTGGCGCGAGGACTACAACGGACTGGTGTACGTGCTCGCCGGGCGCGGCTCCGTCGGCACCGACCGGCGGCCCGTGCACACGGGGCAGACCGCCGTGTTCGGCGCGGGCTCGTCCCTGACTGTGCGCGCCGACGAGTCCCAGGACGCGAACACCCCCGACCTTGAAGTGGTCATCCTGGGTGGGCAGCCGATCCGTGAGCCCATGGCGCACTACGGCCCGTTCGTGATGAACAACAAGGCCGAACTGCAGCAGGCCTTCGACGACTTCCAGGCCGGACGCCTGGGCGTCGTCCCCACCAAGGAGCGCCTGCCGCACACCTGATGTGCCAGCAGAAGTGACGCCCCGTCACTCGGCCGGACCCGGCCGGGGGGCGGGGCGTTCGCGCGCATGATCAACTGGCGGGGTGCAGACCGGTAAGCCACTCCTCCCCGATCCCGCCCGCCGCCTCGCCGCCTGGTGCGTCGTCGTCCTGCTCGTCGTGGGCGTCGCGGCCGTCGGCATCGCGCTGGTCATCATCTTCCAGTCGGCCGTCACGCCCGTGCTGCTCGCGCTGCTCGGCACCGCGCTGCTCGGCCCGGTCTTCGAGTGGCTGACCAAGCTGAAGCTGCCACGTGCGCTGGCCGCCATCCTCACCTGCGTCGCGCTCGTCGCCGTGGTCGGCGGCGCCGGCTACATCGTGGTCACCGCGCTGATCGACACCGGCGAGCAGATCGTCGACTCGCTGCGGCAGGCCGGGGACTGGCTCAGGGACCACGTGGGCATCGTCGGCGCCGACGACCTCGGCAACGTCGCCGACAACGCCAAGGACCAGGTCGGCAAGTGGGGCTCCAACCTGGCGGGCGGGGTGATCGCCGGGCTCTCCGCGCTCGGCTCGCTGCTCGCCACGAGCGTGCTCGCGCTGCTGCTCACCTTCTTCTTCCTGAAGGACTCCAACCGGGCCACGGGGCTCGCACGCGCCGTCGCCCCGCACCACGGCGAGATCCTGGAGGCCATGGGGCGGCGGGCCTTCGAGGCGATCTCCGGATTCATGCGCGGCACGACGTTCATCGCGCTCATCGACGCCATCTGCATCACCATCGGGCTGCTGATCCTTCAGGTACCGGGGGCGGTCGGGCTCGGCGCGCTGGTCTTCGTCGGCGCGTACATCCCCTACCTCGGCGCGACCCTGTCCGGGGCCGTCGCCGTGCTCGTCGCGCTCGCCGACCGGGGGCTGATCATCGCCCTGTGGACGCTCGGGGTGATCCTCGCCGTGCAGCAGCTGGAGGGGCACATCCTGCAGCCGATGATCCAGTCGCGCACCGTCCAGATGCACCCCGCGATGGTGATGCTGGCGATCACGGCGGGCGCGGCGATCGCGGGCATCCTCGGGATGCTGCTCGCGGTGCCGCTGGTGGCCGCCGCGTTCGGCGTCCTCGGGGAGCTGAGAAGGCGTTACGTGCCGGAGGACGCCGGGGGCTCGTCCGTTTCACGTGAAACCGACGCCTCGGTGTCGGACGAAGGTTCGTAGAGCTCGAACCAGATGCTCTTGCCCTCGCCCCGCGGGTCCACGCCCCACCGGTCGGCGAGCAGCTCCATGAGCACCAAACCGCGCCCCGATGACGCCAGTTCACCGGGGCGACGCCTGTGCGGCAGGTCGTCGGACACGTCCGCGACCTCCACGCGCAGCCGCCGCGGTTCGGCGCCGTGCCGGGTCATCTCGGCGACCAGGAGCGCGTCGCCGTCGGTGTGCACCAGGACGTTGGTGACCATCTCGGAGACGAGCAGCACCGCCGAGTCGACCTGATCCGTGTCGGCCCAGTCGTGCAGCAGCTCGCGCAACTGCTGGCGGGCGGCCGCGATCCGCTCGGGCTCGGCCTGGGCGATGGTCATCGCGGTGCGCCGGGCCACGGTGGCACCGGCCGACTGGGTGGTGCGGCGCAGCAGCAACAGCGCGATGTCGTCCTCGCGGCGGTCCGCGAGCGGCCCCGTGGTGTGGTGCGAGGAGGGGCCGTGCACCGCCTGCACCAGGGCGTCGGCCAGCTCTTCCAGGCGCTCGTCCGGGCCGGACTCCAGGGCCGCGCGGATCCGCGACCAGCCGGTGTCCAGGTCGTGCCCGCCCGTCTCGATCAGGCCGTCCGTGCAGATGAGCAGCGTCTCGCCGGGTTCGAGGACGAGACGGGTCGTCGGATAGTCCGCGTCCGGGTCGACCCCGAGCGGCAGCCCGCCGGCAGTGGGGCGGACGAGGACGGTGCCGTCGGCCGTCCGGATCGCGGGGTCCGGGTGCCCGGCGCGGGCGATCTCCAGGACGCCGGTGGCGGGGTCGACCTGGACGTACAGACAGGTCGCGAAGCGCGGGTCGGCTCCCGGTTCGTCGGTGTCGCCGATGCCGTGCAGGAAGCGGGAGGCGCGGGAGAGCACGGCATCGGGCCTGTGCCCCTCGGAGGCGTACGCGCGCAGAGCGACCCGGAGCTGCCCCATCAGGCCCGCCGCGCGCACGTCATGGCCCTGTACGTCGCCGATGACCAGGGCGATGCCGCCGCCCGGCAGCGGGATCATGTCGTACCAGTCGCCGCCGACCTGGAGGCCGCCACCGGTCGGCACGTACCGGGCGGCGATGTTCATGCCGGGGATCTCCGGGCCGAGCGAGGGCAGCATCGTCTTCTGCAGGCCGTCGGTGAGCTCCCGCTCCGATTCGGCGACCCCGGCTCTGGAGAGGGCCTGCGCCAGCATCCGCGCGACCGTGGTGAGGACCGAGCGCTCGTCGGGCGTGAACGACACCGGGTAGGTGAAGCCCGCCATCCACGCGCCGATCGTGTGGCCCGCGACGACCAGCGGCAGGAACGCCCACGACTTGCGCTCGAAGCGGGCGGCCAGCGGCCAGGCCGCCGGATAGCGGGCGCGGTACTCCTCCGGCGACGACAGATAGACCG
The DNA here is from genome assembly GCF_035798155.1 of Streptomyces endophyticus. Classification (NCBI taxonomy): domain Bacteria; kingdom Bacillati; phylum Actinomycetota; class Actinomycetes; order Kitasatosporales; family Streptomycetaceae; genus Streptomyces; species Streptomyces endophyticus. Next base: position 172,438 of record NZ_JAOZYC010000207.1, on the reverse strand, counting down.
CGCGCCCGGTGCGCACGACCTCGGCGCCCGGATAGTCCGTGGCCAGGTCCATGTCGGTGAACGGGGACGCGTCGCCGTCCTCCTGGCCGTGGTGCCCGATGACGGTGAGCCGGCCGCCCGCGACGCCGAACACCGCGAGGCCGTCCGGCGAGAACCCCGGCATGGAGAGCCCGGCGGCGACCCGCAGCACCTCCTCCGTGGACCCGGCCTCCGCGAGCGCCCGCCCCGCGTCCAGCAGGAAGGCCTCGCGCGAGCGCCGCCAGTCGCCGGTCACCGGGGTGCGCGACGCGGCCCCCGGCGGCGGCTCGGTGACCTCCTGGAGCGTGCCGATCAGCTCGTACGAGTCCGGGGCGTCGCCGTGCGCGATCGGCTTGGAGCGGCTGCGTACGGTGCGCAGCACATGGCCCTGGCCGTCCATGATGCGCAGCCGGGCCTCGGCGACGGTGCCCTCGGCGACGGCGAGCTGCACGATCCCGTCTATCTCGTTCCAGTCGACCGGGTGGAAGCGGGCGCGGGCGGCGGCCTCCGTCAGGGTGACCAGCTCGCCCGCGGTGGCGGTGGGCAGCCCGATGAGCCGGGCGGCCTCGGCATCGAAGGTGACGAGCCCCGCCCGGTTGTCCCATCGCCACAGCCCGGTCGCGAGTGCGGCGAGGACGTCCTCCACGGGAGGGAGGTCACCGGTGCGCATTGCCCCACTGTAGGAAGAGGTGATCGATTGCGGCCACCAGAGGCTCTCCGCCGGGTGCAGGGGGCGGGGGACGGTGGGCGGGGGCCGGTAGGCTTGGGGGGATCCCGGTTGTCTCCCGGGGAACCCCAAGTGCAAAGGCTGGATGAACGACGATGCATCGGTACAGGTCCCACACCTGCGGCGAGCTCCGCGCCTCTGACGTCGGCTCCGACGTCCGGCTGAGCGGCTGGCTGCACAATCGCCGAGACCTGGGCGGCATCCTCTTCATCGATCTGCGCGACCACTACGGCATCACGCAGCTCGTCGCCCGCCCCGGCACCGAGGCCGCGGAGGTCCTCGACAAGCTGACGAAGGAGACGGTCGTCCGCGTCGACGGCAAGGTCGTCTCCCGCGGCGCCGACAACGTCAACCCGGAGCTGCCCTCCGGCGAGATCGAGATCGAGGCGTCCGAGGTCGAGGTGCTCGGCGCCGCCCAGCAGCTGCCGTTCCAGATCAACCAGGACGACGGCGTGGGCGAGGAGCGTCGCCTGGAGTACCGCTTCCTGGACCTGCGCCGCGAGCGCATGCACCGCAACATCATGCTGCGCAGCGAGGTCATCGCCTCGATCCGCTCGAAGATGGTCAACCTCGGGTTCAACGAGATGGCGACGCCGATCCTCGCCGCGACCTCCCCCGAGGGCGCCCGCGACTTCGTCGTCCCGTCCCGCCTGAACCCCGGCAAGTTCTACGCGCTGCCCCAGGCGCCGCAGCAGTTCAAGCAGCTGCTGATGATCTCGGGCTTCGACCGCTACTTCCAGATCGCGCCGTGCTTCCGCGACGAGGACGCGCGTGCGGACCGCTCGCCGGGCGAGTTCTACCAGCTCGACATCGAGATGAGCTTCGTCGAGCAGGAAGACGTCTTCCGCCCGATCGAGAAGCTCATGACGGAGATCTTCACGGAGTTCGGCGGCGGCCGCGAGGTCACGTCCCCGTTCCCGCGGATCCCGTTCCGCGAGTCGATGCTGAAGTACGGCAACGACAAGCCGGACCTGCGCGCCAAGCTGGAACTCGTCGACATCACCGACGTGTTCGAGGGTTCGGAGTTCAAGGCGTTCGCGGGCAAGCACGTGCGCGCGCTGCCGGTGCCGGACACCGCCTCGCAGTCCCGCAAGTTCTTCGACGGCCTGGGTGACTACGCCGTCGAGCAGGGCGCGAAGGGCCTGGCCTGGATCCGCGTCGGCGAGGACGGCACGTTCGCGGGCCCGATCGCCAAGTTCCTCACCGAGGAGAACGTCAAGGTCCTCACCGAGCGCCTCGGCCTCAAGGCCGGCCACGCCGTGTTCTTCGGCGCGGGCGAGTTCGACGAGGTCTCGAAGATCATGGGCGCGGTCCGCGTCGAGGCCGCCAAGCGCGCAGGCCACTTCGAGGAGGGCGTCTTCCGCTTCTGCTGGATCGTCGACTTCCCGATGTACGAGAAGGACGAGGAGACCGGCAAGATCGACTTCTCCCACAACCCGTTCTCCATGCCGCAGGGCGGTATGCGGGACCTGGAGGAGAAGGACCCGCTGGACATCCTGGCCTGGCAGTACGACATCGTCTGCAACGGCATCGAGCTGTCCTCGGGCGCCATCCGTAACCACGAGCCCGACATCATGCTCAAGGCCTTCGAGATCGCCGGCTACGAGGCCGAGACGGTCGAGGCCGAGTTCGCGGGCATGCTCCGCGCATTCCGCTTCGGCGCCCCGCCGCACGGCGGGATCGCCCCGGGCGTCGACCGCATCGTCATGCTCCTCGCCGACGAGCCGAACATCCGGGAGACGATCTCGTTCCCGCTGAACGGCAACGCGCAGGACCTGATGATGGGCGCGCCCACCGAGCTGGACGAGTCGCGGCTGCGCGAGCTCAACATCCAGCTGCGCAAGCCGGTCGAGAAGAAGTAACCGGCTCCGTACGGCAGTTCACGCCCAGGGCCCCCGCTCCGCACGTCGGAGCGGGGGCCCTGGGCGTTGCTGGGTGATTCACAGCGTGCACCCAGGTTCCTGACAGCACGGGCTCCTAGCGTCCTCGCCCATGACAGAGCATCAGGAACCAGCGCACAGACGTGACATGAGCCGCCGCAGGGCCCTCCTCGCGGGCGGCGCGGCCGTCGTCGGCGTCGGCGTGGCCGGCTCCCTCACCGCAGGCGGGGCGTTCGCCGACGAGACCACGGACGCGGCGTCGTCGGAGGGCGCCTGCTACCAGCTCACCACGGAGACCACCGAGGGCCCGTACTACATCGACGCGGACAAGCTCCGCCGGGACATCACCGAGGACCAGGACGGCATCCCGCTCCTGCTGAACCTCAAGGTGATCGACGCGGAGAGCTGCGAGCCGCTGAAGGACGCGGCCGTCGACATCTGGCACTGCAACGCCGTCGGCGTCTACTCCGGATACGAGGCGGTGGGCTCGGGCGGCGGAGGTGGTGGAGGCGGTACACCGCCCACGGGGACGCCTACGGGGACGCCGACGGGCGAGCCGCCGTCCGGCGACCCCACCGGCGCACCGCCCGGCGGCGGCCACCAGGATCCCACCGACGACGAGCGCTATCTGCGCGGCACGTGGAGGACGGACAAGCACGGCCGCGTGGCGTTCAGGACGGTCTTCCCGGGCTGGTACCAGGGCCGCTGCGTGCACATCCACGTCAAGGTGCACGTGGACGGCGAGTGGACGGACGCGGGCTACGAGGGCGGCCACACCTGCCACACCGGCCAGCTGTTCTTCTCCGAGGCGGCCGTCCTCGCGTCGGCCGAGGTGGCGCCGTACGCGACGAACACCACGACGCGCACGACGCTCGACGAGGACACGATCTACCCGGACAACGGCACCGAGGGTGGCCTGCTGCACCTCAAGTACCTCAAGAAGCACATCGCCAAGGGCGTCGTCGCGTCCCTGACGATGGGCGTGGCCCCGGACGAGACGCACGACTCGACGGACACCATGCCGTCGGCTTCCTAGGGCTCAGCCGGAGCGCGGCACCACGAGTCCCGACTCGTACGCCGCCACCACCGCCTGCGCCCGGTCGCGTACGCCCAGCTTGGCGAGGATCCGGCTGACGTGGGTCTTCACGGTCTCGCCGCCGACGACGAGCCGGGCCGCGATCTCCTGATTGGACAGGCCCTCGGCGATCAGCCGCAGCACCTCGCGTTCGCGCGGGGTCAACGCGTCGATGGCCAGGGCCTGTCGGGGCACCGCGCGCGGGCGCAGCCGGGCGAACTCCGCGATCAGCCGCCGGGTGACCGTCGGCGCGAGCAGCGCCTCGCCCGCGGCCACCACACGGACCGCCTCGAAGAGCCGCTCGGCCTGCATGTCCTTGAGCAGGAAGCCGCTGGCGCCGGCGGCGAGCGCGTCGTACACGTACTCGTCGAGGTCGAAGGTCGTCAGCATCACGACGCGGGTCGCGGGCAGCTCGCCGGTGATGCGGCGGGTCGCCTCGATGCCGTCCGTGCCGGGCATGCGGACGTCCATCAGGACCAGGTCGGGGCGGACCTCGCGGCAGACGCGGACCGCCTCGGCGCCGCCGCTCGCGCTGCCGACCACCGTGAAGTCGCCCTGGCTGTCGAGGAGGGCGCCGAATCCGGCCCGTACGACGTCCTGGTCGTCGGCGACGACGATGCGGATGGCGTTCATACGGCGGGGCCCTCGACCGGCAGGGACGCCTCCACCAGGAAGCCGCCGGCGGAGGCCGGGCCCGCGCGCAGGGTGCCGCCCGCCATCGCGGTGCGTTCGCGCATGCCGAGCAGGCCGTGGCCCGCTTCCCGGGCGCTGCCGCCGGGGCCGCAGTCGCGTATCCGCAGGGTCAACTCATCCTGCGTGTAATGGAGTTCGACGTCCACCGCGACGCCGGGAGCATGCCGGCGGGCGTTGGTCAGGGCTTCCTGCACGATGCGGTACGCGGTCAGTTCCAGGCCCGGTTCGAGGGCCCGCACCGGGCCGCGCAGGATGAGCCGGACCGCGCCGCCGGCCGTCTCGCGGGCCTCGTCGACGAGGGCGAGCAGCTGGTGGAGCCCGGGCTGCGGGGCCCGCGTCACGGCAGCGGCCTCGGGGACGTCCTCGCGCAGCACGCCGAGCAGCCGGCGCATCTCGGTGAGGGCGAGGCGAGCCGTGTCCCCGATCGCCAGGAGACGCTCGGCGCCTTCCGGCGGCAGGCCGGGGGTCGTGTAGCGGGCCGTCTCCGCCTGCACCGAGATCGTCGAGATGTGGTGGGCCACGATGTCGTGCAACTCCCGGGCGATACGGGCCCGTTCGCCGAGCGCCGCATGGGCGAGGGCCGTGTCCGCGTACGCCCAGTCGGCGGCGGAACGGCGGGCCGCCTCGGCCCGTGCGCGCCGGGCGCCGCCCGCGGTGAGCGCGGCCGCCGCGCCCGCGAGGAGGACGACGCCGTAGGGGCCGCTGTCGTCCGTGAGCGCGTACGCGGTGAAGGGCACGGCGAACAGGACGGCGGTGCGTCCCGGTTGGCGCCGCCCCACCAGGTACAGGGCGGCGGCGAGCGCCGGGAGGCCCGCGTACAGCGTCTGCCCGTACGTGAGCGGGGCGAGCAGCGTGGCCGCGGTGAGGGCCGTGGCGGTGAGCAGGAGCTGGGAGCGGACGAAGGCGAGGGGGACGCTCGCGCCCAGCGCCAGGGCGAGCAGGCCCGGGAGTTCGGGCTCCGGGCCGTGGCCTTGTCCGGTGACCTCGCCGAGGGCCACCACGGCCAGCAGCACGGCGGCGAGCAGCGGCAGGTCACGTGCGGTCGCCGCGCGCTGGGCCCGTGCCCGTGCCGTGGTCCAGGTCCAGGTCCCGGTCATGGCGGTCATTATCGGCGGGGCGCGGCGCGGCCGGCGTCCCCCTGCGGGGGGAGCGGGTGCCGCGGGAGACCACGCCCGGGCGGGACGCCGTCCCGCCGCCCGGTCCCTAACGTCAACAGGCATGACGGATATGACGATCGAGGCCCGAGGGCTGTGCAAGCGGTACGGGGCCACCACGGCCGTGGACAGGCTCAGCTTCACCGTCGAGGCGGGGCGGGTGACCGGGTTCGTCGGGCCCAACGGAGCCGGGAAGTCGACGACGCTGCGGATGATGCTCGGCCTCGACCGGCCCGACAGCGGCGCCGCGCTGATCGGCGGGCGGGACTACACGCGGCTCGCCGACCCGCTGTCCACCGTCGGCGCCCTGCTCGACTGCGAGGCGCTGCACCCGGGCCGCCGGGCCCGCGACCATCTGCTGTGGCTCGCCCACTACAACGGGCTGCCGAGCCGCCGCGTCGACCTCGTCCTGGACCAGGTCGGCCTCGCCTCCGCCGCGAAGAAGCGCGCGGGCGGCTTCTCCCTCGGGATGCGCCAGCGGCTCGGCATCGCGGCCGCACTGCTCGGCGACCCGCCCGTGCTGATCCTCGACGAGCCGGTCAACGGGCTCGACCCCGAGGGCATCCAGTGGATCAGGGGCTTCCTCAAGTCCCTTGCCGCACAAGGGCGTACGGTCCTCGTCTCCTCGCACCTGATGAGCGAGCTGCAGGACACCGCGGACCACGTCATCGTGATCGGCCGGGGGCGGCTGCTCGCCGACACCGACGTCACGGCGCTGCTCGACGAGGCGTCCGGCGAGCGTGTCGCCCTGCGCACCAGCAGGCGCGCCGAGGCCCTGGCGGTCCTCTCGGGCGCCGACGCCACCGTCGCCGTGACCGGGCCCGACTCGCTCACCGTCACCGGTCTCGCCGCCGAGGAGGTCGTCGCCCGCCTCGGCGCGCACGGCATCCCGTTCTCCGAACTGTCCAGGCACCGGGCCACGTTGGAGGAGGCGTACATGGAACTCACCGGCCCGGCAACGGAGTTCGCCGCTCAGGAGGCGTCGCCATGAGGTCGCCGATGGTCCGTGCCGTGCGCGCGGAGTGGACCAAGCTGCGCAGCGTCCGCAGCACCCCGCTCGCCCTGATCGCACTGCTCGCGCTCAGCCTGCTGCTGACCGTCGCGTCGGCGAACGGGAGCGTGTTCAGCTACGGCGGCCCGAAGCAGTACGACAGCTCGACCTTCGTGCACCGGCCGGCCGCGGGCGACGGCACCTTCACCGTGCGCGTCGCCGCGCAGAAGAACAGCGCCGGCTGGGCGAAGGCGGGACTGCTCCTGAAGGACGGCACCGCGAGCGGATCCTCGTACGCCGCCTTGATGGTGACGCCGGAGCACGGCGTGCGGATGATGGCCGACGGGAAGCACGAACTGACCGGCTCCGGCGGCGCGGACGCCCCGCGCTGGCTGCGGCTCGTACGGGCCGGGGACCGGGTCACCGGCTACGAGTCCGCCGACGGCCGGGCCTGGCACAAGGTCGGCACGCTGACCGTCGCCGGGCTGCCGGACGCCGCCGAGGCGGGCCTCTTCGTCACGTCGCCGATGGACGGCAAGGAGGAGCGCAGCGGCCCGGGCGATCTGCGCATGCACCCCGTGGCCACCCTCGGCAGGGCCGTCTTCGACCACGTCTCCCTCCCCGCGCGGGCCGACGGGGGCTGGCGCCAGACGGACATCCAACAGGCAATGAAGAAGGGCGAGATGGCCGACCCCGTCGCCGCCCCGAAGCCCTTCCGCGAGCACGACGGCACCTTCACGATCACCGGCAGCGGTGACCTGGGAGGCCTCGGCATGGGCGGCGTCGGACAACTCGGCGGACAGCCCGACCTGGTCAAGATGGCCCTCGACGACGGCATCCAGATCGCGACCATCGCGGTGATCGCCCTGGGCGTCCTGTTCATCACGTCCGAGTACAAGACCGGAACGGTGCGCACCACGTTCACCGCGAGTCCGCGGCGCGGCCGGGTGCTCGCCGCGAAGGCGCTCGTCCTCGGTGCGACGGTCTTCGTCGTGGGCCTGGTCGCGAGCGTGGCGGAGTTCCTCGTCGCCCGCCCCGCCCTGCGCGACAACGGCTTCGCCCCGCCGCTCTTCCCGGAGCTCTCCCTCACCGACCCGGCCACGATGCGGGCGATCGTCGGCAGCGCGGCGTTCCTCGCCCTGGCCGCCGTGCTGAGCCTGGGGGCCGGGGCGCTGCTGCGGCGCGCCGTGCCGGCCGTGGTCCTGATGATCGTCACGTTCGTGGTGCTGCCGATCGTCGCGCAGACCACGTCCATCGGGTTCAGCGACTTCGTCGGCCGGGCCACGCCGACGGCCGGCCTCGCGGTCCAGCAGACCCGCCGGCTCCTCGACACCGTCATCACACCGTGGGCGGGCTTCGCAGTGCTGTGCCTGTACGTGGCCGTGGTGCTCGGGGCGGCGCGGTGGCGGCTGAGCGGGCGGGACGTATGACGGCGAAGGGAACCCGGCGGGCGATCCACGGGGAATGGACCAAACTCCGTACCGTTCCCGGGCAGTTGTGGACGGTGGTGTCGCTGACCGGGGCGATGGTCGGGTTCACCGCGCTGATCGCGGCGAGCGCCGGGGAGGGCCAGTCGGGGGTCCTCGGGCCGGCCGCGCTGTCCCTGTCCGGGGTGTACCTGGCGCAGACGGCGGCCGCGCTCGTGGCGATCGCCGTGGTCTCGTGCGAGTACCCGCGCATGATCCGTACGACCCTCGCGGCGAACCCGCGGCGCACCACGGTGTTCCTGGCGAAGGCGGCGGTGACCGCGGCGGTGGTCCTGGCCGCCGCGCTCCCCGCGGCCCTCGGCTCCCTGGCCGCGGGCCGCACCGTCCTGTCGGGCCGGTCAGGATTCTCCCAACTCCCGCTGTCCTCCGCCTCGTTGTGGCGAGCGGCGCTCGGCACGGTCGTCTATCTGCTGCTGGTCGCGCTGCTGAGCGTGGGGGTGGCGCTGGTGGTGCGGCACGCGGCGGCGGCCGCCGGGGCGGTGATGGCGCTGCTGTACGGGCCGTACCTCGCCACCCTGATCATCACGATGCCGGAGCACGTGCTGCACCGGGTCCAGAAGTTCTCGCCGATGACGGCGGGCCTCGCCGTCCAGACGACGACCGGAACCGGTACGGCCCCGCTCGCCCCCTGGACGGGCATCGCCGTCCTCGCCGCCTACGCGGGCGGGGCGCTGGTGGTGGGGTGGGGGGTGCTGCGGGTGCGGGACGCGTGACGTGACACCAGCGCGAAGGGCCCGGAACCGGGGAATCGGTTACGGGCCCTTCGTGCGGTCTTCGTTACGCGTCCGGTGCGCCGCCGAAGCGCTCCTTGTAGGACTCCAGGTCCTCGTCCGTGATCTTCGCGAAGAGGACAGGGGGCACGGTGAACGGGGTGCCGGCCGGGACCGTGGTCAGCGACGTGGCCTCCTCGGCGGTGACCCAGGCGGCGTCGTCGCCGGGCAGGTCGAACGCGGCGCGCATGGCGGCGGCCGACGCCGGGATGAAGGGCTCGGAGACCACCGCGTAGAGGCGGATGAGGTTCATCGCGGTGCGCAGCGTGAGGGCCGCGGCGTCCTTGTCGGTCTTGATCTCCAGCCAGGGTGCCTTCTCCTCCAGGTAGGAGTTGCCCGCGGACCACAGGGCGCGCAGCGCCGCCGCGGCCTTGCGGAACTGGAGGGCCTCCATCTGGGTCTCGTACTCGGCGAGGAGTTCGGCGATCTGCTCGCCGAGCTTCGTCTCGGTCTCGCCCGGTGCGCCGCCCGCGGGGACGTCGTCGCCGAAGCGCTTGCGGGAGAAGGACAGCACGCGGTTGACGAAGTTGCCGAGGGTGTCGGCCAGGTCCTTGTTCACCGTCGCGGTGAAGTGCTCCCACGTGAAGGAGGAGTCGTCGGACTCGGGGGCGTTCGCGATGAGGAAGTAGCGCCAGTAGTCGGCCGGGAGGATCTCCAGGGCCTGGTCGGTGAAGACACCGCGCTTCTGCGAGGTGGAGAACTTGCCGCCGTAGTACGTCAGCCAGTTGAAGGCCTTGAGGTAGTCGACCTTCTTCCACGGCTCGCGGATGCCCATCTCGGTGGCCGGGAACATGACGCTGTGGAACGGGACGTTGTCCTTCGCCATGAACTCCGTGTACCGGACGTCGGAGGCGCCGGCCGGCTCGTACCACCACGACTTCCAGTCGCGCGTCTCACCGTCGGGAGCCTGGTCCGCCCACTCCTTCGTCGCGCCGATGTACTCGATCGGGGCGTCGAACCATACGTAGAAGACCTTGCCGTCGGCCGCCAGCTCGGGCCACGTGTCCGCCGGGACCGGGACGCCCCAGTCCAGGTCACGCGTGATGGCGCGGTCGTTCAGGCCCTCGGTCAGCCACTTGCGGGCGATGGAGGAGGCGAGCTGCGGCCACTCGTCGGCGACCTCGTCGATCCACGCCTCGACCTCGACCTGCAGCTTCGACTGGAGCAGGAAGAGATGCTTGGTCTCGCGGACCTCGAGCTCGGTGGAGCCGGAGATCGCGGAGCGCGGGTTGATCAGGTCGGTGGGGTCGAGCACGCGCGTGCAGTTCTCGCACTGGTCGCCGCGGGCCTTGTCGTAGCCGCAGTGCGGGCAGGTGCCCTCGACGTAACGGTCGGGCAGGAAGCGGCCGTCGGCGGGCGAGTACACCTGCCGGATGGCGCGCTCCTCGATGAACCCGTTCTCGTTCAGCTTGCGGGCGAAGTGCTGGGTGATCTCCGCGTTCTGCTCCGAGGAGCTGCGGCCGAAGTGGTCGAAGGCGAGACCGAACCCGTCGTAGACCGCCTTCTGCGCGTCGTGCGCCTGCGCGCAGAACTCGGCGACCGGGATGCCGCGCTCCTTGGCCGCCAGCTCGGCGGGCGTGCCGTGCTCGTCCGTCGCGCAGATGTACAGCACGTCGTGGCCGCGCAGGCGCAGGTAGCGGGAGTACACGTCGGCCGGGAGCATGGACCCCACCATGTTGCCCAGGTGCTTGATCCCGTTGATGTACGGAAGGGCGCTGGTGATGAGGTGTCGAGCCATCGGGGGCTGCTCCCGGGTTGTGACGTGGGTGGAATCTAGAAAGCGTAGCCGACATGGGGCGGCCGCCCGCGCGGTGTGTTACTGCGCGGACGGCCATGGGGTTCGGGGCCCTGCTGAGCGGGGTTGTGGGCGGGGGTGCGGGTCCTACGGGCGCCAGGCCTCCAGGAGGCCCTTGTAGAGCTCGGCGTCCGTGAGTTCCAGCGGGGTCTCGCCCGCGTGGAAGACCGCGGCGTTCTCCGCCTTCAGCTTGCGGAGGTAGTCGAAGTTCTTCGAGTCCGGGTCGCCGAACGTCACGAACTGGAAGAAGAGCGGGTGCTCGGCCGCCTGTGCGAGGGCCTCGTTCGCCGGGCGCTGGACGTCCGGGGGGCCGTCCGTCTGGAAGATCACCAGGGCCGGGGCCTTGGGGTCGTCCGACTTCTCGTGGTGCGCCACGATCTCCTCGATCGCGCGGTGGTAGCTGGTGCGGCCCATCCGGCCCGCCTCCGCGTGCCACGCGTCGACCTTGCCCTCGTACGCGTCCAGGGTGAGGTCGCCGGAGGCGTCGATGTCCGTCGAGAAGATCACCGTGTGGACGGTGGGGGTCTCGCGGTGGTCGAGGTGGGCGGCGAGCGCGACGGTCTGCTCCGCGAGGGCGGTGGTCGAGCCGTTCTTGTAGTACGAGCGCATGGAGCCGGAGCGGTCCAGGACGAGGTAGACCGTGGCGCGGGTGCCGGTGAGGCCCTTCTTCTTCAGTGCCGTGCCGGCGGCGGAGTGGGCTGCCGCGAGGCCGGGGGCGCGGGTCTTGACCTTGGCGGAAGTGTGGGCGGGTTTGCCGGGCTTGGCGTCTTCGGTTTCTTCGGCCTGAGCCGTGGTGTTTGCCGCGACGGGGTCGACCTTTTCGGTCTTGTCGGCCTGCGCCGGGGTCTTTACCGGGGCGGGGTCGACGTCTTCGGTCTTGTCGGGCTGAGCCGGGGTCTTTACCGGGGCGGGGTCGACCTTTTCGGTCTCTTCGGCCTGCGACGGGGTCTTCGCCGCGACGGGGTCGACCTCCTCGGTCTCTTCGGGCTGCGCCGGGGTGGGTTCCTCCACCGCGACGGGGTCGGCCCCCTTGTCCTCTTCAGCCTGCGCCGGGGGCTGTGCCCACCCGTCCCGCCCTGCGGGACGATTGCCCACAGCGGGGGCGGCAGCCGCGTCCTCGGCGTCGTCGTTGGCCTTGGCCACAGCGGGGGCCGGGTCTTCGGCGGCGGCCTTGGTTTCGTCCTCGGCGTTGTCCTTGTTCTTGTCCTCGGCCTCGGTCTTGGGCTCAGCCGGAGCCTCCGCCTCGACCTTCTCCTCGGCCGGAGCCGGTGCCTCAGCCGCAACCTCAGTCTTGGGCTCCGCCTTCTCCTCGGTCGCAGCCGGCGCCGCAGCTTCCGCCTCGACCTCCGCCTCGATCTCCGGCTCGGCCGGCTCAGCCGCAACCTCGGTCTTCGGCTCGGCCGGTGACTCCGGTGTCAGGCGTTCGCCGCCCACCGGGCTCGACGGCTTCGGGACCGAGATGTTGTCGAAAGCCGCTGAGACCAGCTCGTCGGCCTCGCCCTTGGACGGAGCCGGGACCGTTGGTGCCTGGTCCGGAGCGGCAGCGGCAGGCGCTGGGTCCGACGTGGCAGCGGTCTCGTCTTTCTTGCGTGACCGCCCGAACGTGTTCCGTAGCAGATCCAGAATGCCCATGTGCGCAACCTTCCGCATGAGTTGTCCCCGACGTCCCTGGAACCCCTGGCCAGGGCGGACACGTAAGGTTAGCCGCCGCGGGCCGTGATCTTGGGCAGGGTCGGGCCGTTCGACCGAGCGGACAACTGCCGCCCTTTCTGTGTGGATTCAGTCGATCACGCCCGACTCCGTGAGCCGTGTCCGATACGCCGGTGACTGGTGTGCCGACTCCCAATAGGCCTCTCGAAGGGCCGGCAGCACCGCGTCCAGAACGGGCGCGGAGCGGGCCGCGAGGAGGAGGCGGACGGCCACCGGGTCGCCCTCCAGGGGGCGGATCGCCATGTCGGGGCGGGCGAGGGACGTCGGTTGGCAGAGCGTCACCACCTCGCCGGTCGCGACGAGGTTGGACGCGGTCAGGTAATCACCGTGCAGGACGCGAGGGTTGAGGCCCGCCGAGCGGAACGCGCGGAGCAGGCCGTCCCATTCGCCGTCCACCGTCGGGTCGATCATCCAGCGGTCCTCCGCCAGGTCCGTCAGGCGCACGACCGGGCTGCCCGCCGCCGGGTGGTCCGCCGGCAGGGAGACGTACTGGGGTTCGCGGGCAAGGAGAACCTTGCAGGTCAGGGCCTCCGGGATGCGCAGAGGGCTGCCCTCCACCTCGTGGACGAAGGCCACGTCGAGGCCGCCCTCGGCCACCAGGCGGAGCAGCGCGTGCGCCGAGACGTCCATGCGCAGCGACGGCTCGTGCGGTGAGCTCGCGCGCAGGCGGCGCAGCCAGCCCGGTATCGCGCGGCTGGCCGTGGAGCCGATGCGCAGGCGGTCACCGGCCGCGTCCTGCGCCATCGCGCGGGTCTCGTCGACCAGTACGCGCAGGTCGTCCACCAGCGGGCGGGCCCGCGTGAGCAGGGTGCGGCCGAGCGGGGTCGGGCGGCAGCCGGTGCGTTCGCGGGTGAACAGGCGGCCGCCGAGGTGGTCCTCGATGCGGCGCAGCTGGGTGCTGAGGGCGGGCTGGGTCATGCCCAGGTGACGGGCCGCCTTGTGCAGGCTGCCGGTGTCCTCGATCGCGCACAGGACGCGCAGGTGCCGCACTTCCAGCTCCATGGGCGTTGAGCGTAGGCCGGTCCCGTACGCCGCACCAGAGTCAACTGTGTGGTGATAGCGCGGAGTTATCGCGCAGTGGCATCTTTCCCGTGCGTCCCGCCCGCCCCACACTCTCACGCATGGACATGACACCACCCCCCACGGTCATCCGTCTGCTCGCCTGTGCCTTCGGCGCCGGCCTCACCGTCACCGCCCTCGCCGCGAGCCCGGCGGTCGCCCACCAGGCGACCCCTGACCAGGCTTCCTCCCACCAGACGTCCGCGTCCTCGTACGCGCGGTACGCCGGTTCCGCCGAGGAGGCCGCCGCCAACAAGGCGTTCTTCCAGGCCGTCCTGAAGTCCGTCGCCGAGAAGCGGGCCGCCAACCCGGGCGCCGCGTCCGTCACCGTCTCGTACGACGCCTCACAAGCCCCCACCTTCCAGCAGCAGATAGCGAACAGCGCGTCGATCTGGAACTCGTCCGTGTCGAACGTGAAGCTCCAGGCCTCGTCCGGCGGCGGCGACTTCTCGTACCGCGAGGGCAACGACTCGCGCGGTTCGTACGCGTCGACGGACGGGCACGGCAGCGGCTTCGTCTTCCTGGACTACGCGCAGAACCAGCAGTACGACTCCACGCGCGTGACCACGCACGAGACGGGCCATGTGCTCGGCCTCCCCGATCACTACGAGGGGCCGTGCAGCGAGCTGATGTCGGGCGGCGGTCCCGGCCCCTCGTGCACCAACCCGAACCCGGACGCGAACGAGAAGGCCCAGGTGGAATCCCTGTGGGCCAACGGGTTCGCCAAGGCCCTGCACAAGGCGGAGGCCGAGCTGCGCTAGGGCGCCAGCCGGTCCGACGGTCGAGGCGCGCGGCCCGGCCCCACCTGCGACCTGACCGCAGCGGGCCGCCGTCTCTCGCACACACCGGGCCACCGTCCGACTCCCCTTGGGCGGTGGCCCGGTGCGGCGCGCGCGGGCTCTCAGCCGTGCAGCGTCAGGTCCACCAGGAGCGCCCGGTGGTCCGTGTCCGCGAGGTCGATGAAGCGGGCCTTGTCCGCCGAGAAGTCGTCGGTCACCAGTACGTGGTCGATCTGCGTGCCCAGCGGTCCCGGCGCCGTCGACGGCCAGCTCGGGGTGCGGGCGTGACCGGTGAGGCGGGCCGCGTCGTGCAGCGCCCCCGCGTCGAGGATCCGGCGGAACGCCGCGTGGTCCTGCGTCGCGTTGAAGTCCCCCGCCATGATCCCGGGCCCTTCGGTGGCCCGCGCCACGTCCGCGAGGCGGCCCAGTTCCGTCGTCCACACGCCCACCTGGTCGGGCAGCGGCGGCATGGGATGGGCGAGTTGCAGGCGCACCGCGTGACCGCGTACGTCCGCGACGGCGGCCGGCATGCCCATCGTCCCGGCCACCGTCGGCGCCGCCTTCAGCGGGAACCTGCTCAGGATCATCGAGCCCTCGGAGCCGTCCGCCGCCACGGCCCGCCGGTGCGGGTAGCGGGCGCGCAGCGACTCGCGGTCCAGCGCGTCCCGGCAGGGGCCGCCGCACTCCTCGACGAAGACGAGGTCGGGGCGGTGCCGGGTGACCGTGTCGATCAGCGCGTTGGTGCCACGGCTGAACTGGACGTTGGACGCGAGCACCCGGACGCCGGAGACGGGGGCACCGTCCGGCGAGCCGGCCGACCCGGACGGCCCGTACGGCTCCATGTACCAGGCGAGCGCGCCGAGCACGACGACGCCCCAGACCATTCCCGTACGCCAGCGCGACAGCAGCGCGAGGAGCAGGGCGGCGGCCGTGGGGGCGAGCAACCAGGGGAGGAACGCGAGGAGTTGGGGGACGGGTGTAGGGCCGTCACGGCCCGCGGCCCGGAAGGCGACGACCGCGCTGACGCCCGCGAGCAGCAGCGCCGCCGCCCACGCTCCCGTCCTGTTCACACGGTGGCGCCCGGCCTCCCGCGGTGCGTACCGCGGGACGCCGGGCGCGTCGTGCGTGATGTGCTGCTGCCCCTGGTCCAAGGCCCGGCCCCCGTCTCCGTACCGCTCCGTTCGGAGTTATTCAGGTTAGCCGGGTACCCGCCGGTCAGGCCGGTTTGGCGGCCCGGGGGTTGGGGGCGCGGCCGTGGTCCGTGGCGAGCGCCCAGATGACGAAGACGCCGATGCCGATGGAGATGACCGACCACACGGGCGCGTACGGCAGGAACAGGAAGTACTCGACGACGTAGAGCGCGCCGAAGCCGATGCCCGCGCCGCGTGCCCAGTCCTTGCCCTTGAGCACGCCCCAGCCGGTGACCGCGACGAGCGCGCCGATCACCAGGTGGATCCAGCCCCACGTGGTGAGGTCGAAGGCGTAGACGTAGTCGCCGATCCGGCTGTAGACGTCGTCCTTGGCGATGGCGGCGATCCCGTTGAGGACGCCGAGGCAGCCGCTGACCAGCATCAGGACGCCGGCGAACAGGGAGCCGCCGGCCGCCCAGTCGCCGCGCGGGCCCTCGCCGCGCGTGGGGTCAGGTTCGGGTGTGCGGTGGTCCTGGGACCAGGCGGTCGTCGGCTCGGTTTCCGGTGGTGTGTGCGTCATGCGAGCGCCTCCTCGTGTCATCGGAATGCTCGCGCCGGAGCAGGTCGGTGGCATTCCGGACGCGGCTGAACGGGTGTCTGCCGAGCCACACCGCGAGCGCCACCACCGCGCCCACGGCGACGAGCACCCACGACGCGGTGCGCAGCGGCGACGTCAGGGCGTCGTAGACCGAGGCGGTTGCCGCCTTGTTCGCGGCGTCGGAGATGTCGGAAAGCGTCAGCGCGCGGGCCAGCGGCAACGCGATGAGCAGCGCGGCCGCGCCCAGGGCGACACCGAGGGCCGTCCAGGCGAGCGCGCGACGGCGGCGGGCGGCGAGCGCGAGACCCGCGGCGGCGCACACCACGGCGGCCAACGGCAGCCACAGGCCCGCGAGTTGGAGCGTGTGGAAGCCCTTGCGCAGCGTGGCCAGGTCGCCGGCGGACAGCAGGGTGACCTCGGTGTGGGCGACCGGGATCCGCTCGGCGAACGGCACGCCGTCCGCCTCCAACTGCTGCTTGACCTGCCGGGTGACGGGGGCCAGGTCGAGTGTGACGGGCCCCGTGGTGCCCTCGTCGAGGGCCTGCTGCACGGCGTCGTGGGCGGCGCGGTTCGCGGTGTTCCAGGCGCCGCGGAAGGCGTCGGTGTCCGTGAACGAGACGACCGCGTCGTGCAGATAGTCCTCGACGACCGACTCGAGCGCGCCCATGTCGAGGTTCTTCATGACCTCGGTGGTCACCGCGTCGGCCACCGCGTTCTGTACGTCCGGGTCGCCGGCCAGCGGCGCCATCGTGGACACGTACCGGTCGCTGTCGCCGATCCCGTACTTCGCCCAGGTGGAGAGCGTGCCGAGCGGAACGAGCAGGCAGGCGAGGACGAGCAGCACCGTGGAGAGGGGGGCCAGCGCTTTTCGGGTCACCGTCCCAGGCAAGTCCCCGCCCGCGCGAGGCGCGAGCGGGGTACGTGCATACGGACTACCTGCTCAGCCCCTACTTGCGGTTGTAGAGGCGCATCGTGACGGGCCCGAACACGGCGATCAGCAGCGCCGCCCAGCCCAGGGACCACAGCACCGCGCTCGTCGGCCAGTCGCCTTCCATCAGGCCGCGCACGGCGGACGCGACGTGGGTGACGGGGTTGTTGTTGACGAAGGCCTGCAGCCAGCCCGGCATGGTCTCGGGCTTCACGAAGATGTCGCTGAGGAACGTCAGCGGGAAGATCACCATCATGCTGACGCCCATCACCGACTTCTCGGTGCGCAGCAACAGCCCGAACATCGTCCAGATCCACGAGAACGCGAAGGAAAAGACGAGCAGGACCACGATGGCCGCGAGGACGCCGAGGACCCCGCCGTCCGGCCGGAACCCCATGATCAGGCCGACCACGAGCATCACGACGGACGCGATCGTGTAGCGCAGGGCGTCGCCGAGGAGGTACCCGACCATGACGGCGGGGCGCCAGATCGGCAGCGTACGGAAGCGGTCGAAGACGCCCTTCTCGATGTCGGTGTTGACCGAGACGCCCGTGTACATCGTGATCATCACGACCGACATGACGAGGATGCCGGGCAGCAGGTACTGGATGTACTCGCTCGGGGAACCGGCCAGGGCGCCGCCGAACAGGTACGTGTACATCAGCACCATCATGACCGGGAACGCCGTGACGTCGAAGAGCTGCTCCGGCACGTGCTTGATCTTCAGGATCGCGCGCCAGCCGAACGTGAGCGAAGCGGACAGGGCGCTGGGCCGGGGCGGGCGCTCCTTGGCGATGAGCAGCTCGGCGAGGGATTCGGCGCTGACCGGGGCGAGGTCCTGCGCGTCGGTACCGGCGGTGGTGGCGGTGGTCATGCCGTCGCCTCCTCGGACGTCTGGTCCCGTACGGGACGCTGGTCCTGTACGGGCTGGTCGGTGAGGGCCAGGAACACCTCGTCGAGGCTGGGCTGGCCGAGGGCGAAGGTGTCCACGGTGATGCGGGCGGCGGCCAGTTCGGCCAGCGCGCGGGAGGCCTGCTCGGCGGCGCCCCGGCCGTTGGAGGCGCCGCCGACGCGGGCGGTGAGCGCCACGGGGTCGGGCTCCAGGACCACCTGGGCGTCGAGCACGGTGTTCAACAGCCGTTCGGCGTCCGGGCGTTGGTGCGCGTCGCGCAGGCGTACGTGGACGGAGCCGGAGCCGACCGACGACTTCAGCTCGCCCTTGGTGCCCTCGGCGATCACGCGGCCCTTGTCGATGACGGCGATCCGGGACGCCAGCTGGTCGGCCTCGTCGAGGTACTGCGTGGTCAGGAGGACCGTCGTGCCCTGCGCGACGACCGCGCGGACGATCTCCCACACCTGGTTGCGGCTGCGCGGGTCGAGCCCCGTGGTCGGCTCGTCCAGGAACAGCAGGTCGGGGGTGTTGAGGATGGAAGCGGCGATGTCGATACGGCGCCGCATGCCGCCCGAATAGTTCTTCACCTGGCGGCCTGATGCCTCCAACAGGCCGAAGGCGTCGAGGAGTTGGTCGGCCCTGGCGGCGGCCGGCTTCTTGCCGTGGCCGGTCAGGCGGGCGAGCAGCACGAGGTTCTCGTGGCCCGTCAGGTCCTCGTCGACCGACGCGTACTGCCCGGTGAGGCTGACGCGGGAACGCACGGCGTCGGCCTCGCGCACCACGTCGTGGCCGAAGACGTGGGCCTCGCCCGCGTCGGGCCGCAGCAGCGTGGCGAGCATCTTCACGGCGGTGGTCTTGCCCGCGCCGTTCGGTCCGAGCACGCCGTAGACCGTGCCGGCCGGGACGGTCAGGTCGACGCCGTCGACGGCGCGGTTGTCGCCGAAGGTCTTGACGAGGCCCGCGGTCTCGATGGCCAGGCCGGTCGTGGTGGCGGTGGTGCTCATGTCGGGTGCCCCTCTCGGTCACGTCACAGAGGAAGACCGGCCCCGCCACGGGAACTCATCGGCCGGCCGGCGGGCCGCGGGGGCTCCGGTGGAGCACTGGGCCGAACGGGTGTTTCCTGGACGTGGGGATGTGGAGAGCCAGAAGGACCCTGGGGCTCACCTAGGAGGCCGATCATGCGCCGAACCACTCCGGCCCTGGCTGCCGCCGGGCTTCTGGCGGGCGGACTGCTCGCCGTGACCGCCGCGGCACCGGCCAGTGCGAACAGCGGAGACGTCGTCTGGGGGACGGTCGTCTCCCGGTCCGATCTCAACCTGCGTTCGGGGCCGAGCACCTCGGCGTCCGTCGTGTACCGGCTCGCGCCGGGCAGCCAGGACCGCGTCGAGTGCGCCACCGACGGCTCGTCCGTGCACGGCACCTCGACCTGGTACTGGTTCACGGGCGCCCGTGGCTGGGCCAGCGCCGCGTACGTCGACACCGGTGGCCGTGGCGTGCCGAGCTGTACGTCCCGGGCGCCCTCCGACGGGCCGCGGCACGATCACGACCACGGCCCGAGCGGCTGGTACTACCGGGAGACCGAGTCCCGGGAGTTCGGCGTCTGGTACTAGAACGTACGTTCTATACGGCTAGCCGGGTATCCAGCTATACGGGCGCGTACTCACTCGCCGAGTAGTACCGGTAGTACGTGCCCACGAACGTGGACGCCCCGATGACCAGGCCGAGCATGATCGACCAGAGGATCGCGGGATCCGAGAGGCTGTGCAGGAAGCCGATCGCGATGCCGGCGAACGCGCCCCAGGCGGAGGCCCGCGCGAGGAAGTGCCGGCCCGCCTGCTGCTTCGACCAGTGATGGATGCCGAAGCAGAGCGCCGCCACGATGATGCCCGTGACGAAGCCGAGCGCGATGTTGGCTCCGGTGACCTCGCCGCCGAAGCGGTCGATGCTCGCCGCCCAGAAGCCGTACGCGATGCCGGTCACGACGGGAATGACGACGGCCGCGCTCGTCGGGGAGAGTGCCACGCCACCGGGCTTACGCCCCGGTGCGGGTGCCGCATGCTGAGCCATGACGGGCTCCTTTCTGCCAGACCCCCTCGCCTTCCATTGACCTCTCGTGGCACGCCCTTCGCAACATGCGCGCGGTGGCACACCGTGTTTCGCTGAGCCCATGAACATCCTGCTCCTGGGCGCCACCGGCATGGTCGGCAGCCGCATCGCCGCCGAGGCCCTGGGCCGTGGCCACAATGTGACCGCCGTCAGCCGCTCGGGCGACGTGCCCGTCGCCGGTGTCACGCCGGCCGCGGCGGACGTCTCCGACGTGCAGCGGCTGGCGGAACTCGCGGGCGGGCACGACGCCGTGGCCTCCGCCCTCGCGCCGCCCCGCGACGGCTCCGACCCGGTCAAGCCGTTCCTGTCGCTCAATCAGGCGCTGGTCGCCGGGGTGCGCGGGGCCGGGGTCGCGCGGCTCGTGGTGGTCGGCGGGGCGGGCAGCCTGGAGGTCGCGCCCGGCGAGGCGCTCGTGGACCAGCCGGGCTTCCCCGACGCGTACCGCGGCGAGGCGCTCGCGCACCGGGACGTGCTCGCGTTTCTGCGCACGGTCGACGACCTGGACTGGACGTACATCTCGCCGGCCGCGGAGATCGGCCCGGGGGAGCGCACCGAGGAGTTCCGGATCGGCGGCGACCGGCTGATGATGGACGCGGACGGCGAGAGCCGGATCAGCGCGGAGGACTACGCGCTGGCCTTCGTCGACGAGATCGAGCGCGACGCGCACTCCAGGAAGCGCATGTCGGTGGCGTACTGAGCCACGGCACCCCGAACGGCGGTGTCGGCCGTGTCCGCGGGCTCCTTCGGCCGGTACGCGTACAGCTCGGCGTCCGCCTCGTTCACGTACGGCGCGCGCTGCGCCGTCCTGCGGATCACGGTGATCGCGGCGTCGTCGCTCGGCGGGCCGTACCGGTGCTCGCGCAGGTCCTCCGCGAGGAGGCGCAGCAGCGCCTCGGGCGACTCCTGCGCGCCGCGCGAGGACAGCAGGCGCGGCAGCCGCTCGCGCACGGGGTAGAAGGTGCCGTCCTCGTCGCGGCACTCGGTCACGCCGTCGGTGAAGAGGATCAGCGTGTCCCCGACCCCGAAGGGCAGCCGGGCCATGCCGGGCGCCGCGGCGCCCAGCGTCCCCATGCCGAGGGGGAGTCCGGCCGGGAGGTCGGGGGTGTGCACGCGGCCGTCCGCGGTGACGACCAGCGGCGGCTCGTGCCCGAAGTTGACGACGTCGAGGTACTCGGGGGCCGTCGGCGGGAAGTGCAGCAGCAGCCCGGTGGAGAACGCGTCCGTGAGGCCCTCGTCGTTGGTGATCCGGGTCCAGGCGCTGTAGCGCTGCATGGCGATCTCCAGGCGCCGCGCCACCTCCTCGATCCGCTCCTCGTGGTACGCCGCCTCCCGGAACGCGCCGAGCAGCCACGCCGAGGCGGACACCGCGGGCAGACCCTTGCCGCTGACGTCGCCGAGCACCGCGCGCACCCCGTACGGCGAGGGCTGGAAGTCGTACCAGTCGCCGCCGACCCGGGCCGCGCGCGCGGCGGGCTGGTAGAAGTCGGCGATGCGCAGGTCCTCGAAGCGCTCGGGCAGGCCGCGCATCACCGCGCGCTGGGTGGCCTCGGCGATGTCCGTGAGGGCCTGGACGCGGGCCCGCTGCTCCTCCCTGCGGCGCGCGATCAGCACGCCGAGGAGGCCACCGGTGCCGATCATCAGCGGCCCGAGCACGGCCCAGCTCCCGCTGGTCGGCAGCGGCGCCACGGCCTGGAGTCCGACGTAGACGCAGATCAGCAGCCCGGTGACGACGGCGGTGACGGTCACGGGCGCGAGCAGCGCCACCATGATCGGCACGAGGCCGAGCAGGGCGCGGGCCCGGAAGTCGGCGGGCGTCGCCACGTCGAGGGTGGTGATGATCAGCGCCATCACCGCGACGAGCAGCACCACGGCACGCCAGCCGCCCGTGGGGCGGGAGTCGGAAGGGCCCGCGCCACGGATCGAGGAGTAGAAGCCGCTCGAGCCACGAGATGTCATCACGTATGAGAATGCGGGGCATTCGTCGCGAAGAGTAGGGACGAAAGTCCGTACGCCGCTGAGATCCGGGTCTCAGTGCACGGGGACGGTCACGAAGCGTGAGGTCACGTGCAGGTCCGCCGCGATGAGCTCCGCGGTGTCCCGCAGCGCCTCGGCCCACGCGTCGTCGTCCCCGCGTCCCTGGTGGGCGGTGACGTCGAGCGCGGACACGGGCAGGCCCGACCGGTCCCGCACCGGCACGGCGACCGACCGCAGCCCGGCCTCGGGCCCGTCGGCCACGGCAAGCTCCCCACCGTCCCGCAGCAGCAGCCCGGCGGCCGTGTCCTTCGCGGGCAGCCGGGAGCCGACGCCGATGTCGACGCTCATGACCCGGCGCGGCGTCACCCGCGCGGTGCACCGCACCCGGTCGCCGTCCGGCACGGACAGGCCGACGGATTCGCCGAGCCGCTTCGACAGGGCCGTCAGGTGCGGTGCGGCGATGCGGGGGAGCGTGGTGCGCGACAGGGGCGCGCAGCCGAGGGCGAGGACGCGGGGGGTGAGCCTGTACGTGTGGTCTTCGCGGGTGACGTAGCCGAGGTGTTCGTAGGTGATGAGGGCGCGGCGGGCCGTCGCACGGGCCAGGCCCGTGCGGGCGGCGACCTGGGTGAGGGTCAGTTCGGGGTGGGCGGCGTCGAAGGCCGTGAGCACGGTGAGGCCTCTGGCGAGCGATTGGATTGTTGCGGGAGCTTCCCCCTCGGTCGCGGGGCTCTGCCCCGGACCCCGCTGCTCAATCGCCGCAGGGGCTTGATTTGCCAGCACCGTTTCCATCGCTCGTACGGACTTGTCCAAGGACTCCCGTACCGCCCCCGGAAGCTCCTCCGCCGTATGCCGGCTCGTGTGGCTCACCACGCTCACCGCGCACACCACCGAACCGTCGGGGCCCCGCACGGGAACCGCCACCGCGACCAGGCCCGGCTCCACCAGTTGGTCGTCGACCGCGACGGAAAGGCCGTCCCGGAACACCAGCCCCGGCGCGCACCCGTCGCCCCGGAGGGAATCGCCCACCCGGAAGCTGATGGACAGGGCGCGCCTGCGCAGCACTTGGTGGACGAAGCGGATGTCGTCGCCGTCGGGGACCGCGAGGGAGACGGATTCGTCGAGCTCGTCGGCCAGCTCGTCGGCGAGCGGGCCGAGGAGACCCGGCACCCGCAGCGCGTCCAGGCAGGCGTTGGCGACGGTCATCAGGGGCGGGGCGAGCGAGGCGTCGCGCCCGTCGAGGCGTACGAAGCCCAGGTGGGAGAGGGTCGCGCAGATCCGGTCGACCGTGGAGCGGGCCAGGCCCGTGGCGCGGGCGAGTTCGGCGAGGGCGAGCGTGCCGTCCGCGCCCCCGGCGTGCTCGGCGTCCGTGAGGCGCCGCAGCACGTCGAGGCCGCGCATCAGCGGGGCGACGGCCTCGGCGGGCGGCTGCGGGGTCAGGGGCGGGGTCGGCACGGTCGGTACTTCGAGCACGGGGCCACGGTAAGCGACCACGGGGACCGCATCGACGACACGGCCGACTATCGGCCGAGCAGTTCGATGATCCGGTCGAGGGTGGCCGGGGCCAGATGCCGGCGCAGCGCCTCGACCACATCGTCCGGGGTGCCCCGGCTGTCGATCTTGATTACGCCGTAATCGCGGCCGCGCTTCTCCTTGCGGGCGGCCGGGACGGTCGCGGCCTCGTCCGGCTCGCCGGGAAGCATCTGCTCGTCCTTCGGGAGGCGGGCGATGCGGCGGGCGTCCTCGATGGAGACGCGGCCGTCGGCGAGCGCCTCCTGGAGGTCGTCGCGCAGCTTCATCAGTGACAGGCGCTGCGAGATGAAGCCCTGCGTCTTGCCGATCCGGGCGGCGACCTGGCGCTGCGAGTAGCCGTAGGAGGTGATCAGGCCCTGGATGGCCTGGGCCTGCTCCAGTTCCGTGAGGTCGTCGCGCTGCACGTTCTCGATCAGCGCGTCCTCGTCGGAACGCGTCGCATCGTCCCTGACCAGGACCGGAACCTCGTCGAGGCCCGCCATCCTGGCCGCCGCGAGCCGCCGGTGGCCGTGCAGGACGACGTACGGGGCCTTGCCCACGGCCTCCTTGTGGTGCGGGTGCGCCGCGAGGAAGACGGCGGCGGAGACGACGCCGAGGGCCTGGAGGACGCCGCGCTCGCGCACCGTCTCGGCGAGCCCGTCGAGGTCGCGCAGCTCGTGGCGCGGGTTGTCCGGGTTCTCGGTGAGGTCGCCGATCGGGACGGTGAGCGGCTTGGTGTCGGGGCGTCTGCGCTGGGCGGGCGCCGCGGCCTGCTCCTCGGCGGTCCCCTTCTCGGAGGACAGGAGCGAGGACAGGTCGGTACGGCGCCCCATCAGATGTTCACCTTCTTCTTCGTGGCCTTGGCGGTCCTGGCCGTCTTGGCGGCAGCGCTGGTCTTGGCGGCTGTGCTGGTCTTCGTGGCAGCGCTGGTCTCCGCGGCCGTGGCGGTCTTCGCGGCGGGCTTCGTACGGGAGGTCTTCTTGCTCCGGGTCGGGGCCGGGATCGCGGCGAGGCCCACTTCCAGGGCGAGCCGGAAGAAGTCCTCGCGGGCCTGCATCGCGACCTTGTTGGCGCCGTACTGCGTGACGACGAGGCCGTCCGCGCTGGCCCGCGTGTGCAGCTTGTAGTGGCGTACGACGGTGCGCGCGAGCGGCCAGTCCTGCGCCTCGACGAACTTGCGGGTCTGTGCCAGGTCGGCCTTGCCGTCGCGCGGGTCCCAGTTGTTGATGACCACGCGGAAGGGCAGTCCGCGCGGCTTCACGACGCGCTCCACCGTGCGCTGCGTGGGCTGGAAGCCGAGCGGCTCCGGCTCGATGGGGACGATGACGTCGGTGGCGTTGGAGAGCACCGCGCGCAGGGCGTCCGCCGCCGCGCCCTTGCCGAGGGGGTCGTCGCCGTCGTCGTCGGCGAGGTCGAGCCAGCCCGGGGTGTCGACGAAGACGTGCTCGGCGGACGGGATCCGGGAGAGCGCGGCGAGCCCCGAGAGGTCGTCGTGGGCCTGCACGAAGTCGAAGGGGAGGCCGTCGCCGACCCGCTCCGACCACCACACGGCCGAGCCCTGCGGGTCGATGGAGACGGCGACGACGGGCGGCCGCTCGGCGTCGGGGGCGCCCGCGCCGAGCACGTCGGCGGTGACGGCGGCGAGGTTCACGGCGAGCGTGGACTTACCCACGCCGCCTTTCTGATTGAGGATCACGTGTACGTGTGCCACGAAAACTCCCTAACTCCATGAACCGGAACATCCGGCGCATTTGGGGCGGTTGTTCGTGGTCACTCTGGCAGCGTGGGCGCCGCGGGGCGGGGTGTACACGCCGGGGAGCGCAGGCCGCGCAGCAGCAGGGGCGTCGCGAGCAGCAGCACTCCGGCGAGCGCGAGCGCCCCGCGCGTCCCGATCAGCGCGGCGAAGGCACCCCACACCAGCGTCAGCGCGGCGGTGACGGCCCGCTGGGTGACGGTCCAGGCGGACAGCACGCGGGCCACCCGGTCGTCGTCCGTGAGCCGCAGCCGCTCGGCCGCCATGACCGGGTTGAAGACGGCGCAGCAGGTGATGAGGCCGAACTCCACGAAGACCACCACGAGCATCCCCGCGACGCCGGGCCCCACGAACGCGAGCCCGATCGGCCAGCACGCCCGGGCCGTCCCGCTCACGAGGAGCACCCGCCGCTCTCCGTACCGCCGCACCAGCGGCCCGGTGAGCCGGGAGCCGGCGAGCCCGCCCAGGCACGGGACCCCGAAGACCAGGCCGTACTGCCAGGGGGTCAGCCCCAGGTCGTCGAGGAGCAGCACCGCCATGAGCGGGGCGCCCACCATGATCAGGGCGTTCACCAGGCTGTTGTTGAGGAACAGGGCGCGAAGCCGCGGCTGCCGCCACAAGTGGCGCCAGCCCTCGGCGATGTCGGCGGCGTTGAAGGCCTTGAACCGGCCGCCGGTCGTGCCGCTCGCGGGTTTCGGCTCGGGGGCCCGGATGGCGCGTACGCCCACCGCCGACAGGACGTAGCTCACCGCGTCCAGGAGGACCGTCGTCAGCGGCCCGAAGGCGCCGATCAGCGCGCCGCCGAGCGGCGGTCCGACGGCCGTGGCGGTCCACTGCGTCGACTCGAACCGGGCATTGGCCGCCAGCAGCCCCGCGTCCGGGACGAGCGCCTTGAGGTGGGCGCCGCTCGCCGCCCGGAACACGATGTCGGCGGCGGCCACGACCACGGAGACCAGGACGAGCTGGGTGAAGGTGAGCGCGTCGAGGACGTACGCGAGGGGCAGCGTGAGCAGGGCCGCGCAGCGCACCAGGTCCGAGAGGACCATCGCGGGCCGCTTGCGCCGGAACTCGATCCACGGCCCGAGCGGCACCGCGAGCAGCGCGCCGACCGCGAGCCCGGCCGCCGCCAGGAACGACACCTGCGCGGCGCCGCTGTGCAGCACCAGCACGGCGATCAGCTGGAACGCGTCGAGCGCGAGCCAGGAACCGGCGGTGCTCACCGCGAAGGCGGCCCACAGCCACCCGAAATCCCGCCCGAGCCGCATGTCCCGCCCTCCCGCCCGCCGTGCTGACCAGGCGATACAAGCGGCCGGTGGCATGCCACGGCAAACAACCGACACCCGCATCCGTACAACCAATGGTTGTATAGGTGTCGTGCACCCCGTGGACCTCCAGAACGTACGCACCTTCGTCGCCGTCGCCGACGAGGGGCAGATCCAGATCGCCGCCGCCGAGCTCGGCATCACCCAGCAGGCCGCCTCCAAGCGCGTCGCCGCCCTGGAGCGGGAGCTCGGCGTGCGCCTGTTCACGCGGACACCGCGTGGGGCCCGGCTCACCCTCGACGGCGGGACCTTCCTGCCGCACGCCCGGGAGCTGCTCGCGGCGGCGGAGCGGGCCGCCGACTCCGTACGGGGCGGGCGGCGGCCCCTGCGCATCGATGTGCTCGGCGCCAACGTGATCACCAACGGGGTCGTGCAGGACTTCCACCAGGCCCACCCGCACCTCCCGCTCGACGTCGTCGCCCTCGGCCACGGCGGGCGGGCCGCGCTCGCGTCCGTACGGGAAGGGGGCGTGGACGCCGCGTTCTGGACGCGCGCCGTGCCCGAGGACGGGCTGCCGCACGAGGTGCGCAGCGCCCGCGTCATCGACGAGCCGGCCATCCTCGTCACCGGCGCGGCGCACCCCCTGGCGGACCGGGCCGAGGTCACGCCCGCCGAGCTGGCCGGGCACCGGATCTGGATGCCCGGCATGGTCAAGGGCAGCGAATGGGCCGCGTACTACGAGGAGTTGGAGCGCGCCTTCGGCCTCACCATCGACGTGGGCGGCACCACCTTCGGCGGCGGCCACCTGCTGCGGACGGTCGCGGCGGCGGACGACGTGGCCACCATCATGGGCACCCGCACGCCCCTCACACGCCCCGCCGACATCGAGCTCCGGTTCATCCCCGTACGCCGTCCGACGCCGCTCTACCCGCTGTCGCTGCTGTGGCGGGCCGACAACCGGCACCCCGGACTCGCGGCGCTCCTGACGTATCTGACGGACCGGTACGAGCGGCAGGAGGACGGCTCCGGCGACTTCTGGACGCCCGGGTGGGCGCGATGACGGTGGGGGTAGCCCACACGGCTGGCCACCACATGCGTGAGGCGGCGCGGGCCCGCAGGCTCGGACCATGCGTATCCGTACACCGCTCGTCGCCGCCACCGTCGCCAGCCTCCTGCTCCTGACCGCCTGCGGGGACGACAGCAAGCCCGACCCCATGCGGAAGGACCAGTGGGCCCTCGACGCGATGAAACTGCCGGCCGCCTGGGACACGTCGAAGGGCGACGACACGGTGATCGCCGTCGTCGACTCGGGCGTCGCCACCGACCACCCCGACCTCAAGGGCAGGATCGTCGACGGCTACGACTTCGTCGACGGCGACGACGATCCCAAGGACCTCAACGGCCATGGCACGCACGTCTCCGGCATCGCCGCCGCCCACACCGACAACGGCGTCGGTGTCGCGGGCGGCGCCCCCGGCGCCAAGATCATGCCGGTGCGGGTGCTCGGCGCGAACGGCTCCGGGTCCAACGGCAACATCACCAAGGGCATCGTCTGGGCCGCCGACCACGGCGCCGACGTCATCAACCTCTCCCTCGGCGAGGGCGTCCTGATGACGAAGCTGCTCCAGGGCGGCATCCTCAACCAGGCCATCCAGCACGCCCACGACAAGGGCGCGGTCGTCGTCGCCGCGGCCGGCAACGACGGCGCGGACACCCAGCCGTACAAGGTGCAGACACCGGTCCTCGTCGTCGGCGCCAGCACCGAGAAGGGCACCGCGGCGAGCTTCTCCAACTTCGGTGCGGAGCAGGCCGTTTCGGCGCCCGGTGAGGACATCCTCTCCACGCTGCCGACGTACACGACGAAGGAGACCCTGAAGGACACGTCCGGCTACGGGAAGCTCTCCGGTACGTCGATGGCCGCGCCCTACGTCTCCGCGCTCGCGGCGCTCCTGCACCACCAGGGGCTCGACCCCGACGAGATCATCTCCACGGTCCGGGGGACGGCCACCAACCCGAAGAAGAACGACAAGCTCGGCCTCGGCATCGTGGACGCGGAGGCGGCGGTGAAGAAGGCGGACAAGGACTCGTAATCAGTCGCTGTGGGCGCTCTCGTCCTGGCCGTTCCCGTTCCCGTTGCGTCTGCGGACCCGGCGCATCCGGAACACCGCGGCCAGGACGATGAGCCCGACGCCCGCCGCCACCACGGCGATCGCCCCGGACGACACCGACGTCACGTCGACCTCGAAGGTCATCTCCTCGCCCCACGGCCTGCCGTCGCTCGTCGTGTAGAGCTGGGCCGTCAGATGCGCCTTGCCGTTGGCCTTCGCGGTGACGTCGATCTGGGAGGTGTGGCTCGCCGAGCCCTCGGCCGACACGGAGATCTCGTCGTCGTTGACCCTGAGCCGCTCGGAGTCGCTGGACGTGACGCGCAGTTCGAGCCCGGAGACCTCCTGCTGGAGCGCGTTGTCGACCGTGACCGGGATCGAGGCGTCGCCCGACGTGACGGTGACGGTGGTCTTCGGCACCAGGCGCAGCGAGGTCACCGACGTCGACAGGAAGGCCGTCGTGCGTTCCTGGAAGGTCCGCTGCGCCGAGTCCTCCTCGACCCGCCAGGCGGTGGCCAGGGCGCGCGCCATCGCCGCGTGCACGGACTCCGTGGTGTCCTTCGGGTCGGCGAGCACCTTGCTGAGCGTCGCGAGCCGGTCCAGGTCGCCCGCGGCGTCGGTCAGCTGGTCCTTGCCGAGCTCGCTGTCGCGCAGCCGTGAGGGGTACGCGGACGGGGACCCGGCCCTTCCCTCCACCGGGTCGTCGTCGGCCGCGCGGAGGTCCTGGAGGTCGAGCCAGCCGTCCTCGGTGCCGGCGTCGATGGCGGAACCGAGCGCGTCCGCCGCCGTGCCCGACAGATTGCGGGGCGGTACGAGGACCGGGCGGGCGTTCGCCTTCAGGAGCGCGGCGACGTGCTCGACGGTGTCCTTGTCGGCGGTGTCGGGGCTCGCGGAGGCGCTCGGGCTCGGGGACGACGTGGAGTCGCCGGGCGAAGGTGAAGGCGAAGGCGACTGCGTCGCGGAGGGAGTGGGGGCGGGCGCCTGGTCCTTGATCCGGCCGAGCGCGGTCGTGAGGTCGGCCTCGTAGGGCAGCGCCGTCATCGCGTCGTCGCCGCTGCCCACGGTCACCGGGTCGGCGCCCGTGGGCGTGAGCCCCTGGCCCGAGGCGAGGACCCGCGTCACGCCCAGCTTGGCGCCGAGCGCGGTCACGTCGGAGTCGAGCGCGCCGTCGGCGGGCCAGCCGAGCCCGGCGTGGGTGCCGGTGCCGAGGATCCGGTCGACCCGCTTCTTCGCGTCGGCCGCGAGCCCGGACACGACCTCCGTGAGGTCGTCGGTGTCGGTGCCGGGGTGGTGGGCGAGCGAGGCGAGGTCCGTGTCGGCGTACGGGAGGAGCCAGACCTCGCGGCCCTTCACCGCCTCCCGCAGCGCGCTGAGCCAGGCGCGGGCCGCGCCCTGTCCCGTGCCCTCGGTGGTGTCCTGCGGGGAGGCGGAGTCGGCGTTCTTCGCGACGCGGTAGCCGGTGGACATCTCCTGCGCGGCGATCACCACGTCCGGGTCCAGCACCCAGCTGACGTCGCGGCCCTTGCCCGCGTCGACGACCTCGCGCAGCCGGCCGCCGGGCGCGAACAGGCCGGCGAGCGAGTCGTCGTCGAAGACGGGCTTCGCGTTCGACCCCGAGCCGAGGGCGGCCGCCGTCATGTGCGGGGTCGCGGTCACCGGCCAGACGACGGCGGCCTGTGCGGGGTCGTCCGCGGATGCCTCCGGCGTGGTGCCGGGGAGGGTTGTGGCCGCGATCGCCGCGGCGGTCACGACCCAGGCCCGTGCCGTCCCGTTTCCCGCCATGTCGTCCTGCCTCCCGGAGATGCCGATCGCTCTGAGGTAACACGGTGGCTGAGGTGGTAGGGGGGACCGGACGTGTACGCGGCGAGTCGCTCACGCCTCGGGGCTCCGCCCCGGACCCCGCTGCTCAATCGCCGCAGGGGCTTGAAGTGCTCAATCACCACAGGGCTTCGAATGTCCCGTCTGTGTCCCCCGATAGAGTGCGGCTTCGATGTTGACGCTCTTGACGCTCCGAGGTATCTGGCAGTGACCCCCGCGAACCCGGCCCCCCAGAGGGTGACCGTCGTCGGAATCGGTGCGGACGGCTGGCCCGGCCTGCCGGAGGCGTCCCGTGAGGCACTCCGTGCCGCGGACGCGGTCATCGGTGGCCCCCGCCAACTCGACCTGCTCCCCCAGGAGTGCACGGGCGAGCGCGTCCCCTGGCCCTCGCCGTTGCGGCCCGCCGTGCCGGGTCTCCTGGCGCGCTATGAGGGGCGCCGCGTCGCCGTTCTGGCCAGCGGTGACCCGATGTTCTACGGGATCGGCCGCACGCTCGTCGAAACCGTCGGCGCCGCCGCGCTGTACGTCCTGCCGCACCCGTCCTCCGTGTCCTACGCCTGCGCGCGGCTCGGCCGGCCCGTCGAGGAGACCGAGGTGGTCACGCTGGTGGGCCGCCCGGCCGACCGGCTCGCCGCCGCGCTGCACCACGGCCGCCACGTCCTCGTCCTCTCCGCGGGCGCGGACACCCCCGCCGAGGTCGCGAAGCTGCTGACCGAGCGGGGCTTCGGGCCGAGCCGGCTGACGGTCCTGGAGCGGCTCGGCGCCGAGGACGAGACATCGTACGAAGGGGTGGCAGAGGCCTGGACGCACGCGCCCGGCGACCCGCTGAACGTGATCGCGGTCGACTGCCGCCGCGCCCCCGACGCCCTCCGCCTCGGCGCGGCGCCGGGCCTGCCCGACGCCGCGTACGAGCACGACGGCCAGCTCACCAAGCGCCACGTGCGCGCCGCGACCCTCGCCGCGCTCGCGCCCGCCCCCGGGGAACTGTTGTGGGACATCGGCGGCGGTTCGGGCTCGATCGGCATCGAGTGGATGCGCACGCACCCGTCCTGCCGCGCGTACGCCGTGGAGCGGGACGCGGAGCGCGCGGCCCGCATCGAGCGGAACGCGGCGCGGCTCGGGGTGCCGGGTCTGACGGTCGTCACCGGTCCCGCACCGGAGGCGCTGGCCGAACTCCCGGCGCCCGACGCGGTGTTCATCGGTGGTGGTCTCACGGCCTCCGGTCTGCTCGACGCCTGCTGGGCGGCGCTCGCGCCGGGCGGCCGCCTGGTGGCGAACACGGTCACCCTCGAATCCGAGGCGCTGCTCGCCACCTGGTACCGGAGCCACGGTGGCGAGCTGGTGAAGCTGTCCGTCGCGCACGCGGTGCCGGTCGGCGGTTTCACGGGGTGGCGGCAGGCGATGCCCGTCACGCAATGGTCCGTAACGAAGACAGGGGTTGGACAGGCATGACGGTCTATTTCATCGGGGCGGGCCCCGGCGCCGCCGACCTGATCACGGTCCGCGGCGCGCGCACGCTCGCCGACTGCCAGGTGTGCCTGTACGCGGGTTCGCTGGTACCGGCCGAACTCCTCGCCGAATGCCCGCCGGACGCGAAGCTCATCGACACGGCCAACCTCGACCTCGACGCCATCGAGCGGGAGTTCGCGGCGGCGCACGAGGCGGGCCACGACGTGGCCCGCCTGCACTCCGGCGACCCGTCGGTGTTCTCCGCGGTGGCGGAGCAGATGCGCCGCCTGGACGCGCTCGGCATCCCGTACGAGATGGTGCCCGGGGTCCCGGCGTTCGCGGCGGCGGCAGCGGCGCTGAAGCGCGAACTGACGGTGCCCACGGTCGGCCAGACGGTGATCCTGACCCGTATCGCCCAGCAGGCGACGCCGATGCCCCCCGGCGAGGACCTGGCGACGTTCGGCGCGAGCGGCGCGCTCCTCGTCCTGCACCTGGGCGCGCGCTACGTGGACCGGATCGTGGCGGAGCTGACTCCGCACTACGGCGCGGACTGCCCCGCCGCGGTCGTCGCCTACGCCAGCCGCGAGAACGAACTGGTCCTGCGCGGCACTCTCGCCGACATCGCGGACCAGGTGAAGGCGTCGGGTGTGCTGCGGACGGCTGTGATCATCGTGGGCCGCACGCTGGGTGCTTCGCAGTTCAGGGACAGCCACCTGTACTCGACGGAGCGCGACCGCGATTGTTCAGAGGTGTAGCGCAGGGGAGCAGTGAGCGTTCAAAACCGGTCAAGATTGCCAACGGGCCGTTTGGTGGAGGAATTCCCTCCGCTGTGCGATACATGATTATTTAGTCCGTTTCGCGAACAGGGCGCGGCTGCGGCGTTCTCCCGGGATTGGTCTGGACCGAGGTCGCTGACGTGCCCTTTCGCGCGCGCGGTGGCCTCGCGGGGGATGGCACCGCGTGCCGGACAGCCGGTTTCTGGCCACGGGGAAAGTGGATCTCGCTCCCGGGGTGCCGGTGGAGTTAGGTTTCGGGCCGAGCCGCGGCGGTCGAAGCGATTCGAGTCGATCGAACGTACCCAACAGCCCTTTCTCAGCGGGCAGTTGGTGACCGGAACGCGACCGCTGTCGGCTGCTCGTTTCCTGCTTTCCAGACACCCTGAAAGGAAGTCCATGCGCCTCAGAAATCTGGCCGTCGCCTCGGCGGTCGCCCTGGCCGGCGTCGGTACCGCCCTCAGCACGTCGGGTACGGCCATGGCGGCGGAGTCCTGCACCAGCGGCTACGCCTGCCTGTACTACAACAGCAACTACTCCGGCGCCTTCTACCGGCAGTACTTCAACATCCCCAACTACTCGGGCTACTACTTCAGCGCGAGTGCCTCGGGCAGTGCCGGCGCCGGAGTCGCGGTCAAGAACAACACCGCGTCCGTCGACAACTGGGACTTCTACAACGGAATCCGCATGTACTACAACAGCAACTACGCGGGCACGTCGCAGTCGATCGCGGCCGGTGGGGCGGCGAACCTGAACAGTTCGCTGAAGAACGAGAACGCGTCGGGCAAGTTCTACTAGGCCGACCGCTCCTGGCAAGTTGAGCAAGAGGTGCGCTGCCCAATGCAGCTGGGCAGCGCACCTCCGCGGCCAGAAGTCTAGCGAGTTCACTCTTCGCCGAACATCGATCAGGTCAAGGACGTTCATCACCATGCGCACCAGCAACTTCCGCCTCCCCCTCGCCTTACTCGGCGCGACGCTCGCCGTCACGCTGGTGGCCGGATGCAGTGACGACGGGGACGGATCGGCGAACGCGTCGTCAGAGGGCGGCACGGGCACCCCCAAGGTCGCCTCCGTGCCGAAACTGACCTCGGTCACGGACAAGTCGCTGCCCATCGACGCGTACCTGATGAGCGACGACCAGCTCGAAAAGATGCAGCAGGCCGAGTTCACGCTGCGCGAGCGGTGCATGGAGCACTTCGGCATCGCCTACCGGGTGCCCGCGGCGGAGCAGGCGTTCCACCCCAAGAGTCGTACGCAGTTCCGGTACGGCGTGACGGACGCCGACGCCGTCGCCACCCACGGGTACAAGCCGGCCGGCTCGGAGAAGACGGCACGGCGGACCAAGCCGCAGGAGCTGAGCCGGACCGCCAACATGGTGCTGACCGGCACCGACGACCCGAACGTGAAGCCCGGATCCACCGCCGCGAAGGGCGGTCAGGACTACCAGGGCAAGAAGGTCCCGGCCGGTGGCTGCATCGGGGAGGCGAGGACGAAGCTCGGGGCCTCCGGGTCGCAGTCCTACGGCGGCGACGCGACCGCCAACAAGGTCAACACGGACAGCTGGGCCAAGTCCTACGACGACGAACGCGTCCGTGCCGTCTTCGCGAAGTGGTCGGCCTGCATGAAGAAGCAGGGCTATGCCTACGCCGACCCGATGAAGGCCGGGGACGACCCCGCGTGGCAGAAGGCCACCGTCGCCACCGCCAAGGAGCGCCGGGTCGCGTCGGCGGACGTCGCCTGCAAGACCAAGTACAACGTCGTCGGAACCTGGTACACCGTCGAGGTCGCCTACCAGGACCAGATGATCGAGCAGGACGCGCAGGCCCTCTCCGAGGCGAAGAAGGCCAAGGAGAAGCAGCTCAAGCTGATGGCCGAGGTCTCGTAACGCCGGGGTGCTCCCGAAGCGTCAAGCAGTCGAAGAGTTCGCTCGGCCTGGAGAGGTTCCGTGTCCCAACCAGCACAACACGCACGCCGGTTGACGCCCGAGGAACCCCTCGTCGCCGCGGACAGGGGCCTGTCGCGGAAGCGGAAGTGGGTGGCGGTCGTGGCCGCGGCGGCGGTGCTGCTGACCGGGGCCGGGATCGCAGCCTCGTTCGTCGTGAAGTCCCCCGCGCAGGCCGCGGCGGACGCGAAGGCGCCGGCCGAGGCCGTACTGACCGCTCCGGTGGAGAAGCGGGTGCTGAAGGACTCCGTGATCCTGCGGGGCACGGTGGTGGCCGGGCAGACCGTCGACGTGTCCCCGGCCGGTGGCGGCACGGAGGGCACGACCGGCTCCGTGGTCACCAAGGCGCCCAAGCCGGTGGGCACCCGGATTCGGGCCGGGCAGGTCCTGACCGAGATCTCCGGCCGCCCGGTGTTCGCGCTCAAGGGCAAGGTGCCCGTCTACCGCGACCTCAAGCCGGGCTCGAAGGGCGCCGACGTCGCCCAACTCCAGGGAGCCCTCGCGGGGTTGGGGCACGCGACCGGAAGCGACACCGAGGGGACGTTCGGGGCGGGGACCAAGAGCGCGCTCGCCGCCTTCTACGCGTCGATCGGCTACAGCCCGGTGTCCGCGCAGAGCGACGGCGCCGCGACGGTGCAGTCCGCCCAGGACGCCGTCACCGAGGCCGACCGCGCGTGGGAGGACGCCAAGGACGCCCGTGACAAGCACGCCGACGACGAGACCCGCAAGGCCGTGGACCGGGCGGCGGAGGACCTCGCGCGGGCGCGGAGCAGGCTGGAGCGCGCGCAGGTGGCGGCGGGGCCCATGCTGCCCGCGTCGGAGGTCGTGTATCTGTCCGGCTTCCCGGCCCGCGTCGACAGCGTGAACGCGGTGCTCGGCTCGACGGCCACCGGCAAGGTGATGACGGTCTCCGCGGGCAGGCTCGCCGTCGACGGTTACCTTCAGGAGTCCCAGAAGGGGCTGGTCAGGGCCGGGCAGAAGGTGGAGATCCGCGCGGAGGCGACGGGGTTCACGACGACCGCCTCGGTCCGCTCGGTGGCGGACACCATGGCCGCCGCGCAGGACGGCGCGGGGACGCAGGGGGCCACCGGGACCGATGCCGGTTCCGGCGAAGGCGCCGGTTCGGGCTCGGGTTCGGGTTCCGGCGGCGACAGCGCGGCGCAGGGCTATCTGATGGTGGTCACCGCGGACAAGACGCTGCCCGGTGACACGGTGGGGCAGGACGTCAGGCTGACCGTCGAAGCGGCGTCCACGAAGGGCAAGGCGCTGGTGGTGCCGGTGACGGCGATCTCCTCCGCCGGGGACGGCAGCACCGTGGTGACGGTCCGTCAAAAGGGTGGCACACAGCGCCGGGTAGAGGTCCGGACGGGCACGTCGGGCGACGGGTTCGTCGCGGTCACCCCGGCCGCCGGGGAACGGCTCGCCGAGGGCGACGAAGTGGTCACCGGAGTGAAGCAGGCCGCCACCGGGGCCGGGCGATGACCCCCGCCGAGCGGGCGGACGCCCCCGTCATCGAGTTCCGTCAGGTGGGCCTCACCTATCCGGGCCCGCCGCCGGTACCGGCCTTCCGGCCCTGCGACATCCGCATCGAGGAGGGCGAGTTCGTCACCGTGATCGGCCCGTCCGGATCCGGGAAGTCGACCTTCCTGAACATCGTGGGACTGCTCGACGCGCCCACCGAGGGCACGTACCTGCTCGACGGCATCGACATCGGCACGCTCAGGGACGGCGACCGCACCGCGCTGCGCGGCCGCCGCATCGGGTTCGTCTTCCAGTCCTTCCATCTGCTGCCGCACCGCAGTGCGTCCGAGAACGTGCTGCTCGCCATGGTCTACAACGGCACGCCGCGCGCCGAGCGCGCGGACCGCGCCCGCCAGGCCCTGGAGCGGGTCGGCCTCGGACACCGCGTCGACTCCCTGCCCACCCGGCTGTCCGGCGGGGAACGCCAGCGCGTCGCGATCGCCCGCGCCCTGGTCTCCCGTCCCTCGCTGCTGCTCTGCGACGAGCCGACCGGCAACCTGGACAGCAAGAACGCGGAATCGGTCCTCGGGCTCCTCGAAGAGCTGCACGGAGCGGGGATGACGGTCCTGGTCATCACCCACGACCCCACCGTCGCCGCACGGGGCGCACGCACGGTCGCCATCCGCGACGGGGTCCTCCACGAGCAGGTGGCCGCCTCGTGAACCGGCGCGGATCACGGAGCCGTTCCGCGCGCAGGCCGTGGGGCCGATTCCTCGGCGCACGCCGGAGCGCGGGTCCCGTCGCCCCCTCCGTCCTCGCCCCCCGCGATCTGCTGGGCGAGTCCGTGGCCGGCATGTTGCAGCGGCCCGCGCGCTCGGCGCTCACCGCGCTCGGCACGGTCCTCGGGGTGGGCACCTTCGTGGCGATCCTCGGGCTGACCGCCACCACGTCGTCCCAGATCGACGAACGCTTCAACATCCTGACCGCGACCGAGGTCGACGTCGAGGACATCGGCATCGAGCAGAACGAGTTCGTCCACCTCGCGTTCCCGCACGATTCCGACGCCCGGGTCGAGCGGCTGCCCGGTGTCGAACACGCGGGTGTCTACTGGACGGTCGACACCCGCGGCACCGACGCGACGATCCGCGCCTCGCCGGTCGGCGACGCCTCGTCGGGCGAACGCGCGGACATCGTCGCCGCGTCGCCCGGCGTCATCGAGGCGGCGGTCCCGCACGTGGCGCAGGGCCGGGTGTACGACGCCTACGCGGAGCGCACGGCGCAGCCCGTCGTCATGATCGGGGCCGGGATGGCCTCGCGGCTCGGCATCACGACGCTGGAGACGCACCCCGCGATCTTCATCGGGGACCAGCCGTTCACCGTGGTGGGCATCATCGACGACGTGAAGCGCAAGGCCGATCTGCTGCTGTCGGTCGTGGTCCCCCGCTCCACCGCGGTGAAGCTGTGGGGCGAACCCGGCGCGGGCGGCGCGAAGATGCTCGTCGCCACGAAGATCGGTGCGGCGCAGCAGGTCGCGAAGGTGGCGCCGACCGCGCTGCGCCCCGACCACCCCGAGTACTTCAAGGCCCAGCCGCCGCCCGACCCCAAGACGCTGCGTTCTCACGTGACGTCGGACCTTCAGCAGCTCTTCCTGCTGCTCGCCGCGATCTGTCTGGTGATCGGGGCGGTGGGCATCGCCAACACCACCCTGGTCGCCGTCCTCGAACGGACCGGGGAGATCGGGCTGCGCCGGGCGCTCGGCGCGCGGGGCGGCCACATCACGCTCCAATTCCTCGCGGAATCAGGGGCGTTGGGCGCGCTCGGCGGGCTGATCGGCACCAGTCTCGGCACCCTGACGGTGGTGGGTGTCGCCGTCGCACGCGACTGGACGCCCGTGGTCCATCCGACGACGGTGGCGGCGGCCCCCGTCATCGGTCTGGTCACCGGCCTCGTGGCCGGTCTCTACCCGGCGTGGCGGGCCTCCCGCATCCAGCCGGCGGAGGCATTGCGCCGGTAAATCCGAGTACTTCGGCCGGCCGCGTAACGCGGCGCCGTGCCCGCGGCGTCATGACTGATGTGGGAGCGGACGCGATGTCGGGAGAGGGAGACCCATGGGTGGATCGGCGCGTAGGGATGCGGAGATCGAATCCTTCATGCGAGCCGTGAGCCCGCGCCTCTTCCGTGCCGCCTTCCTCGTCTGCGGCGACTGGCACCTGGCCGAGGACCTGGTGCAGACCACTCTGGGCAAGGTCTTCGTGTCCTGGGGGAGAGTCCGCAAGGCGGACAGTCCACCGGCGTACGTGCGCACCATGCTGATGCGCACCTACCTCTCGCATGTCCGGCTGCATCGGACGTACGAGAAGCCCGTGGACCGTCTGCCGGACAACCCGTCGGCGTCCCACGACCCCGCCCTGCGGATCGCCCTGGCCGGGGCCCTGGCGCAGCTGACGCCGAAGGACCGGGCCGTGGTCGTGCTGCGCTACTGGGAGGACCGCAGCGTCGCGCAGGCGGCCGCGGACCTGGGGATGAGCGCGGGCAGCGTGCGGATCCGCAGCATGCGCGCACTGGCGCAGCTGCGCGCGTCGCTGGGCGGCGAGTACGACGCTCTCGTCAGTCACTGATCACTGAACTGAGGGGAAGGGACCGATCAGCCATGAACTCGCCGATGAACTCGCCCATGAACTCGCCGATGAACGGAGAAGAGCAGGAGTTCGCGCCCCGCGTGGGGCAGCTCCTTGAGGCGTACGGCCGTGAACTCCCGGCCCCCGGCACGGACTTGGTGGCCGGCGGCCTGGCCAGGGGACGACGGATGAGGCGGCGCAGGCGGGCCCTGTGGGGCTCCGCGGGCTTCACCCTCGCGGCGGGGCTCACCGCGGGGGCGCTGGCGGGCGGGATCCTGCCCGGCGGCGGAAGCGGTGAGGCGTCCGTGGCCAGGGGGACCGGCACGGCCGTCACCGTCCCCGACTTCTCGCCGGCCGCCGCGCGGATCTCCCCGCCCGCGGGAAAGGAGGCCCTCACCGGGAAGGCGTCCGTGGCCGTCCTCAAATCGCTGCTTCCCGGCGCACCGGCCACCGGCGGCTACCAGTGGTGGGAAGGACCGGCGGGGAAGGAGCGGGCCGCCAACGCGGGCGGGCGGCTGCTCGTGACCGGTGGCGGCGGCCGGGCGGAGGTGACGGTGAGCGTGGAGGGGAACTTCCAGCTCGCGACGGTCGACGCGCTGACCAAGGACGCCGCGCGGAAGAACGCCGTAGGCGGGAACGGGAAGCAGGACAAGAGCGGCATCACCGCCCCGGACAAGTCGGCGGCCGCGAAGGAAGCGTCGGGGGAGAGCGCCGGAGGGAAGGGCAAGCCACTCCGCCCGGTCACCAAGGCGCAGCTCCGGGACTTCTACTCCTGCGAGGCCCGCCGGGAGAGCAAGGTGCGGCAGACCTCCTGCGACGCGCGCAACCTCGCGGACGGCTCCGTGCGGATCAGTTACGAGGAGGAGTCCGGGAAGCTGGTGCGGCGTACCAGCGACGTACTGCGCGAGGACGGCACACGTGTCGTCGTCACCGTCTCCAACAGCTCGGACAGCAAGCACGGCCCGGCGGTCGTGGCGGCCCCGCCGTTGAGCGCGGCGCAGGTGGCGGCCATCGCCACGAGCACCAAGTGGCAGCCCTGGGTGGACCCGTCCGTGATCGAGGACGCTCAGCGCCTGTCGTGACCGGCGGCCCGGTCGGGGCCCTCGGGGTCGCTCCGCCCCACCACGTTCCCCGCACGGTCGATGCAGATGACGTCCACCGCGACCGGTGCGCCGCGCAGTACCGCCAGGGCCTCGTCGCGGGCCGTCGCCGCCACCAGGTCGCCCAACGGAACGCCCGCCGCCGCGCACAGTTGGAGTGCGGCGAGGCCGGTGTTGGCCTCGGCGATCTCCTCGGCGAGGGCTTCCGACGCCCCGCCCCCGCGCGCCAGGTCCGCCAGGAATCCCTTGTCGACCTGTGACCGCCCCGAGTGCAGATCCAGATGTCCTGCCGCCAGCTTGGACAGTTTGGCGAAGCCGCCGCAGATGGTCAGGCGGTCGACCGGGTGGCGGCGGATGTACTTCAGGACGGCGCCCGCGAAATCGCCCATGTCGAGCAACGCGTCCTCGGGCAGGTCGTGTTCGCGCACGACCGTCTTCTCCGACGTCGAGCCGGTGCAGCCCGCGACATGCGTACGGCCCGCGGCGCGCGCCACGTCGACGCCCCGCCGGATCGAGTCGATCCACGCCGAGCACGAGTAGGGCACGACGATCCCCGTCGTGCCGAGCACCGACAGGCCGCCGAGGATCCCGAGCCGCGGGTTCCAGGTCGAGCGGGCGATCTCCTCGCCGTGGTCGATGGAGACCGTGACCTCTACGTCGCCGGTGCCGCCGTGGGCTGCCGCCACCTGGTCGAGGTGCGTGCGGATCATCTCGCGCGGCACCGGGTTGATGGCCGGTTCGCCGACGGGCAGCGGAAGTCCGGGCCGGGTGATCGTGCCGACGCCGGGCCCCGCCTTGAACACCACTCCTGAGCCGGGCGGGAGGCGCCGCACCGTGGACCGGACGAGCGCGCCGTGCGTGACGTCCGGGTCGTCACCGGCGTCCTTGACCACGCCCGCCGTCGCCGACTCCCCGTCCTGGGACTCGACCGCGAGGGCGAACGACGGCGTCTGGCCCTTCGGCAGCGTGATCGTCACCGGGTCGGGGAACTCGCCGGTCAGCAGCGCCGTGTACGCGGCCGTGGTCGCGGCGGTCGCGCAGGCGCCGGTCGTCCAGCCGGGCCGCAGACCGGTGTGCTTGAGTTGGGCGCCGCGCCCGCCCTTCGGCTCAGCCGATTCGTTCATGGAGTTCCCCGATGCCGCACGTGTTGATTCTCGGCGGGACGACCGAGGCCCGGCGCCTTGCCGACGCCCTGGACCCGCACGTCCGTGTCACCAGCTCCCTCGCGGGACGCGTCGCGGCGCCCCGGCTGCCGGCCGGTGAGGTGCGGATCGGCGGGTTCGGCGGAGCCGAGGGGATGGCGGACTGGATCCGCGGGCACGCCGTGTCGGCGGTCATCGATGCCACCCATCCCTTCGCCGAGACGATCAGTTTCAACGCGGCGCGGGCCGCCGCCACCGCCCATGTTCCCCTGCTCGCGCTGCGGCGGCCCGGCTGGGTGCGGGGTGCGGGTGACGACTGGCGGGAGGTCGGCGACCTGGCGGAGGCGGCGGAGTGTGTACGGGGGGCGGGGCGGGTCTTCCTCACCACCGGGCGGATGGGGCTCGCCGCGTTCGCCCACGTCGACGACGTGGATTTCCTTGTGCGGTCCGTGGATGCGCCTGAGCCGCCGGTTCCGCCGAGGATGGAGGTGCTGCTTGATCGGGGTCCGTTCACGTTGGACGGCGAACGTGCGGTTCTCGCGGAGCACGGTGTCGATGTGCTTGTCACGAAGGACAGTGGCGGCGCCGCGACCTCCCCGAAACTTGTCGCTGCGCGGGAGGCGGGTATCCCGGTGGTCGTCGTCCGCCGTCCCCCGGTACCCGACGGGGTACCGGTGGCCACCACGGTGGAGTCGGCGGTTGAGTGGCTCCACGCCACCGTGCCTTAAAGGCTGGGGCTCTGCCCCATACCCCGCTGCTCAATCGCCGCAGGGGCTTGATCGATCAAGCCCCGCCGGCGATTGAGGCGCGGGGTCCGGGGCGGAGCCCCGTGGGCGTCACACGGTGCCGGGTTCGGGGTAGCGGCGCGGCGTCCACGCCACCCTGGTCCCGTCCGGCCGGACCACCGCCTGGGTCTGCGACGACCCGACGATCAGCAACGTACGCATGTCGACGACCTCCGGATCCAGGTCCGCGAGCCGCACCACCCGCACGCTCTCCTCCGCCCCGCCCACATCCCGCGCAAGAACCACAGGCGTGTCCGGCAGCCGCAGCTCAAGCAGCAACTCCCGCGCCTTGCCCACCTGCCAAGTACGGCTGCGCGACCCGGGGTTGTAGAGCGCGAGCACCAGGTCGGCCGCGGCAGCCGTCCGCAACCGCTCCGCGATGACCTCCCACGGCTTCAGCCGGTCGGACAGCGAGATCGTCGCGTAGTCGTGGCCGAGCGGCGCACCCGCCTTCGCGGCGGCGGCGTTGGCGGCCGTGACGCCGGGGAGCACCCGCACCGGTATGCCCGAGTAGCGGTCCTCGGAGGAGACTTCGAGCACCGCCGTCGCCATCGCGAAGACGCCGGGGTCGCCCCCGGAGACGACCGCGACGCGATGACCGCGCAGGGCCAGGTCGAGGGCGAACTCGGCGCGCTCGGACTCGACCTTGTTGTCCGAGCCGTGCCGCACCTGCCCCGGACGCTCGGGCACGCGCGCGAGGTACGTCGTGTATCCGACCAGGTCGTCGGCGTTCGCCAGCGCGCCGCGCGACTCCGGCGTCAGCCAGGGCGCGCCCGCGGGCCCCGTGCCGACGACCACGACCTCGCCGCGCGCCGGGTCCGGCGCCTCGACCGGCTCGGCGTCGACCCGGGAGGGCAGCACGGCGACGGAGAAGTACGGCACGGACGCCGGGTCGATGTCGGCCAGCGCCCCCGTCCGCTCGCCGTCCATGAAGGCCCGCTCGACGTAGCGCGCGTCGTCGAGCCGCCCCGAACTCTCCAGCGCGGCACGCACCTTGGTGAACGTACGCCCCAGCTTCATGACGACGGCGGAGTCCGCAGCGGCGATCCGCGCGGACAGCTCGTCCTCCGGGAGCGTGCCGGGGATGACGGTGAGCGTCTCCTTGTCCTCGCACAGCGGCTGCCCGAGCCGCGCGGCGGCGGCGCTGATGGACGTGACACCCGGGATGACGGTCGTCTCGAACCGGTCGGCGAGCCGCTTGTGCATGTGCTGGTACGAGCCGTAGAACATCGGGTCGCCCTCGGCGAGCACGGCGACGCTGCGCCCCGCGTCGAGGTGCGCGGCGAGGGTGGCCGCCGCCTCCTCGTAGAAGTCGTCGAGCGCGCCCCGGTAGCCGCCGGGGTGGTCCGTCGTCTCGACGGTGAGCGGATACATCAGCCGCTCCTCGATCTGCGTCTCACGGATGTGCTCCGCGGCGATCGAGCGGGCTATGGAACGCCCGTGGCGCGCGCAGTGGTACGCGATGACGTCGGCCGAGGCGATCGCCTTCACGGCGGCGACGGTCATCAACTCCGGGTCGCCGGGCCCGAGCCCGACGCCGTACAGCTTTCCCTGCTGGGAAGGGGCGTTGCTCATGCCCGGTCCTCCATGATCTCGGCCTCGGTCGCGATGGCGTTCAGCGCGGCGGCGGTGATGGCGCTGCCGCCCCTGCGCCCTCGTACGACGAGGTGGTCGAGGCCCAGTTCGTTCGCGGCGAGGGCGTCCTTCGACTCGGCGGCGCCGACGAAGCCGACGGGTATGCCGAGAATGGCGGCGGGCTTCGGCGCCCCCTTCGCGATCATCTCCATGAGGTGGAAGAGCGCGGTGGGCGCGTTGCCGATCGCGACGACGGCGCCGTCGAGCCGGTCCCGCCACAGTTCGAGCGCGGCGGCACTCCGCGTGGTCCCCAACTCGG
Source organism: Streptomyces endophyticus (assembly GCF_035798155.1). NCBI lineage: Bacteria > Bacillati > Actinomycetota > Actinomycetes > Kitasatosporales > Streptomycetaceae > Streptomyces > Streptomyces endophyticus. Next base: position 129,061 of record NZ_JAOZYC010000207.1, on the reverse strand, counting down.
CTGCAAGGTCAGGTACTTGGGGATCCCGCAAGGTACAGACGACCTCGTTGTCGGCGGGCAGCCGCTTGCGGGTGACGCCGCTGGCGACCATGTGGGCGTCGCACAGGATGGGCGCCCCGGCGCGCAGCGCGGCCCGCGCGTTCGCCACGACGCCGGTCGAGTAACCGATGTCCTGTACGAGATCCACCTGGCCGCAGGCGTGGATCATGCGGACGGCCACCTGGGCGATGTCGGCGGGCAGCGCCGCGAGTCCGCTCGCGGCTTCCGCGCGGATCGTGGCAAAGGACTCGCGGTAGATCGCCGCGCCGTCCTTCTCGTAGTCGAACACGGTTGCTCTCAGCTCTCGGTGTGGTGGGGGACGGAGGGAACGGTGATGGTGTGGCCGCCGCCGGGCAGCGCCACGATGTCGACGTACGGCTCGGCGGGGTGCCCGCAGCGCCGCTCGCAGCCGGACCAGTAGGTGGGCAGTTCAGGGTGCGCGTCCCCGATGTGCGCGGCGGCCTCGGCCCGCACGTCGGCATGCGCCTTGGCGCACCCGGGCCGCCCGATGCATGCCGCTACGCGGGTCCAGGGGGAGGAGGGGTCGGCCACGAGCCCGGTATCGGCGAGCTGCGCCTGCGTGGCACCGGGCACGACGACGCCGCGCCAGGGCGTCAGCCGAAGTTCCCGCTGCGGAAGTTGCTCCGCAAGCGAGACCAGGGCGTTCCACTGAGCGGGTTGGATGGCCCCGAACGGCACGGTGACCTCCGGCCGGGCAGCGGAGTTGCGCGGCACCGTGGGCCGCCTTGCCCACCCTGCCGCCCCAGGCGGCAGATTGCCCAAGGCGGGGGCAGCCACATCAAGCCCCTTCGGCGATTCGGGCATTTCAAGCCCCTGCGGCGATTGAGCAGCGGGGTCCGGGGCGGAGCCCCGAGGCCGCAACCCCGGGTGACCGGCCAGCCGACGGGTCAACTCGTCCACGGATACGTCGAGTTCACGCACACGCCACACCCGCCCCCCGGCCTCCCGCGCAACCGCGACAAACACCTCCGCCGCGGCAACCGCAACCTCCGCGGCGCAGCCATACGGCACCCGGAACCCCGCCTCGCCAAGAAAGACCTCCGCCTCCCCCGACGGCAACCCCCGAACCAGCACATCCGGACGGAGACCGGCGACATCCCCCCGCCCGTCGTCCAACCCGAACAGAAACCGCCCGGACAACTCCGGCGTGACGGAACTCGCACACAACGCCGCGTCGAGCCCGGTCAACCACTCCCGTACATCCACGAACCCGCACCCGTCGAGCCCGGACATCGGCGAAGCCACCACGTTGCGGACCCGCTCGTGCGCGGCCGACGGCAGCAGCCCCGCCGCCCCGAGCACCTCCGCGAGCTCACCCCCGCACCCGTCCCGCAGTCCTCGCAGTTGCACATTCCCGCGCGAGGTGAGGTGCAGCATCCCGTCCCCGAGCCGTCCCGCCGCCCCGGCAAGTGCCCGCGCCTGATCCACGCTCAGCACCCCGCCGGGTATCCGTATCCGTGCGAGAAACCCGTCGTCGGCCATGTGCAGCCGCAAAGCACCCGGGCAGGCGTCGCCGGAGCCCGCACCCGGCTCAGGGGGTGGGACGGATAGGGCGGAGATGGGGGAGGCGGGCATGCCGGGGAGCATACCTATGGCCTCTTTCCACCACCCCGTACCAGGTCGTCGCCCGGCACCGTACGATGCTCGGTGGCTGCCCGGACCCGGTCGGCCGTCGCCGGCGACGGCGGCAGGGGAGGAAGCCCGGTGCGATTCCGGCGCGGTCCCGCCACTGTGAGCCTCTGCTTCACGAAAGCAGAGGTGAGCCAGGAACTCCCTTCCCACGACCACCCGGGGCGCGGACACCCCGAGGAAGGCCAGACGACGCATGCCTCAGCAGCTCCTGCTCCTGTCGACGTCGGACACCGACCTGCTCAGCGCCCGTGCGGCCAACGCCGCCGACGCCCCGGTCGCCTACCGCTTCGAGAACCCCTCCCGCATCGACGTCGAGACGGACCTGCCGGGCCTCCTCGACGGCGCGGACCTGGTGGTCGTACGCCTCCTCGGCGGCGTCCGCGCCTGGCAGGACGGCATCGACCGGCTGACCGCCGCCGGGATCCCGCTGGTCGTCCTCACCGGTGAACAGGCCCCCGACGCCCAGCTGATGGCGACGTCCACGGTCCCGATCGGCATCGCGGCCGAGGCCCACAAGTACCTGGCGCACGGCGGTCCGCAGAACCTGGACCACCTCGCCCGCTTCCTCTCGGACACGGTGCTGCTGACCGGCCACGGCTTCGAGCCGCCGGTGGCCGCGCCGACCTGGGGCGAGCTGGAGCGCGAGCCCGCCACGCAGCACGACGGCGCCCCCACGGTCGCCGTGCTGTACTACCGCGCCCACCACATGAGCGGCAACACGGCGTTCGTGCACGGCCTCTGCGACGAGATCGAGCGCACGGGCGCCCGGCCCCTCCCGCTGTACGTCGCGTCGCTGCGGGCCCCCGAGCCGGAGCTGATCGACGCGCTCCGCCCGGTCGACGCGATCGTCACGACGGTGCTCGCGGCGGGCGGCACGAAGCCCGCCGAGGCGAGCGCGGGCGGGGACGACGAGTCGTGGGACGCGGGCGCGCTCACGCAGCTCGACGTCCCGATCCTCCAGGCCCTGTGCCTGACCTCCTCCCGCGCCGACTGGGAGGCGAACGACGAGGGCGTCTCGCCGCTCGACGCCGCGAGCCAGATCGCGGTGCCGGAGTTCGACGGCCGCCTCATCACCGTCCCGTTCTCCTTCAAGGAGATCGACGAGGACGGGCTCCCGGCCTACGTCGCCGACCCCGAGCGCGCGGCACGCGTCGCCGGGATCGCCGTGCGGCACGCCCGCCTCAAGCACATCCCCGCGCAGGACAAGAAGCTCGCGCTCGTCCTGTCCGCGTACCCGACGAAGCACTCGCGCATCGGCAACGCCGTGGGCCTGGACACCCCGGCCTCCGCGGTGGCGCTGCTGCGCCGGCTCCTCGACGAGGGCTACGACTTCGGGGACACGGCCGAGATCCCCGGCTTGGCCTCCGGCGACGGCGACGAGCTGATCCGCGCGCTCATCGACGCGGGCGGCCACGACCAGGAGTGGCTGACCGAGGAGCAGCTCGCGAAGAACCCGGTCCGCATCCCGGCCGCCGACTACAAGCGCTGGTACGCGACGCTCCCGGCCCCGCTCCGCGAGTCGGTCGAGCGGCACTGGGGCCCGCCGCCCGGCGAGATGTTCGTGGACCGCTCCCGCAACCCCGAGGGCGACATCGTCCTCGCGGCGCTGCGCCGCGGGAACCTGCTCATCCTCATCCAGCCGCCGCGCGGCTTCGGCGAGAACCCGATCGCGATCTACCACGACCCCGATCTCCCGCCGTCCCACCACTACTTGGCGGCGTACCGCTGGATCGCGGCGTCGGCGGACGACAACGGCTTCGGCGCGGACGCGATGATCCACCTGGGCAAGCACGGCAACCTGGAGTGGCTGCCGGGCAAGAACGCGGGCCTGTCGTCGGCATGCGCGCCCGACGCGGCGCTCGGCGACCTCCCGCTGATCTACCCCTTCCTGGTCAACGACCCCGGCGAGGGCACGCAGGCCAAGCGCCGCGTCCACGCCACGCTCATCGACCACCTGGTGCCGCCGATGGCCCGCGCGGACTCCTACGGCGACATCGCCCGCCTTGAGCAACTCCTCGACGAATACGCCCAGATCAGCTCGATGGACCCGGCGAAGCTTCCGGCCATCCGGGCCCAGATCTGGACGTTGATCCAGGCGGCGAAGCTCGACCACGACCTGGGCCTTCAGGCCCGCCCCGACGACGACGGCTTCGACGACTTCCTCCTCCACGTCGACGGGTGGCTCTGCGAGGTCAAGGACGCGCAGATCCGCGACGGGCTGCACGTCCTCGGCGTGGCGCCCTCCGGGGCGGACCGGGTCAACCTGGTCCTGGCGATCCTGCGGGCCCGCCAGATCTGGGGCGGGTCCCAGGCGCTCCCCGGCCTGCGGGAGGCGCTCGGCCTGGACGAATCGGCGGCGACCCGTACGTCTGCCGACGAGGCGGAGGCGCTGGCGCGGACCCTGGTGGAGTCGATGGAGTCCCACGACTGGTCCCCGGAGGCGGTACCGCAGGTTGTCGCCGCGTCCGTTCCGACGCCACGGGGCTCCGCCCCGGACCCCGCTGCTCAATCGCCGCAGGGGCTTGAAATGCCCGAATCGCCGCAGGGGCTTGATGGTGTCGCCGCGATTCTCGACTTCGCCGCGCGCGAAGTCGTGCCCCGGCTGAGCGCGACAACGGACGAGTTGGACAACGCCGTCCGCGCGCTCAACGGCCGCTTCGTCCCCGCAGGGCCCAGCGGCTCACCCCTGCGAGGACTCGTCAACGTGTTGCCGACCGGGCGGAACTTCTACTCCGTCGACCCGAAGGCCGTCCCGAGCCGACTCGCCTGGGAGACGGGGCAGGCGCTCGCCGAGAGCCTGCTCACCCGGTACAAGGACGACAACGGCGAGTACCCCACCTCCGTGGGCCTCTCCCTCTGGGGCACGAGCGCCATGCGCACCGCGGGCGACGACATCGCGGAGGCCCTCGCCCTCCTCGGCATCCGCCCGGTCTGGGACGACGCCTCGCGCCGCGTCACGGGCCTGGAGCCGATCCCGTACGAGGAGCTGAACCGCCCCCGCATCGACGTCACCCTCCGCATCTCCGGCTTCTTCCGCGACGCGTTCCCGCACACCATCGGCCTCCTCGACGACGCGGTGCGCCTCGCCGCGTCCCTCGACGAACCGGCCGAGATCAACTACGTACGGGCGCACACCCAGGCCGACCTGGCCGAGCACGGCGACGAGCGCCGCGCCACGACCCGGATCTTCGGCTCGCGCCCGGGCACGTACGGCGCGGGGCTGCTCCAGCTGATCGACTCCAAGGACTGGCGCACGGACGCCGACCTCGCCGAGGTCTACACGGTGTGGGGCGGCTACGCGTACGGCCGCGGGCTCGAAGGAAAGTCCGCCCGCACCGAGATGGAGACGGCCTACAAGCGCATCGAGGTCGCGGCGAAGAACACCGACACCCGCGAGCACGACATCGCCGACTCCGACGACTACTTCCAGTACCACGGCGGCATGGTCGCCACCGTGCGTGCTCTGCGCGGGACCGCCCCCGAGGCGTACATCGGCGACTCGACCCGCCCCGAGACGGTCAAGACCCGCACGCTCGTCGAGGAGACGTCCCGCGTCTTCCGGGCCCGTGTCGTGAACCCCAAGTGGATCGAGGCGATGCGTCGCCACGGCTACAAGGGCGCCTTCGAACTCGCCGCGACGGTGGACTACTTGTTCGGCTACGACGCCACGACCGGCGTCATCGCCGACTGGATGTACGACAAGTTGACCGAGACGTACGTCCTCGACGAGACGAACCGGAAGTTCCTCAGCGAGAACAACCCGTGGGCCCTGCACGGCATCGCCGAGCGGCTCCTGGAGGCCGAGTCCCGCGGCATGTGGGAGAAGCCGGACCCGCAGACGCTGGACGCCCTCCGCCAGGTGTATCTGGAGGCGGAGGGCGACCTGGAGGCCGACGAGTAGGTCAGCCGTTCCTGCGGCGCATCCGGCGCCCGGTCACCGTGGCCAGGACACCGAGGGCCAGCAGCGCCGCGGCCGCGAGCCCGCCGAGCAGCGCCGAGTCCGAGGACCCCGTGCCCGGCAGCTCACCGTGAGCCTGCGGAGAGCCCGGCCGGGCCGGGGGAACCGGCGTGGTCGACGGGGCCGGAGGCGTCGGCACGTCTGTGTCGCAGTCCGGTCCCTCGGAGCCGTCCGCGCAGGCGGAGGCCTCGACGCGGACGCGGTGGTCCTCGATCTCGCCGGGGCCGCCGTATCCGACCGGCGAGGGCGCGGGCAGGGCGCGGCGGGCGCGGACGGCCGCCTCGTCGTCCCCGTACAGGCGCAGTCTCAGGTAGGAGTGGCCGGGCTCGATGCCCCGCGTCCCCTGGAAGGTGAGGGTGGCGCTGGTGGCCCCGTCGGGGACGGTGGCGGTGGCCATGTCGCCGGCGTCGAAGGAGCCGTCCTCGCCCCGGTCGAGCCAGCCCGCCAGCACGGCGTCGCGGCCGGTGGTGTTGGTGACGGCGACGTTCAGCGTGGTGCTGTCCCGGTCCTGCCGGACGGTCGGCGCGGTGACGGCGTCCTCGCCCTTGTCGGCGTCGGCGCCGGTGCCGGGCGAGCCGTTCTCGTCGTCCTCCGCGGTCTTGCCGAGCCGCAGCCCGTCGACGAGCTCGTGGTACGCGCCGTCGTTCCCGCGCAGGGTGTGGAAGCTGTCCGGCGCGTCACCGAAGTCGTACTCGGGGGCGGGCAGGACGCTTCGGCAGTCCGGGTCGGCGCTGCCGGGCGGGCAGTTGGAGCCGGGTCCTGTGACGCCGTTGACGAACCGTCCGTCGCCGTCGCCCGGGGTGTCCACGACGGCCGAGTAGGTCACGGTGGCGGTCTCGCCCTTGGTGAGGTCACCGGTCCAGGTCAGCTTCGGTTCGGCGTACGCCACCGTGCCGGTGGTGGCCTTCGCGTCGTCGCTGTAGGCGGCGTCGTCGAGGACGTCGGTGAGGTCGTCGGTGAAGGTGGCGCCGGGGTAGTCGGCCTCGCCGTCGTCGGTGACCTCGACGGTGTAGGTGATGGTGTCGCCGGGGCGGGGGTCCTTCGGCCGCGCCGTCTTCTTGATCTTGAGCGAGGGGAGCCCGGTGGTCGTCGTGCAGTCGGGATCGGCCGAGCCCTCGGGGCAGTTGGTGCCGGGGACGTCCCCGGTGACCGCGTTGGTCAGCAGCTTGTCGCCGGTGAGCGTCTCGTCGACGGTGACCGAGTAGGTGAGCGTCACGGTCCCGCCCGCCGGGATGTCGCCCTTCCAACTCACCTTCGGCGCCGCGTAGTCCACGGTCCCGGAGGTGGCGACGGCGTCACCGTTGTACGAGGCGTCGTCGAGGACCTTGGTCAGGTCGTCGCTGAACGCGGCGTCCGGGTAGGCCACGGTGTCGCTGTCGTTGGTGACGGCCACCGTGTAGCCGACCTTGTCGCCGGGCAGCGGGTGCGTGGCGTCGGTGGTCTTGGCCAGGGTGAGGCTGGGCACGTCGTCGGCGGTGGCGCACTTCGGGTCGGTCGAGTCCGGCGGGCAGTTCGAGCCCGGGCTGCTGGAGACGACGGCGTTGTCGAGCTCGCGGTCGCCGAGCTTCGTCCGGTCGCCGTGGACGCGCACCGAGTAGGTGACCGTCACGGTGCCGCCCGCCGGGATGTCACCGGTCCAGGTCACCTTGGGGGAGCTGTGTCTCACGCTGCCGAGGGTGGCCTTGGCGTCGCCTTCGTACGTGGCGTCGTCGAGGGTCCTGCTGAGGTCGTCGGTGAAGGTGGCACCTTCGTACGTGGCCTTGCCCCGGTTGGTGACGGTGACCGTATACGTGACCTTGTCGCCGGGCCTGACGAGGCCCTTCGCGTCGGAGGTCTTGGCGAACTCCAGGTCGGCGACGGGGTGGTCGGTGGTGCATCCGGCGTCGGTGGAGCCGGTCGCGCAGTTCGACCGGTCGTTGCCGGTCACGGCGTTGGTCAGCACGCCGTCCCCGCCGGGCGGGTCGTCCACCGTCACCGAGTACGTGATCTTCGCGCTCGCTCCGGGGGCGAGCGTGCTCGACCAGTTCACCTTCGGTCTCGTGTAGTCCACGGTTCCGGTGTCGGCGCGCGCGTCACCGTTGTACGCGGCGTCGTCGAGGACCCCGGTCAGGTCGTCGCTGACGTCCGCGGCCACCGGCACGTCGCCGGGGTTCTTCACGGTCACCGTGTAGTCGACCTTCTGACCGGCGACGACGGGCTTGCCGTCGGCCGGGGAGGACGTCTTGGTGATGGTGTAGCGGGGGTCCTGGAACTCGACCGTCGCGCAGCCCGGGGCGTCCACGCCGACCAGGTCGGTGACGTTGCCCTCGCCGCAGTTCTCGTAGCTTCCCGCGGTGTCGGATGTGACGTCGACGCTGAGCGTGCAGGACGTCTGGCCGGTGTTGAGGTCGCCCTTCAGCTTGACCGAGGCGCCGCCCGCGGTGGCGTCGACGGCGCCGTTGGTGCACGTCGTCGAGGTCGAGGCGGGGTCGGCGACCTTCAGCCCGTCCGGCAGGTCGTCCGTGAACGACCAGCCGTCCTTCTCCGAGAGTTCGGAGGTGTTGGTCACGGTGAACGTGAGCTTCGACGTGCCGCCGGTCGGTACGACGCCGGGGCTGAACGCCTTGTCGAGGGACGGGGTGACGTCCAGGATCCGGATGTCGTCGAACGCCGCGTCGTTGCCGGCGCCCGAGCCGTTTCCGTTGATCATGCGGACGCCGACCTCGTCGCCGCTGAACAGGACCGCCTTGTCGGACGCCGAGTCGACCACGCTGATGGGCGCGCCGTTGATCGTGTACGAGCTGGCGCCGGGGTCCGTGCACGGGTTCACAGGGGACGACGACGTCGGGATCGCTGTCGTCCCGTTCATCAGGAAGAACTTCAACTGCGGCCCCGAGGCGAAGCAGTTCATCGCCGCGGACGACACCGAGAAGTTGATGAACCGGTTGCTCGCCGAGACCGGGATCGGGTCCGCCGTCTCGAACTCCACGGAGTTTGCGCCCGGGCTGTTGTACGTGAAGGCCGCGACCGCGTGGTTCCCGGTGGAGGGGTCGGTGCCGTTGAGGCGCCCGAGGGCGTCGGTGAGATCACGCAGCCGGTTGTAGTTGAGGGTGCTGTTGTGGCAGTCCTGCAGGGCGGGCCCGTAGCCGGCCGAGTCCGCCTGGTTCAGCACCCACCCGTTGCACTCCTTGAGCCACTCCGGGGCCGCCGTGTATGTGTGGCCCGTCGTGCTGGCGTAGGCCGTGAGCATGACCGGGTCCGACCCGTCGGGAACGTTCTCGAACCTTTCCCGGTACAGGGTGGTCGGGGCCTCGGGCACACCCGGCTCGGCGGCGCGGGCCGCGGCCCGCGCCGTCTTCCCGCCGCTCGACACCGTGTGGGCGCTCAGCGGGGGAGCCGCCCCGATGCCGAGCGCGGCACTCAACAGGAGCGCAAGGACCGAGGCCGGCCGGGAGGATCTCATCCGTCTCATCCCGGGAGTCTCACAGCGGACATACAGGATGACTGTCGTTACGTTGCGTAAATCATTCAGGTCGACCTGACTGGCCCAGCATCGCCGTGAAACTCCGCCCGTAGCCGTGCCGCGTCGCCACCTCGACCCGGGTGCCGCCCGGGACCCGCGTCACCCGCACCGCGTCGTCGCCCGCGACCTTGCGGAGCGTGCGCCCCCGCAGCACGAACGTCACGGTGTCACGCTCCGTGGTCGGATCGGACGCCGCCACCGTGACCTCGCCGCCCCGCCGGCGCACGAGCACGGACGCGGGTCCCTCCACCGCGAGCCCCGACACCCGGTGCTCGCCTCCGGTGAAGGTGTTCACGCCCGTGAGGCCGAGCCCCTCGTGGTCCACCGCCTGGAGCCGCGGTGTGTTCGCGAGCACCCGCACACCCTCGTACGCGCGCACCGCGGCCTCGGACGCGTTCGGCAGCAGCGCGTACGCGAAGGAGGCGGGCCCGGCCCCGGCCGACTGCTCGACCGCCAGCGAGAACACCTGCTTCGTCACCGCCGTGTCCGGGTTCGAGGTCCGCACGAGGCGGCGGCTGCGCGTCACCGTGTCGAGCCGCGCCTTCGCCCGCGGTCCGGCGAGGCGTACGTATCCCACGGCCGCGCCCCGCGTCCCGTCCGCCCAGCGCACCCAGCCGTCGCCCTCGGCCACGGTCACCGCGTCGCCCGCAGGCGCCACGCGCGCGTCGACGGTCGTCGTCACGGCCCGCCCGCCGCCGGGAGCGTCCCCGACCCCCGCCGCGAGCACCACGATCTCGTCGTCGAGCAGGAACCACGACTTGGTGGCCCGCGCGCTCCGGTACGCCACGAAGTCGTCCGGCAGCAGCCCCGCCCGCTTGTCCCGCCACGGCACGTCGTCGGACGCGACCCAGCCGACGGCCCCGTACACACCGTCGAGCACCGCCCCGCCCGAGTACGCCTGCGTGGCCGTCGGGAAGTACACGTACTTGTTCTGCGACTCGGACGACGCGGTGAAGTTCAGCGGGTGGTCCGGGTTGTCGTAGAAGAGCTTGCCGTCGTACAACTCCGGGACCGTTCCCCGGTGTTCGACGGGCGCGGTCACGCCCGCGAGTCCGTACGGGGAGACGGTGGTGAAGTAGTCGACGCCGAACGCCTGCGTCTGGTCCTGGCCCGCCAGGTACAGGTGGTGGGCGCCGTCCCCCTGGAACCACGGCATCAGGTTCTCGCCGCTCATGTACTCGTACTTGCTGATGCGCCGCGAACTGCGGGACAGCGTGAAGGCGTACCCCGGGCGGCGGTGCACCGTGCGGTCCATGGCGTTGAAGGCGACGGAGCGGGCGGGCGGATTGAGGTCGGTGGCCGGGACGGCGGAGTCGGCGAGGATGTCGGCGTACCGGACGATGCTGAGCGGCGAGACGAACGTCGCCGGGTCGAGGCTCGCCTTCGACGTGGCCCGGATGTGCTTCACGTACGCCTTGAGCGCGTCGGCCTCCGCCCCCGTCGACAGGGACGCGAGATCGACCACGGCCTCGACGATCGTGGCGGAGTCGGCGTAGCCGCTGCCCGTCCGCGACACGGCCCGCCCCTTCACCGCCTCCATCATCCAGCCCTCGAAGATCAACGGCGCGAACCCGTCGCGGACCCACCGCTGAACCGTCGGGACCAGCTCGTCCCCGTACGCGAACCCCGTCCCGTCGAGCAGCTTCAGCGTCTGGACGACGCGCGTGAGCAGGCCCTTCCCGTACGAGCCCGTGTACGCGACGGAGGAGTGCTGAATGAAGGAGCCGTCGGCGTAGTGGCCGTCCGTCACACCGTGCTGGAGGTCGTACGGGTCGACCGTCGCGAAGACGGTCAGCTGGTCGGTGAGCGCCTTGCGGATGCGGGGCTCGTCACCGGTCAGGGCGCCCTGGAGGACGCGGTTGGTGGTGATGTCGGCGAGGTTGGCGCCGGTGTGGAAGCGCGAGTCGAGGTCGACGTCGCCGTCCTTGCCGTTGCGCAGATAGGCGTCCATGGAGGCGATGTACGTGCCGGTGAGTTCGGCGGACGCGGCGTCCCCGAGCAGCACCAGCGCCCGGCTGACGTGCTGCGAGATGCCTATCTCCCACGTGAACCAGTTGCCGTAATAGCCGGCGGACTGGTCGCCGTAGTACCGCTCGTGCAGCCACTCCAGCGCGTCGACGACACGGCCGCGTACCTCTGAACTCCCGTACAGATCCGTCGAGATGCCGGGCGTACGCGTCGCCAGCGCGATCTCGTAGACCCGCTGGTACGTGGTGTTGAGGTTCGGGTCGCTGCTGCCCAGCGGCACGCCCTTGAACAGCTCGCCGCCCCCCGAGGCCGCGTCCATCGCCGCGAGGTTCGTCCGGGCCGTCCTCTCGATCGCGGCGAGCTTGGCGGCGGTCTCCTCGCGCGCGTTGGACGCTGCGGTGCCCGCGAACATCCCGGTCGCATTGGCGAGCAACTGCGCCGCCCCGTCCGCGAGTTCCGCCGCGCCCGCCCACTGGGTGGGCACGGCCGCGAGCACCCCGCTCGCGGCGAGCACGCTCAGCAGACGTCTACGGGTGATCTCCATTGATCTGTCCCTCCGGCCGGTTTTCCTTATGAGAAACCGACTCATTCGCAATTAACCAACCTCTAAACGAATTTGGTGCGGGCGACCCTTTTCGACCCAGTAGTGTTTTCCATGTCGCCGACGAACAACGCCGGCGGAAAAGAAAACCAGTGAATTGACCCAGAAATTCTAGGAGAACGCTATGAGCTTCCACAAGATTGCCCCCATCTCCAAGAACCGCAAGCCCGCCGCCCCGGCCGCCCCGGCCAAGCGTCACGCGCAGCCGAAGAAGGGTGCCCCGAAGCAGCACGCGAAGCGTCGTCCGGTCGGCGGCAAGCGCTGACCCGTTCCCCTCACCGCGAGGCGGGGCCGTCCCTTCCGGCGGCCCCGCCTCGGCTTTTCCTGCCCGGGAGTTGACCCTGTTCATGCGCGGCACACGTGACATCACGGAGGCGTTCCGGCGCTTCTGGCCACTGACCCGAGGGGATCGCGGCCGGCTCGTGGCCGTGATCGGCTGCGTCATCGTGGCGGCGCTCGCCGAGACCGCCTCGATCCTGCTGTTCGCCGAGATCACCGATCACGCCCTGAACTCGGGGTCGCTTTCGGCGTTCTGGGGGCCCGCGCTGGCCTGGCTCGGTACCGCCGTCCTGGGCGCGGCCGTCGGATACGGAGGTAATTCACTCGCCGTATGGACCGCCGAGAGATTTGTCATGCGGCTGCGGGCGAAAGTGTTCGCGCACCTTCAGGAATTGCCGCCGCATTTCTTCAGAAAACACCGGCGGGGCGATCTCGTGTCCCGGCTCACAGGCGACGTGGAGGCCATCGAGCAGATGGTCGTGTCCGGCGTCGTCGGCACCGTGTCCGCCGTCTTCTCCGCCCTCTTCTACGGTGTCGCAGCCCTCTGGATCCGCTGGGACCTGGCCCTGGTCACCTTCGTCCTCGCCCCACTGTTCCTGCTCGCCGCCCGCCGCTTCTCCGGCCGGATCGGCCGCGCGGCCCGCGACGAACGGGCCGCCGAGGGCGCGATCACCTCCGTCGTCGAGGAGTCCCTCGGCGCCATCGAACTCACCCAGGCCTACAACCGGCAGCACGCCGAGGAGGCCCGCCTCGACACCGAGGCCCGCAACTGGATGCGCGCGTCCGTGCGCGGGGCGCGGGCCACCGAGATGTACGAGCAGGTGGTCCAGGTCGTCGAGACGCTGTGCGTGCTCGCGGTGATCGGCCTCGGCGCGTGGGAGATCTCCCAACAGCGCCTCACCCTCGGCCAGTTGCTCGCCTTCGCTGCCTTCATCGGCTATCTGTACCCACCCGTCCGCGACCTCGGCCAGCTCGGCCTCACCCTCACGGCCGCGACCGCGGGGGCGCGGCGGCTCGCGGAGATCCTGGACGCGCGGCCGTCGGTGTCGGACCCGGCGACTTTCAAGCCCCGCTCTGGGACGAGAGCCAGCGGGGTCCGGGGCGGAGCCCCGAGGCGTGGGAACGGAATGCGCGGCAAGGTCTCCCTCCACAGCGTCACCCACCAGTACCCCGACGCGTCCCACCCCGCCCTGCGCGACGTCACGCTCACCGCCGCACCCGGCGAACTCGTCCTCGTCACCGGCCCCAGCGGCGCCGGCAAGTCAACGCTCACGCAACTCCTGGTCCGCTTCTACGACCCGTCCTCCGGCGTCGTCCGCCTGGACGGCACCCCGCTCCCCGAACTGCCGCTCTCCCACCTCCGCGACCAGGTCACCCTGCTCCCGCAGCGCACCCACGTCTTGCACGGCACCATCCGCGAGAACATCGCGGCGGGCTGCCCCGACGCGAGCGACACCGACATCGAGCAGGCCGCGCGGGACGCCGCCGCGCACGAGTTCATCACCGCCCTCCCCGACGGCTACGCCACACGGATCGCCCCCGGCACGGCCGCGCTCTCCGGCGGCCAACTCCAACGCATCGCCATCGCCCGCGCGATGCTGCGCCCCTCCCCGGTCCTCGTCCTCGACGAACCGACCACGGGCCTCGACGCGGAGGCGTCCCACCGCATCGTCGAACCCCTTCGCCGCCTGATGCGCGACCGTACGACGATCCTGATCACGCACGACCTGACGCTGGCCCCGTATGCGGACCGGGTGCTGTTCCTGGAGGAAGGTCGGCTTCGTGCGGCTGAGCCCACTCGGCGCACTGCGGGCACGCGTACACGTTGAACCCGGGCCCTGTGCCCTGGTGCACCTCCGCGACCAGCACGGGTTCGTGCGTCATCACCTCGCACCACACGCACATGCGGACGGGACGGTGAACGTGTTCGTTCATGCGGCTGCTCCTCGTACGTGCTGGTCGAGATCGATCCCGTAATCGGCGGCAAGCACGAGCGCGAGGCGCCTCCGGCGGTGGGTGTGGGTCATCGTCAGCGCTCCGGTGGGGCATTGGCCGTGCCCCCGGACGTTGGCCCGTCGCGGGGGTCTTCTGTGTCCGGGACGCTACCCGCTGTCGAACGCGGTAGAACTCGGTTGAACGCTAGTGACAGATACTGGCAGTGCATGACTTCGGTCGGTCGATTACGGTCGCAGTCGTGAGTGAAAAGATCGATCCGACCGCCGCCGAGTACCACTACGTCCAGCTCGCGGAGATCCTTGAACGGCGCATCCGCGGTGGCGAGTTCGCCCCCGGAACGCGGATTCCGGGCGAGATGGTGCTGGCGCAGGAGTACGGCATCGGCAACCAGACCGTGCGCCGCGCCCTCGTGATCCTGCGGGACAAGGGCCTCGTGGTCACCGTTCACGCCCGCGGCACCTTCGTCGTCCGCGAACTCCCGCCCACATAGTCCCTCCCCGGAAAAATCCCGAGCAGGCCCCTCACGGCTCACGGCAGCAGACCCCCATGCCGCCGTACGGGCGAAATGTCTGATAGGCCGTCAATCATCCGGCACGCCGTAAGACTTATATAAGAGGGGACCTTCTACCGTCGCGATCACGCCCAGAACCTTGCTCGGGAGTTGACGTGATGCGAATGCGGACCTGGTCCTTGCGCAGAGGAAGGCCACCGCGACTACGACTTGTGGTCGTGATGGCCGCGGTGCTCAGCATGATCTTCGGCACCCAGGCCCTCACGGCCCCTCTCGCCTTCGCGGACGACCCGATGAGCGCTGTCGGCATCACGAAGACCAACGATGCCGACGGTCCGCTGGAGCCCGGCGACGAGTTCATCTACACCATCAGCGGACAGTGCTCCGGCCTGGAGGTGGACTGTGTGAACTTCACGGTCACCGACACCCTGCCGGAAGGCCTGGAGGTGACCAGCCTTCCGAAGTCGGACAGCACCCGTGACGTCACCTATGACGAGGCGACGCGGCAGCTGACGATCGTCTACAAGCAGCCGCTCCAGAACCCGGAAGGCGAGACCGGCCTGCGCGCCGGCCAGGCGGGCTCGGTGGAGATCGGGATGCGGGTGCCGGCCGACACGCAACTGGAGGACGGCACCACCATCACCAACACCGCGAAGGCCGAGGCCGACAACGCGGACCCGAAGACCTCCGACTCCGACATCACCATCTCCATCCCGCGCGTGGTCAAGCCGGTCTCCACCAAGACGTGGGAGGACGGCTCGGCGGTCGCGCTGTCCGGCGAAGAGTCCACGATCAAGCTGGACGTGCGCAACAGCTCCTCGTCCTCGGCCGAGGTCACCGAGCTGTCGGTGTCCGACGACACCGAGGAGACGTTCGAGTACTTCGACTTCACCGGGGCCAAGGTGACCGCTTACCCCAAGGGCGCCGACCAGGCGCACCTCGTGGTCACCACGGCGGACGGCCAGACGCACACGGGCGACACCGTCACCGCACCCACCGAAGAACTGCCGCTGCCCGACGGGGTGGACGCGGGTGACGTGGTCGGCTTCGAGGTCGTCTTCACCAACAGCAATGGCGACCCGCTGCCGTACGACGAGAACGGCGGCAGCGTCGAAGTCGGCATGAAGCTGCGGGACACCAAGCGCTCGGACGGCTCGAAGCTGGAGCCCACCGACAAGATCACGGTCAACAACTGCGCGACGCCGTCCGCGAAGGAGACCACGGACGGCGACGTCGACGGCGAGCAGGCCTGCGACACGTACGACATCCTGCCGGACATCCTGGTCCTGGGCACCACGAAGAAGTACTACGCCGACACCAACGGCGACTTCTCCCACGCTTCCAACGAGCACGCGGTGATCGGCGAGAACTCGCCGGTCAGCACCGAGGTCGATCTGTCGAACAAGTCGCCGTTCAAGGTGAAGACGCTGACGATCACCGAGCCGGACGCGAACGCGACCAGCGAGTTCGACAAGCTCGACGTCGACAAGGTCCGGCTGCGCTTCCCCGAGGGCGCGACCGAGGCGAAGCTGACCGTCACCTGCGAGGACGGGACCACCCGCACAGAGACGTACACGGAGAACGCGACCTACGAGGTCCCCGCGAACTGCAAGCAGGTCAAGAAGGTCGAGGTCGTCTACACCGGCGTCGACGCGGACGGCAATCCGTCCATCGCCGAGGGCGCCACCGCGGGCCTCGACCTGCACGGCACCCTGACCGACGACGTCGACGCGGCAGACGTCGCCGACGGCGTCAGCAACTGCGCCGGCACCAAGGGCGACGCCGGCCGCAGCGACGGCAGCGGCACTGCCTCCGGCAGCGCGTGCCAGAACCTCGTCGTCGAGGACCCGGACGGCAGCGGCAGCGGCGTCAAGAACGTCAGCCAGACGGACGTTCCGCCGGGCCAACCCATCGACATGCAGCTGAAGTTCACCAACACCGGCAACCTGCCGCTGAGCGACGTGGTCATCACCGACCCGTCCGCCGACGCGGACGGGAAGCCCGGCAGTGCCAGCCCCTTCGACAAGCTGGAGATCACCTCCGTCTCCGTCTCGCCGTCCGGTGCGCCGGTCACCCTCCAGGTGTACGACCCGCAGACGAATGCCTGGGTCGACTACGAGGGCGTGGACGCCGCCGTGCTCGCGCGGGCCACCGGCGTGCGCGCGCTCTACAACGGCGAGTTGGCCCCGGCCGACAGCGTCACCATCAACGTCACCGCCGAGCGCCGCGAAGGCGTCGAGAACGGCGAGACGTTCCAGAACTGCTTCTCCGTCACGGCGAAGGACAGCCAGGGTGGTGACGTCAACGGCAGCGACTGCAAGACCCTGGAGACCGGGCCCGCCGCCGACGGCGCCTCGCTGAACAAGACGATCGCCCCCGGCCAGCTCCCCGAGTACGTCGCCGGACTGCCCCGCCAGCACGCGGACATGACGCTCACCGTCCGCAACACCGGCAACATGTCGGCCAAGTACCTGAAGATCATCGACCAGGACGAGGACTTCTTCGACGCCGTCGACCTCGTGTCCATCAAGTCGAACCAGATGCCGGCCGGCGCCAACCGCGTACAGATCGACGCGTACGTGAAGGGTGAGTGGATCAACGGCACCCCGTCCTCCGCCGCCGCGCTGCCGTCCGGCGTGAACGCCGCCGACGTCACCGGCATCCGTGCCACGTACACCTCGACGAGCACCACCAACGACGGCTACGTGATCAAGCCCGAGTGCGGGGACAACAGCTGCTCCGGCATCCTCGTCCTCGACGTGAGCCCGCGGCCCACCCTGCGCAGCAGCGGCGAGCCGATCCCGGACCACCTGGAGGACACCGCCACCGGCCAGTTCCTCACCAAGGTGGAGGACGAGGACAAGCCCCGGGACATCGACCCGGTCAACGCCACCCTCGACCTGGTCAAGGGCGACCCCAAGATCGACGTCGACAAGACCCCGGACACCGTTCTCTCCCCGGGCGAGGACGCCCCCTTCTACCTGAAGGTCGTCAACACCGGTACGGCCAACGTCCCCAACCTGGTCGTCAAGGACGACCTCCCCGAGGGCATCGCGTTCGACGACACCTTCGCGGGGGACAACGGCGAGCCGTACAAGATCACCGACAAGAAGGAGCCGGACGGCACCGTCGCCATCCCGACGCCCGTCTTCTCGCAGACCACCGCCGGCGACCGGGTCTCCGGGCTCACCTGGGACTTCTCCAAGGACGACGACGGCAAGGCGTGGAACTTCCCGCCGGGCGGCAGCTTCACCATCGAGATCCACGTGAAGCTGGAAGCCGGCATCCGTGCCGACGAGTCCGTCACCAACACCATGGGTGCCACCTCGTCCGACCCGGACCTGGCCTGCGAGGACGCGAGCGAGGCGGAGGAGAACGGCGCCATGTTCGGCTCCGGTCTGTACTGCGTCGACGACGCGAAGCTGACGGCCAAGACCGGCGCCGCGTTCACCGCCCGCAAGTGGGTCTCGGGCAACGACGACCTCGGCTGGTACAACACCAAGACCGGGGAGACCGTCGACGTGGGCGACGACTCCTGCCTGATGACGACCGACTCCACCGGCCGCAAGTACACCGCCAACCCGTGCATCGCCCTGGTCAACCCCGGTGACCAGTACCACTACTTGATGCGGCTGCGGAACGCGGGCACCGAGGACGGCACGAACATGCGCGTCATCGACCGGTTCCCGGTCGCCGGTGACAAGGGCGTCATCCTCGACCAGGACCGCGCCACCGCCTGGGACAAGCGCCCCACGCTCGCCTCCGAGCCGAAACTCGACGGGGGCAGCCCCGGCGAGATGACCACCAAGTACGAGAACGACGAACCGCTGTGCACCGACGACCTGAACATGGGCGGCGCCGGTTCGAGCACGGACCAGTGCCCGTCGGACACGTGGGACGACGCCTACAGCAACAAGGCCGTCGGCGCCGACATGGACCTGACGTTCCCGCAGCCGCTGGAGCCCGGCGGCACGGTCGACATCACGTACGCGATGAACACCCCGCTCGACGTCGCCCACAACGGCGACCCGACCATCGCCTGGAACTCCTACGCCCACAACGAGACCACCGACCGCGCGGGCTCCCCGCGCGTCCTGCAGAAGAACGAGCCGATCAAGGTCGGAGTCGCCCTCTCCTACGGCGAGCTGCGGCTGGTCAAGCGGCTCGGCAAGCACCCCGACGCGGCGACGGACCTGCTGCGCAAGGTGCCGTACTCGTACCACGTCACCTGCACCATCCACCCGCAGGGCAGACTGCCGCGCGTGGTCCTCGACGAGGACTACCGGGTGTCCGTGGACAAGCCGGTGGACGTGAAGGGCATCCCGGCGGGCGCCGAGTGCAAGATCTGGGAGACCTCGGCCAGAGGCGGCCAGACCGACCACACCAAGGACAACCCCGTCGAGGTCACCATCAAGCCCAACATCGGCCCGGAGACCCCGCAGTTCGCCCGGATCACCAACACCTACGAGTTCGGCGCGCTGCAGCTCACCAAGGGGATCGACGGTGACGCGGCGGACTACGCCGACGACGGCCGCACCTACGGCGTCGAGGTCTCCTGCGCCCTCCCCGACGCCTCGGGCGCCCCGAGCGACCGCATCCTGCACAAGACGTACGAGGTGAAGGCCGGCGAACCCGTCACCATCAAGCCGCTGCCGGTGAACTCCCGTTGCTGGGCGGAGGAGGTGGACACCGGGGGCGCGGCGAAGGCGACCGTCGACCACGGCTCCGCCGACAACCCGGCCGTCATCACGACCGCCGACTCCGACGACCAGGCGACGATCAACGTCACCAACACCTTCCCGGCGGCGGACCTGACCGTCACCAAGCACGTGGTGAACGGCGGCGCGGGCCCGTACGACTTCTCCCTCGCCTGCACCACCGACCAGGGCGACGTGGCCCTCTCCGGCGACGACAGCTCCTTCGAGCTGAAGGACGGCGAGGACCGCACGATCAGCGTCCCGGAGGGCGCGACCTGCACGGTGCAGGAGACGAACGTGCCGACCGGTGACACCGTCACGTACGAGGCCTCCGACGACGGCACCGACGGCGAGGTCCAGGTGAACGGCGCGGCCACGGTCGACGTCACCAACACCTTCCCGGAGCCCGGCACCGACGGCGGCCACGGCGGCGGCGGCCACCTCGCCGACACCGGCTTCCGCGACTGGACCCTCCTGGGCGCCCTCCTCACGGTCCTCGCCCTGGCAGCCGGCCTCACGATCCGCGCGATGTCCCGCAGGGGCCGCGCCTGATCCTCGCCGTCCGACCGCATCCGCACAGCAAAAAGCCCCGGGCCACTGGCCTGGGGCTTCTGTGTGGAGCGGGTGACGAGAATCGAACTCGCGCTCTAAGCTTGGGAAGCTCGGGTGATCTAGGGGGAGTTGGGGCCCTGACCTGCGGGGGAACAGCTTAACGGCCTCTCGGCGCGGTCGACTTCGTGCCTGCTGTTCCCCGTGGTTCCCCGGTCGACCTGGCACGAAAGTGGCACGGCTGGTGCCCGTGCTGTGCGTCGCTGCTGGAGAGCAAAGGAGCCGTGCTCAGCTCGACACTGCCCCACCCGCGAAGCCGACTGCAAGGTCTCCCAGTACGTCGCAAAGAGCGCTGGCCCACTGCTTCATCCTGCTCGCCTTCGGTTCATCAGTCATGCGGTTCTCCTCACGTTCGTTCGTCTCCACGCTCTGGTCGTTGTCGTTCAACTTCGATGCCAGAACCTTGCAGATGACGGCCGCGGAGAGGGACA
This sequence comes from Streptomyces endophyticus, assembly GCF_035798155.1. Taxonomy (NCBI): domain Bacteria; kingdom Bacillati; phylum Actinomycetota; class Actinomycetes; order Kitasatosporales; family Streptomycetaceae; genus Streptomyces; species Streptomyces endophyticus. The sequence continues at coordinate 108,857 of NZ_JAOZYC010000207.1, read as the reverse complement.
GCGCGAGACTCGGCAATGCCGAGCTCAGCACAGCTCCGAGGCGACTTTAGCGCGTGCACGCGGTCAGCGGAGTCTCGATGAAGCCAGCCCCCATTTGGACGATCTTGAAAACCGTCGAGGCGAGAGTCTCCGTGGGTTCAAATCCCACACCCACCGCGCAGGGTGAAGGCCCCTGACCAGGAACATCGGTCGGGGGCCTTCGTCGTGCGTGTTGCCTTCTAGTGGCCGCAATTCCCCGTGAGTTACCGGTCTATCGGGCACGGGAGGGGCACGCGGTCTCGCCGACCCTGCGCCTGACTTCCGCGCAGATGCCCAGCACCACAGATACGAGTAACAGGACAAAGCCCAGCACGTCGCAGATCACGCACACCGCGAAGGGTGCCGAAAGCAACCGCGGCAGTCCACGTGAGATCGCTAGAAGCCCGAGCCCTGTCAGTAGCCAGATGCCGAAGGCTCGGCGTTGAGTTCGGCGCTCCATGTGCCCCCCCTGGCGCGCATCAAGTTGTCGGCGTGGACTTTGACGTCCGACCCCATCCTTATCAGGTCGATCGAGGCACTCTCTCGACCTCAACGAACGTCCCCTGCACCCCGGCCCGCCTGCCGCTGAGGTCCGGCGTTGATCGGCGTCGTTCGCGCTTGTTGGTGTCAGCCGCTGATGTCAGGTGACCTAGGCACCCTTGACAATCCAGTTCTCGCGGCATGCCAACTGATGGTCGTCCCATTGAGAGCGGACAGCGCAAGATCCTTGTAGGCGGACAAGTCAGATCCTGGGCTCCGGCAGATGCTCCAGGTGCTCGCTGACCCGCTCTCGCAGCAGCAGATACTCATCCCAGCGTCGCAACCGACCAGGCGGACGCTCGACCACACGAGCCGCAGTGACCACCTGCCCCAACAGGAACTGTTCGCGCGTCACATCGAGTTCGACACCGCTGGGCAGCCGATTCCACCAGTGGAAGCCTTGCTGGACACCATCGAAATGCACCTCGCCAACCATGAGGTCGCCGCCGAGGACATCGTTGATGACCAAGGCCGTGATGTCGCAGTGTCCCCAGGCAGGATTATCCGGCACCCAGTCCGGCTGATCGTCCGGCGAGCAGGTATCGGCAGCCCAGCTGACGCGCAGGGCGCTGTCGAGGTCAAGCAGATTCCACGGAGTCATGGCGGCAGCATCACAGTCACCACTGACACCCACCGGGATCATCGTGAACAGCGCTCTGCCGCACCTCCCCACCATGCCCAACCCACCACTCAACCCCAGCTCCTATCCCGTCCGCCGTCGACCCACACGTAGTGGAGCGGGCGTGGCCCCTGGTGTCCAGGTGGAGCGCGCCACTGTACGAACGACCTGGACACCAGGGGCCACGTCTGCTCGGCTTTGCCTGGGTCGACGGTGGACGGGATGGGAGCTCCTCGCAACCACCCGCGGATCCGCACTCGGCAGCGCGACCCCCGGCCCCCGGTGCCGGCCGATCCCCCGCCGGAGGCATCGTCTTTGGCCGTGGCCGGAGTGGTCGGGTGCTCGACTCGTGCTCCCGGCCTATCCACGTGTGGGCGCGCGTCGGCGCAGCGCCCGTAGCGCGGGCCGAAGGCATGAGCGCGAAGGGCAGCGGAGCCGGGAGCCCGCCCGGCGGAGCGGAGCGCAGCCGGGGCTTGGTGAGGTAGAGAAACCTGTAACACCCCCTGGGGTCATGGTCGATGGGACGCGGCATCTCTGGGGAGGTCGTCCCGCCCTGCGGCAGGTCTGATGAGGTGTGGAGATCCCGGTTGCGGTGATTGTTGGGCGTGCTGGCCTGAGGCGAGTGAACATGGTGCCGGACAGCGGAACCCCGACGAAAGGCGGCGTGAGATGGCCTACGGCTACATCGGTTCGATGAAGACCCAGCCGGGCAAGCGCGACGAGGTGGTCGCGATCCTGCTCTCTGGAGCCGCAAGCCTCGAAGCGCTCGGCTGCCGCAGCTACTTGGTGGGACTGGACATCGAAGACCCGGACACGATGGTGGTCACCGAGGTTTGGGAATCGAAGGAGCGCCACGACGCATCCCTGCAGTTGCCCGAAGCCAAGGAGGCGATCGCGTCCGCGATGCCCATGCTCACGGGCGAGTTCACCAGCCGCGAGCTGGTCGTTGTGGGTGGACTCGGAGACAACGATGAATAGGGCATGAGGCGCCCCGTAGGCTGACAGCCAGGGACAGCCCTAGCTACTCGTCTGGTCGGTGAGCTTGCGGCCGTCATGGGTTCGGATGCGGGGCGCCATATCGCCGGTGAGGGCGTCTGCGATGCGGATGCTGTAGGCCTCGCGCATCGCGGCCATGGCGTCGTCCGGGGCAAGCCAGGTGACTGCGGTCGACTCGTCCGAGAACTGTTCGGTCCCGCCGTCAGGGGTGCATGGGAAGACCATGGCGACGGCCCCGACCGTCATGAAGGACACGATGGTGCGCGCAGGGCAGTCCTCGGAGAAAGCCGCGATGATCTATCAGCACTCCGAAGGGGAGCGGCAACAGGAGGTCGCGGGCATGCTCGACCGGAGCGTTCGGCGGGCTCGCAAGGCTGTGGCACGGAAGCCGGATGATCAAGCTTCTGGCACGGATGTGGCACGCGACGACTGAGCGAATCCGCACAGCAAAAAGCCCCGGGTCGATGACCTGGGGCTTCTGTGTGGAGCGGGTGACGAGAATCGAACTCGCGCTCTAAGCTTGGGAAGCTTATGTTCTACCATTAAACTACACCCGCGCGGTACGGCCGTTGAGGCGATCCGTACTGGCGACACTGTACCCCATGCCGGGCCCCGGGCGCCGAAGCCCCCGGGGCCCGGCTGCGTTGTGCGGGGTGGAAGTGACTGCGGGTGAAGGGAGTTGGAGCGTACGGTGGGGAGTCCGGCCGAGGACGATTCACCTCGGGGTGCCGCCTGGATTGGCGTCCCTTTCATCCCGTAATGTTGCTTTCTGTCGTCGGTCAGGAAACTGGCCCAATGGCTCCGTGGGGAAGGGACTCCGGGACTTGATGGACTCGATGGACCGCACCGTCGTCCGATGTGCCGAAGGGCACGTGTTCAGCACCGCTTCGTTCCCGATGCAGCAGGCGGACCGTCTCGGTCCAAGCCGGCTTATTCGGTGTCCGCGGTGCGCGCGACTTCGGCACGCCGTTCCTGTGGGACCGGACGAGCGGTAAGCGGCACCAGTGACAGTGGGCGCGGGCCCCGCCGATTGTGGCGGGCCCGCGCCCACTGCGTATCCTCGCTACGTGCTTCTCTCAGACAAGGACATCCGGGCCGAGATCGACGCCGGACGGGTCCGGATCGATCCTTACGACGAATCCATGGTGCAGCCGTCGAGCATCGACGTACGCCTCGACCGCTACTTCCGGGTGTTCGAGAACCACAAGTACCCGCACATCGACCCGAGCGTCGAGCAGAGCGACCTGACGCGGTGCGTGGAGCCGGAGGGCGACGAGCCGTTCATCCTGCACCCCGGTGAGTTCGTGCTGGCCTCCACGTACGAGGTCATCTCCCTGCCCGACGACCTCGCCTCGCGGCTCGAGGGGAAGAGCTCGCTCGGGCGGCTCGGGCTCGTCACGCACTCGACGGCCGGGTTCATCGACCCCGGCTTCAGCGGCCACGTGACGCTTGAGCTCTCGAACCTCGCGACGCTCCCCATCAAGCTGTGGCCCGGCATGAAGATCGGCCAGCTGTGCATGTTCCGGCTGTCCTCACCCGCCGAGTTCCCGTACGGCAGCGAGCGCTACGGTTCGCGTTACCAGGGACAGCGCGGGCCCACCGCCTCCCGTTCCTTCCTCAACTTCCATCGGACCCAGGTGTGAGCAGCAGCAACATGAGTGATGTGGCGCCCGTGCGCGAGAACCTTACGTACGAGAAGTTCGGTGTCGCCATGCGCGAGCTCGCGCAGGCCGTCGCCGACGACGGCTACCAGCCCGACATCATCCTGAGCATCGCGCGCGGCGGCGTCTTCGTCGCCGGCGGGCTCGGGTACGCGCTGGACGTGAAGAACATCCACCTGGTGAACGTGGAGTTCTACACCGGCGTCGGAACCACGCTCGAGATGCCGGTCATGCTGGCGCCCGTGCCGAACGCGATCGACTTCAGCGACAAGAAGGTCCTGATCACCGACGACGTCGCGGACACCGGCAAGACGCTGAAGCTCGTCCACGACTTCTGCCTCGACACCGTGGCGGAGGTCCGCTCGGCCGTCGTCTATGAGAAGTCCCACTCGCTCGTGAAGTGCGAGTACGTCTGGAAGCGGACGGATGAGTGGATCAACTTCCCGTGGAGTGTTGAGCCGCCCGTCGTGAAGCGTGACGGACAGGTGCTCGACGCCTGAGGGTGCGCAGACCAATGAAATGAGGGGCCCCACGGGGCCCCTCATTTCGTGTGCCGGAAGGCATGGGCCGAAGCCCTAGAACGTGCCCAGCTTGATGATCGAGAGCAGTGCGATCAGCTGGATCGCGGAGGCCGCGAGCGCCTTCGGCCACGGCAGCTCGTGGGACTTGGAGACCATCGTGGTCAGCAGGGCGCCCGCCGCGATCCAGGTCGCCCAGCCGATGATCTGGACGAACATCTCGTCGCCGCCGAGGAACATGCCGAAGACCAGGCGCGGGGTGTCGGTGAGGGAGGCGATCAGCATGGACAGGCCGACCGTGGGCTGCCAGGCGCCGTCGCCGCCGAGCTGGCGGGCCAGGGTGTGGGTGACCACGCCGAGCACGAAGAAGCTGATCGTGATCGCGATGCCGGTCGTCAGGACGTAGGGGATCGCCGAGGACATCGTCGCGTTGATGACGTCCTCGCGGGCGCCGTCGAAGCCGAAGATCGCCAGGAGTCCGTAGAGGAACGTGACGATCAGGGCCGGGCCCCACATCGCGTAGTCCCGCATCTGGAGATACGTCGCCGAGGGGCGCAGCACGATTCCGGACAGCAGCGGCTTCCAGTGCAGGCGGGGGCCGACCGGACCGGCCGGGGCGGGCGCGCCCGCCTGGTAGGTGGAGCCCTGGCCGTACACGTACGGGTCGTCGCCGGGGTTCACCGAGAAGGCCTGGGTGTGACCGGGGTTGTTCGCCGCGTACGGGTCGTGGGCACGCGGCGCGTTCGGATCGCCGAAGTACTCCGGCTCGCCGTGCCCGCCGTTCGGCTGCGGCCACTGCTGCCGTTGTTGTTGCTGCTGCCCGTACGCGTGTTGCTGCTGAGGGGGCCCGTACGGAGGGTGTCCCTGCGGCGCTTCGCGGTTGTCCCGGCCGCGTCCGTTCCTGAATCCAGCCACGTACTCGAACGTACCTGGTTTCCGTGAACGGAATGCCGGGCCCGGGGTTCGGGCCCGGCATTGCGGCTGAGCTGTGACATCCCCTAGGGGATGCGCCCGAGGGGCGGGTCAGTCGGCGAAGGTGGCGCCGAGCAGCGGGGTGCCGGAGCCGGAGATGCCGAGGGTCGAGACGTAGGTGCCGGCGGAGCCGGACAGGGTGTCGTCGGCCTTGGAGGTCAGGGAGTAGACCGCGCCGTTGCCGCCGTTCTCGCCCAGGGCGCCCACGATCACGTCGCCGCGGCCGTCGTCGTTGAGGTCGTCGATGTGGACGTCGGAGCCGAAGTTGTCGTCCTTCTCGTCCGAGTTGGGGACGCCCGGGGTGTTCTGGCTGTAGAGCTTGGCGCCCGCGCCGGTGATGCCGGAGCCGTCGGCCGCGCCGTACAGGACGGTGATCGCGCCGGCGTCCGCGACGCCGCCCAGGTTCTCGCCCGCGGAGCCGACGACGAGGTCGAGGTGGCCGTCGCCGTTGATGTCGCCGAGGTCGAGCTCGCCGCCGAAGTCGTCGCCGGTCTCGCCGCCGCCGGGGACGCCGGAGGTGTCCTGGTCGATGGTCTGGACGGCGGAGGCGTCCGGGCCGTTCGCGGAGCCGTGGGCGATCTTGACGGCGCCGCCGAGCTGGGCGCCGGGGACGTCGGAGTCGGTGTCCCACTCCAGGCCGATGACGACGTCGCCGTAGCCGTCGTCGTCGACGTCGCCGATGTCCGTGATCACGCCGGCGGGCAGCTTGACGGCGCCGGAGGCATTGACGCCGGTGGTGGTTCCGGGCAGGTAGTAGTTGGCGTTCCAGCCCATGTCGGAGTCGTTCTCGTACCCGTTGACGAGCAGGTCGTCGATGTGGTCGCCGTTGACGTCGCCGGAGTGCAGGTTGTGGATGCCGACGCCGGTGGAGCCGCTCTGCACGGGCGCGCTGACCGTGTACGAGCCGCCGGTGGGGCCGGTGCGGGTGAAGCGGCCGGGGGTGATGTCGATGGTGGCCGAGCCGGGCGTGGCGACGGCGATGTCGGTGAAGCCGGTGCCGGCGAAGTCGCCGACCGCCAGGCGGGCGCCGAAGGCGTCGTGCTTCGTGGGGCGGGGGTCGGTGAGCGTCTTGCCGCCGCCGAGGCCGTTCGGGGAGCCGAACAGGATGGCGACGGTGCCGCCGTCCTTGTCGGTGCCGACGTCCTCGCCGGGCGCGCCCACGGCGAGGTCGTCGTAGCCGTCGGCGTCGAAGTCGCCGTAGGCGGTGACGGATCCGAAGGCGTCGTTGGTCTCGGCCGAGCCGGGCACACCGGTGGAGTTCTGGCTGATGGTGGTGTGCTTGCCGCCGCCGTACAGGACGCTGACCTGTCCGGCGCCGGCGTGGCCGGCCACGTTGGCCAGCGGTGCGGAGGTGGCGACGTCGGCCATGCCGTCACCGTTGAAGTCGGCGTCGGAGGCGGCGACGCCGGGGGTGGCCGCGGACGCGGTCCCCGCCGTGGCGACGAAGAACCCGCCGGTCAGCGCGGCCGCCGTGGCCGTGGCCACGGCGAGGCGAAGACGGTTCGGGGAAGGGGCGGGCGTGCGTCTGTGCTTGGCCATTTGGTTGGCTCCTGCGGGAAGGGGACGCCTGGCGGGTGTCCCGTCAACGGGGTGCCGGGCGCGGGGCGTTGGCCGGGAGTTTTCCCGGACATGACCCTGCGTTCGGCTAACAGGAGACCGTTGGTGGGGCGGGAGGGTTGTACGGGGAAGCGGTCGGGTTTGTTTTCTCGAGTCAGTCGGTGAAGTCGCGGGTGGTGAAGGAGGGTTGGCGGGGTTCCTTCGTGGAGCCGGGGACGATGGTCAGGCGGTCGGGGGCGGTCGACTGGAGGGCCGCGTCGATGTGGCCGTCGCCGTCGTAGTCCGCCGCGGCGATCGCGTGGCCCTTCGCCGGGAGGCGGTGGGCCTTGCCCGCGTGGATCAGGTACGTGGTGTCGGCGTCGGAGACGAGTACGTCGCGGCCGGCCGGCAGCAGGCGGTCCCCGGTGACATCGAGCGTGCGCCCGCCCAGGCGCAGTCCGCCCTTGCCGAGCACCGCCACCCCGAAGCGCCCGGCCACGGCTGCCGTGCCGGAGGGGTACGCGGCGCCCTTCGTGAAGCCGCCGCGCCCGCCGAGGGCGACCGTGGCGCGGGCCGTGCCCGCGTGGGCGCGGACCAGGACGTCGTCGGCGCCGTCGCCGTTCAGGTCGGCGGCGGGGCCCGTCGGTACATTCCCGGAGGCCTGCGCGATGCCGACGGCGCCGCGCGGAGCGCCTGCGCGGGTGAACGGGCCCGACAGCACGCTGAGCCGTCCCCCGCTCGCGTGCACCACCAGGTCGTTCCTGCCGTCGCCGTCGAAGTCCCCGCACACCGGCTGGTCGGGCCACTCGTTGCCGGCCCTGGCCCGCGCGGGGATCTTCAGCGTGACGCCCTTGCCGGAGGCGCCCTTGCCCGAGAAGCCGGTGGGCGAGCCGAAGAGGATCTGGAGCGGGACCGGTGGCATGCCCTGACCGTCGTACGGCGGGTCCGTCGAGACCACGAGGTCGGCGTAGCCGTCCCGGTCGAGGTCGCAGCTCGCCTCCGAAGCGAACGTCGCCGGGGCCTGCCCCTTGGTGCGCGCCGCGTACTTCGCCGGGGTGAGCAACTGCCGGGTCCCGGCGACGAGCCCGCGGCCCTTCCTGCCGTAGACGATGCCGATGCCGGGGTCGTCGCCGAGCCCGTCGTGCGCGAGGTCGTCGAGGACGAGGTCGGGGGCGCCGTCCCCGTTGAAGTCGGTGGGGAGTCTGCTGCCCTTGCCGCGCGGGATCGGGAGCGGTGCGATCCGCTGCTGCTTGCCCGCCACGGTCGCGGGGCGGTGGGCGCCGTCTCCGTGGCTGCCGCCGCACGCCGTGAGCACGGCGGCGAGCAGCACGGCGCACAGCGTCCCGCCGCTTCTTCGTATGTGATCCGGCATCAACAACGCCCCCGCCCGTCCCATGAGTTGACTACGTCCACATGATGGCAGGGGCGGGGACGGGGGCCGTCAGCGCAGGGACGTACCGAAGGCGATGCCCGCGCCGGGCAGGCCGAAGTCCGAGCCGTTGAACGACGTCGCGCCGGTCGTCGTCGGGTACGGCGACGAGCCCCGCAGCACCGTGACGGCGCCCGCGTCCGCGGCCGAGCCGATGTCCTCGCCGGACGCGGCGACGGACAGGTCCGCGCGGCCGCCCCCGTTGATGTCCTTGAGGCGGACCGTGGAGCCGAAGCGGTCGCCGGTCTCGGCGACGCCCGGCACCCCGGCGGTCTCCTGGTGGTAGGAGCGGCCCGCCCTGTTGGAGCCGTTGCCGCTCTTGAGCAGGGTCACCGAGCCGGTCCCCTTGACGCCGTCGACACTCTCGCCGGGCGCGCCGATCGCGATCTCGTCGCAGCCGTCGCCGGTCACGTCGCCGACCGCCACGGACGCGCCGAACCGGTCCTCGGCCTCTGTCACGCCGGGCACGCCTTCGCTGTCCTGGGTGATCTTGTCCATGCCCTCCATCTCGTCGGTGAAGATGGTGGATCCGCCGTAGAACACCCAGGCCGAGTTGCCCTCGGGCTGTCCTGTGACGAGGTCGGGGTAGCCGTCGCAGTTCACGTCGCCGGTGGCGGCGGTCCCGGTGGTGGAGCCGGTGTACTGCCCGTCGATCCGCCCGGAGTAGTAACCGATGTCGCCGGGCCCGCCGTTGACCCAGCCCGTGTAGGGGCTGCCGTCGGCGTGCTTGCCGTAGAGGACGTACGTGTACGTCTTCCCGACGCCTCTGCCGTGGAACTGGTCGGCGGTGAGGCCTTCGAGGGTCACGTCGGCCGGTACGAACTCGACCTCCGGCGCGTAGGCGTCCTCGGGCTTGTTGGAGTCGGAGTACCACCAGTACTTCTTGGCGCTGACGACGGCGAGCTGGGCGTGGTCGTCCCCGTCGAGGTCGACGAAGACGGCGCTCTCGCCGAAGCGTTCGTCGTCGGCGGAGGGCGCGTGGTAGACGGTGGCGCCCTTGGTGAAGCCGCTCGCGCCGCCCCACACCACGTTCAGGGAGCCGCTCGCCCAGTCGGTGACCTGCTCGCCGGGGGCGCCGACGATCAGGTCGGCGTAGCCGTCGCCGTTGATGTCGCCGCTGGTGACGTTCTCCCCGAACTCGTCCTCCTTCTCGCTGGCTCCCGGCAACCCGGCGGTCTCCTGCGTGACCGTCACGGCCTTGCCGGTGCCGGTGCCCACGCCGGACGACGAACCGAACGTCACCGTCACGGCGTTGGCCTTGGGCGTGCCGATGGCGAGGTCGCGGTAGCCGTCGCCGTTGAAGTCGTCCTTGAGGGTCGTCGCGGCGGACGCGGTCCCCGCGAGGGGGAGGGTGAGGCCGCCCGCGGTCAGGGCGGCCACCCCGGCGGCCATGGCGAGTTTCTTGAGGCGCACGTCAACTCCAGCGTTGGGTAGGGCAGTTGTTCTCGGTGGTCCGCTGGTGTGACGGCTGGGGACCGGTGAATGGTTGTACGGGGGTGCCGGTCCCTGCCCCTCGGTCACTCGTCGATCGCGGCCCCGAATCGTGCGTCCAGGGACGGACCGGACAGGGCCCCCGCTCCGTACGTCCACGACCCGGCCGCCGTGATCCCGCCGGATCCCGCGGAGAACACCCACACCACACCGTCGTTGGTGTTCTCGCCGGGCGCCGCCGCGAGGAGGCCGAACCGTCCGTCGTCGTTCGGGTCGGTGAAGGAGACCTGGCCGCCGAACTTGTCGCCCTTCTCGGCCGCGCCGGGGACGTCCGCCGAGTTCTGGTTGAAGTCCCGCACGTCGCTGGTCCGCAGGCCGAGGGTCGTGCCCCGCATCACCGTCACGGCGCCCGCGTCGGCGACCGTCCCGATGTCCTCGCCGGGCGCACCGATCGCGACGTCGGCGAACCCGTCACCGTTCGTGTCTCCGACCGACAGGTCGCCGCCCCAGCCGTCGCCCTTCTCGGCGGTGCCGGGTACGCCGTCGGAGTCCTGCGTCCACCACTGCGGTTCGCCGGTGAGGCCCGAGCCCGAGCCGTAGTGGACGCCGACCATGCCGCCCGTCGTCCAGGGGCCTCCGTCGTCGGGGCTGTTCGGCTCGCCGGTGACGAGGTCGTCCTTGCCGTCGCCGTTGACGTCTCCGGAGGCGGCGACCGGGCCGCCGCGCAGCGTGAGGTTCGGCAGCGGGTCGGCGTCGGAGGCCGTGCCGGGGATGACGTACGACCAGCCGTCACCGGACTCGTCGCCGACGGAGAGTCCTGACACGACGAGGTCGGCGAAGCCGTTGGCGTCGTAGTCGCCGGTGGTCAGGGACTTGGGCTGGATCCCGGTCGGCGCGGCCAGGGTGGCGGCCCGTGCGGTGGCGGTCGGCGCCTTGCCCTTCGGCGCGGCGGCCTTCGGCGCCTTGGGCGCGAAGTCGGTCCGGGAGTCGCGGACCAGCTTCTTCGCCGACGCGCCGGTGGTGGATCTGGCGGCGGGCGCGGCCTCGTAGCGGAAGATCGCGAGGCCGACCGAGTCGAGGACGGCGAGCAGGTCCCCGTCTCCGCCGTCGGTGAAGCGGGCGGCGGCGAGCGCCGAGCCGAACTTGCCGCCGGTGGCGGGCTCGTCGGCCTCAAGTCCCGTAGTGGCGCTGCCGGCCAGGCCCTTGGGCGTGCCCCACAGGACGACGCCGCCGCCCGAGTCGGTGACCGTGCCGAGGTCCTCGCCGGGCGCGCCGACGATCGCGTCGTCGTAGCCGTCGCCGTCGAGGTCTCCGGTGGCGACGGCCTGCCCGAACGCGTCGCCCTTCTCGGCGGCGCCGGGCACCCCGGCCGTGTTCTGGCTGAGGACGGCGGAGCGGGTCGTCCCCATCCCGCTCGCGGCGCCGTACTGGACGGTGACGATCCCGGCCCCGGCGTACCCGCCGACGGTGGCCCCGGGCGCGCCGACGAGCACGTCGTCGTAGCCGTCGCCGTTGAAGTCGGTGTTGCGGTCGTTGGCGCGGGTGCCACCGGGTGTGCCCGCGTAGGCGGACGGGGCGGCGGCGATGTACGTACCGGTGAGAAGAAGGAACGAGGCCGCGGCGAGGGCGGCCGTTCGGTTCTTGCGCACGTGCGGCTCCTTGGCTGAAGGAAGGCCGGGCAGCGCGGGGGGATGGCCGGAAAGGGCCCGTTCCTTGTCCGGCGCATCGTTTGACGCGGGATCAGAGGGAAGGGTTGTACGGGCGTTTCGGATGGGCCGGCGTCAGTCGGCGCGGAGCATGGCGGCTCCCAGGGACAGGACGTGGCCGACGAACTGGTCCCGTGGGGTCAGGTCCGCGTCGCCCGTGGCGAGTTGGGCCTCCCGGTCGGCCAGCGCGTGCACGGTGAAGCTGATCAGTAGCCGCCAGCGTTCGTACCGCAGCGACTCCGGCAGCCTCATCAGCAGCTTCAGCACCCGGCGCTCCAGCTCCTCGGCGCCCGCGGTCCAGGTGCTGCCCTGCCCGTAGCGGACGGCCGCGCCCACTTCCTGGTCGGCGGTGGCCCGGACGAGGAAGCGCACGTACCAGGTGGGCCGGTCCGCGTCGCCGAGCAGCTTGGCGAGCGGCAGGACGAAGGCGGCGACCAGGGCGTCGGGGCTGTCGCCGCGGCCCTCGGCGTCGGCCTCGGCGAGGAGCCTGCGGCGCTCGGCGTCCGCCTCGGTCATGCGGTGCGTGAAGACCGCGGTGAGCAGGGCCTCCTTCGACCCGAAGTGGTAGCGGACGGCGCCGGTGTTGCGCTGGCCGGCCGCGGCGCCGATCTCCCGCAGCGACACCCCGTGCACCCCTCGCTCGGCGTACAGCCGCTCGGCGGTCTCGATCAGCGCGAGGCGGGTACCGGCCGCCCGGGGTGTCGTGGACATGGATTCATCCTCGCAGTCGGCGTTCACAAATCCGCAACGCCGTATGCATGGACCTATTTAACTCACATGGGTTAACTGGAGGTGTTCGCGTGAATCACCGCCTGCCACAAAGGAGTTGAGCGGTCGTGCCCACCCATGCCCCGTCCCGGGGACGGCTCCTGTGCGCGCTCGTCGTGCTGGCGGTGCTCACCGAGACCGCGCCCCTGGAGATCAGCCTGATCTACCCCGCGGGCCATGCCATCGGCGCCGAGTTCGGTACCGCGGGCGCCGACGCGGTGACCGCCTCCGTGAGCCTCGCCGCGGTGGTGTCGATCCCGCTGCTCGGGCGGCTCGCCGACGTGATCGGCAAGAAGCGGGTCCTGCTGGGCGCGAGCGCGGTGTTCGCGGTGGGGGCGCTGGTCTCCGCGACGGCTCCCAATCTGCCGCTGCTCCTGCTCGGGCGGGTCCTGCAAGGCGCCGTCGGCGGACTTCTCGCCGTCGCGTACGCCTACGTACGGGAGGTGTTCCCGGCCCGGCAGGTGCCCCTCGCCATCGGGGCGGTCGCCACCGGCATCGGCGTGAGCGGGGTGTCGGCGCCGTTCCTCGCCGGATGGCTGGTGGACGCGTACGGATACCGCGGGGTGTTCTGGTTCCTGTTCCTGCTGGTGCTCGTCGCGTCGGCGGTCGCCGCGGCCGTGCTTCCCCGGGACGTCGGGCCCCAAGTCGCCCATTCCGTACGGCGGTTGGACATCCCGGGCGCACTTCTGCTGGGCCTGGCCGCGGCGGCGCTGGTGTCCGGCGTCGGCAGCGCGGTGCGCCAGGGCGTGGTCTCGCCCGCCTTCCTGGGCGCGGTGCTGCTCGGGGTGCTCCTCGCGGTGGCCTTCTGGCGGCGCGAGCGCGGGCGCCCCGACGCGGCGGTCGACCTCGCGCTCTTCCGCGTGCCCGTCCTGCGGCAGGTGCTCCTCGCCTCCCTGCTGACCAGCACGCTCACCGCCACGGTCGGTTATCTGCTGCCGCAGCTCCTACAGACGCCCCGACACGACGGACTCGGTTACGCCTTCGGGCTCAGCGTGCTCGGCGCCGCGCTGTGGACGTTCCCGCAGGGGCTCGCCACGTTCGTCGCGGGCCCGGCCGGCGGGCTCCTTTCGCGGGACCGGTCGCCGCGTGCCGTCCTGCTCACCGCCCAAGTACTGCTGGTGGCGGCCGCCGCCGCGCTCGCCACGATCCCGGGCGGCCGGGCCGAAGTCATGTTCCTGGCCGCGCTCTTCGGGCTCGGCATCGGACTGTCCTACGTCGCCGGGGCGAACCTCGTCACCGACGCCGTACCCGCGGAGCGGGCCGCGACCGGCACCGGTCTGCTCGCGGTCGCCAATCAGCTCGGCGCCGCGATCGGCGCCAGTGGCGTCGCCGCCCTGCGCACCCTCGAACCGGTCGGCGGCGGCAACGGGAGCTACGCCGCAGCCGGTTACACCACCGCCTTCCTCACCGCGGCCGCCGCAGGAACCGCCGCCCTGCTCATCACGGTGGCCATGCGCCACGGACGCGGCCCCGCCTCCGGCGGCGCCCCCGCCCATCCCGCCCCTCCCTCCCTGAAGGAGTCCCTGTGACTGTGACGACCAGTTCCGACCCCGTGCACACCGCCGCCCCCGCGCTCGTCCCCCGGGAGTTCACCACCGGCGGCACCGGCGAGCCGTACCGGCTGCTCGACCTGGTGCCGCAGACCCCGGGCATCGGCGCCGAGGTGCGCGGCCTCGACCTGTCCGCCGACCACGGCGCCGAGACCTTCGCCGAGCTCAAGCGGGCCCTGCTGGAGTGGAAGGTCCTGTTCTTCCGTGACCAGCGCCTGACGGCTCAGCGACAGGCCGAAGTCGCCGCGCACTGGGGCGAGTTGGAGGACCACGCCTTTCTGCCCAAGGTCGAGGGGACGAAGGCGATCCGCCTGGAGCACGACGGCTCGCGCCCCGGCACGGAGAACATCTGGCACAGCGACGTCACCTTCAGCGAGACCCCACCGCTGGGTTCCCTGCTGCGCGCGGTGCAGGTGCCGGAGGTCGGCGGCGACACGCTCTGGGCGGACATGGGCGCCGCGTACGACGGCCTTCCGCAGGACGTCAAGGACCGGATCGAGAACCTGCGCGCCGTCAACGAGATCCCGCTGCCGAAGGGTGGCGCCGACGCCGCGCTGGTCGAGAGCATCGAGGCCGCGCGCGCCGCACGTGAGCCGGTGTCGCACCCCGTGGTGCGCACCCACCCGGAGACGGGCCGCAAACTCCTCTACGTCAACGCCGTGTTCACCTCGCGCATCGAGGGCCTGCCCGAGCAGGAGAGCCGCGACCTGCTCGACCTGCTCTTCCGCCAGGCCCACTACCCCGAGTACCAGGTGCGCTTCCACTGGGAGCCCGGCTCGGTCGCCTTCTGGGACAACCGGGCCGTGCAGCACTACGCGGTGAGCGACTACTTCCCCCGGGTCCGGGTGATGGAGCGCGTCACGGTCCTGGGGGACCGGCCGTACTGACGCAGGAGCGGGGCCGGCCCGTCCACGGACTGTGGACGGACCGGCCCCGCTCCTGTACGGACGAGACGAGTGGACCGGTTACTTCACCGGTTCGGGCTCCGGCGCGTCCTCGGTCTCCGGCTCGCCCGCCGGGTCGACCGGCGTCCTGACGGAGTCGAGGAGCAGCTGGGCGACGTCGACGACGGTGATGGACTCCTTGGCCTTGCCGTCGTTCTTCTTGCCGTTGACCGAGTCGGTCAGCATGACGAGGCAGAACGGGCAGGCCGTGGAGACGATGTCCGGGTTCACGCTCAGCGCCTCGTCAACACGCTCGTTGTTGATGCGCTTGCCGATCCGCTCCTCCATCCACATCCGCGCACCACCGGCGCCGCAGCAGAAGCCGCGCTCCTTGTGGCGGTGCATCTCCTCGTTGCGGACGCCCGGGACGCTGGCGATGATCTCGCGCGGCGGGGAGTAGATCTTGTTGTGGCGGCCCAGGTAGCACGGGTCGTGGTAGGTGATGATGCCCTCGACCGGCGTGACCGGGGTCAGCTTGCCCTCGTCGACCAGGTGCTGGAGCAGCTGCGTGTGGTGGATTACCTCGTAATCCCCGCCGATCTGCGGGTACTCCTTGCCGATCGTGTTGAGGCAGTGCGGGCAGGTCGCGACGATCTTCTTCGCGGTCCGGGGCTTCTTGGACTCCTCGGTGACCTTGCCGTCCTCGTCGTACTCTTCGCCGAACGCCATGTTCAGCGACATGACGTTCTCCTGGCCGAGCTGCTGGAACAGCGGCTCGTTGCCGAGGCGGCGGGCGGAGTCACCGGTGCACTTCTCGTCGCCGCCCATGATCGCGAACTTGACGCCCGCGATGTTGAGGAGCTCGGCGAAGGCCTTGGTGGTCTTCTTCGCCCGGTCCTCCAGGGAGCCGGCGCAGCCGACCCAGTAGAGGTACTCGACCTCGGTGAGGTCCTCGATGTCCTTGCCGACGACCGGCACCTCGAAGTCGAGCTCCTTGAGCCACTCCAGGCGCTGCTTCTTCGCCAGGCCCCAGGGGTTGCCCTTCTTCTCCAGGTTCTTGAGCATCGTGCCCGCCTCGGACGGGAACGCGGACTCGATCATCACCTGGTAGCGGCGCATGTCGACGATGTGGTCGATGTGCTCGATGTCGACCGGGCACTGCTCGACGCAGGCGCCGCAGGTGGTGCAGGACCACAGCACGTCCGGGTCGATGACGCCGTTCTCTTCGACCGTGCCGATCAGCGGGCGCTCGGCCTCCGCGAGGGCGGCGGCCGGGACGTCCTTGAGCTGCTCCTCGGTGGCCTGCTCGTTGCCCTCCATGTCCTTGCCGCCACCGGCGAGCAGGTAGGGGGCCTTCGCGTGCGCGTGGTCGCGCAGCGACATGATGAGCAGCTTCGGGGAGAGCGGCTTGCCGGTGTTCCAGGCGGGGCACTGCGACTGGCAGCGGCCGCACTCGGTGCAGGTGGAGAAGTCCAGCAGGCCCTTCCAGGAGAACTGCTCGACCTGGGAGACGCCGAAGGTGTCGTCCTCGCCCGGGTCCTCGAAGTCGATCTCCTTGCCGCCCGAGGTCATCGGCAGCAGCGCGCCGAGCGCGACGGAGCCGTCGGCCTGGCGCTTGAACCAGATGTTCGGGAACGCGAGGAAGCGGTGCCAGGCCACGCCCATGTCGGTCTTCAGGGCGACCGTGATCATCCAGATGAACGAGGTCGCGATCTTCAGCCCGGCGAAGAAGTAGGTGAGCGTCTGGAGCGTGGAGACGTCCAGGCCCTCCAGCGCGTTGACCACCGGGTACGAGATGAAGAACGACGCCTCGTAGCTGTCGACGTGGTGCTGGGCGCCTTCGAGGGCGTGCAGCATGAAGATGCAGACGCCGACGATCAGGATGACGGCCTCGACGAAGTACGCCTGGCCGAAGTTCGAGCCGGCGAAGCGGGACTTGCGGCCCGCCTTGTTCGGCTTCGACAGCTGGCGGATCACGATGAGGATCGCGATGCCGAGGATCGTCATCGTGCCGATGAACTCGACGAAGATGTTGTACGGCGCCCACTCGCCGATGATCGGCAGCAGCCAGTCGGCCTGGAACAGCTGGCCGATGGCGTTCACGATCGTCAGCAGCAGCGAGAAGAAGCCGACTGCGACGAACCAGTGCGCGAAGCCGACGATCCCCCACTTGTTCATGCGGGTGTGGCCGAGGAACTCCTTGGCCACCGTGACGGTGCGCTGCACGGGTTCGTCGGTACGCGTCCCCGCGGGGACGTTCTGGCCGAGCCGCAGGTAGCGGTAGATCTGCGCGATGGCTCGGGCGAACAGAGCCACGCCGACGACGATCAGGGCCAGCGACACGATGATCGCGGCGAGTTGCATTTGGGGGCTCCTCGGGCCTGCGTTACTAAGCGGTAACTTAGGTTGTCTGTCCGAGACTACCCACTTACCTGTGCGCAATGTAGTCGCCAGGCTGGTGATCTGTGTCGCGCAGGTACCCCTGTGTGGATCATTACGGGGCCCCAAAGCGGATCGTGTTATTCACCCCATATTTGGACATAACGGAATAACTTATGGGGATGAGCGCACCGTTGACGACCGCACCCTCCACGACCGCACCTTTGACATACCTGGTCACCGGTGGCGCGGGCTTCGTCGGCTCGCACCTCACCGACGCGCTGCTCGCCGAAGGGCACACCGTCGTCGTCCTCGACGACCTGTCCACGGGCGGCCGCGCCAACCTCGCCGCCGCCTGGCCCAGCCCCCGGCTCCGCTTCGTGCGCGGCTCGGCCCTCGACACCCGGCTCGTCGCCGAACTCGCGGGCCGCTGCGACACGGTGGTCCACCTGGCGACCGAGGGCGCAGGCCCCGTCGTCGAGGCCGCCCGGCGGCACGGCCGCCCTCTGCTCGTCGCCGCCGACGGCCGGGCGCACGGCGAAGACATGATCCTGGTCCGCCTCCAGCACACCGCCGGCCCGCGTCAGTCGTCCGCGTCCGGCGCCGTCGTGCCCCGCCTCGCCGAACAGGCCGTCGCGGGCCTGCCGCTCACCATCCACGGCGACGGCACCCGGCGATTCCGCTTCACACACGTCGCCGACACCGTCGACGCGCTGCTGCGGCTGCTCGCCGAGCCGGCCGCGGCCGGGCGTGTCTTCGACGTCTGCGCCGCGCAGGAGACCGCCGTCGCCGACCTCGCGGGCATCCTCGTGGAACGCTCCGGCTCCCCCTCCGCGCTCCGCTTCGTCCCGTACGAGGGGGTGGACGGGGAGGCACACGATCCCGACTCCGGGCCGCTGCGGGAACTCACCGGCTGGGAGCCCACGTTGGGGCTCATCGACATCGTGGACGCGGCCCTCGTCGAGGCGGGCGGCGCGTTCGGCGTGGTCGCGACCGCCGCGGCCGGGGTCTGACGATGAGGATCGCCGTCGTCCACGGTTTCGGCGCCCCGGGCGGTGAGGACGAGGCCGTCCTCGACCAGGTCGCCGCGCTCACCCGCGCCGGACACGAGGTGCGCCTCGTCTCGGTGAACGGGCGCGGCCGCGGCCCCCAAGGTCCTGTTCGGAGTTCCCCCGCGGCGTCGCAACGCCTGGCACCGCCGCCTCCGGCGTTGTCGTCGGTCATCCCCAAGCTCTCCGACAAGCTCCGAGCAGGGGAGACCCCATTCGCTCCGCGTCGACTCCCTCCTCCGCCTTGGATTCGACGGCACCAGGCGCCGCTCCTTGCTCCACGGGGGAACTCCGAACAGGACCTCGCCACCCTGCGCGCGTTCGGCCCGGACGTCGTGCACGTCCACAACCTGTACCCCGCCTTCGGCCGCGCCTGGGTCACCGAGTGGACGGGCCCGGTGGTCGCCACCCTGCGGCACGGCCCCCACCGCGGCTCCCGGTTCGCCGCGTTGCAGTTCCCCTGGGCGGCGCGTGGCGGGTTGCGGCAGGACCCGCTGCTGCGGCGGGCCGACCGCCTGGTGGTCCTCTCGGAGGCGAGCCGGGACGCGTGCGCGCGCGCCGGGCTGCCCCGGGAGCGCCTCGACGTGCTGCCCGACTTCGTGCCCACCGTCGCGGAACCCGAGGTCGGTGGGGCCGGAGGGGCTTATGGGGCAGGCGGGGCCGGTGGCGCCTGGGTGTGCGTCGGGCCGCTCGCGCCGGAGCGCGGCGTGCTGGAACTGCTCCGCCGCTGGCCCGCGGGTGAGCGCCTCGACATGGTCGGGGCCGGACCGCTGGAGGGGCGGTGCCGGGCGGCGGCGCCCGCGTCGGTGCGGATGTGCGGGGCCGTGGGGCGGGGGGAGCTCAGGCGGGCGCTTCCGGGGTACCGGGGGATCGTGCTGCCGGGGCGGGGGGCGCGCGGGGCGGTGCCGCTCGTGTACGCGGAGGCGCTCGCGGCGGGGCTGCCGGTGCTGGCCTTCGAGGGGGCCGGGGCGTCGGCGGTGCCGCGTGCCGTACGGTCCGACGGCACGGGTACGGTCACCACCCTGGACGCGCACCTTCCCGACGCGCTCGACGTGGCCGCCAAGATCTTCCCGACGCTGCGGGAGCACTGCCGCGCCGTGTACGCGAAGCGGTACGGGGAAGCCGTGTGGACCGAGCGCACCGAGTGCCTCTACGCATCGCTCACGCCTCGCTCGTAGCGTAATCATCTCCGTACGAGCTCTCGGAACTTTATAAAAGCCCAGGTCAGACGCTTGTCTCCAGCGGTTTGCCGATAAGGGCAGGATAAAACTTGAGTGGGTGGGACTCAGGTCTGTTGACGCCGAGGGGGAGGGTGTTGCAGTCTTG
Organism: Streptomyces endophyticus; assembly: GCF_035798155.1. Lineage (NCBI taxonomy): Bacteria > Bacillati > Actinomycetota > Actinomycetes > Kitasatosporales > Streptomycetaceae > Streptomyces > Streptomyces endophyticus. Next base: position 89,475 of record NZ_JAOZYC010000207.1, on the reverse strand, counting down.
AGTCAGTTCCACTCAAGTAGGTAGCTGGAGGAATCGAAATGGCACGTGCGGTCGGCATCGACCTGGGCACGACTAACTCCGTCGTCAGCGTTCTGGAGGGCGGTGAGCCCACCGTCATCGCGAACGCCGAGGGCGCCAGGACCACGCCGTCCGTCGTCGCTTTCGCGAAGAACGGCGAAGTGCTGGTCGGCGAGGTTGCGAAGCGCCAGGCGGTCACGAACGTGGACCGGACCATCCGCTCGGTGAAGCGCCACATGGGCACCGACTGGAAGATCGACCTGGACGGGAAGGACTTCAACCCGCAGCAGATCTCCGCGTTCATCCTGCAGAAGCTGAAGCGCGACGCGGAGTCCTACCTCGGCGAGAAGGTCACGGACGCGGTCATCACCGTCCCGGCCTACTTCAACGACTCCGAGCGGCAGGCGACGAAGGAAGCCGGCGAGATCGCGGGCATGAACGTCCTGCGCATCGTCAACGAGCCGACGTCCGCGGCCCTGGCCTACGGCCTGGACAAGGACGACCAGACCATCCTGGTCTTCGACCTCGGTGGCGGTACGTTCGACGTCTCGCTCCTGGAGATCGGCGACGGCGTCGTCGAGGTGAAGGCCACGAACGGCGACAACCAGCTCGGCGGTGACGACTGGGACCAGCGCGTCGTCGACTACCTGGTCAAGCAGTTCAACAACGGCCACGGCGTGGACCTGGGCAAGGACAAGATGGCGCTCCAGCGCCTGCGCGAGGCCGCCGAGAAGGCGAAGATCGAGCTGTCCTCCTCCACGGAGACCACGATCAACCTGCCGTACATCACGGCGTCCGCCGAGGGCCCGCTGCACCTGGACGAGAAGCTCACGCGCGCTCAGTTCCAGCAGCTCACGTCGGACCTTCTGGAGCGCTGCAAGACGCCGTTCCACAACGTCATCAAGGACGCGGGCATCAACCTGTCCGAGATCGACCACGTCGTTCTCGTCGGTGGTTCGACCCGTATGCCGGCCGTCGCCGAGCTGGTCAAGGAACTGACCGCGGGCAACGAGGCCAACAAGGGCGTCAACCCGGACGAGGTCGTCGCCATCGGCGCCGCCCTGCAGGCCGGTGTCCTCAAGGGCGAGGTCAAGGACGTCCTGCTCCTCGACGTCACCCCGCTGTCCCTCGGTATCGAGACCAAGGGCGGCATCATGACCAAGCTCATCGAGCGGAACACCACGATTCCGACGAAGCGCTCCGAGATCTTCACGACGGCCGAGGACAACCAGCCGTCGGTGCAGATCCAGGTCTACCAGGGCGAGCGCGAGATCGCGGCGTACAACAAGAAGCTCGGAATGTTCGAGCTGACCGGTCTGCCGCCGGCCCCGCGTGGTGTCCCGCAGGTCGAGGTCGCCTTCGACATCGACGCCAACGGAATCATGCACGTCACGGCCAAGGACCTCGGCACGGGCAAGGAGCAGAAGATGACCGTCACCGGTGGCTCCTCGCTGCCGAAGGACGAGGTCAACCGGATGCGCGAAGAGGCCGAGAAGTACGCGGACGAGGACCACGCCCGCCGCGAGGCCGCCGAGTCCCGCAACCAGGGCGAGCAGCTCGTCTACCAGACGGAGAAGTTCCTCAAGGACAACGAGGAGAAGGTCCCCGCCGAGGTGAAGACCGAGGTCGAGGAGGCGCTCACCGAGCTGAAGGAGAAGCTCAAGGGCGAGGACTCGGCCGAGATCCGCACCGCCACCGAGAAGGTCGCCGCCGTCTCGCAGAAGCTGGGCCAGGCCATGTACGCCGACGCCCAGGGCGCCCAGGCCGCCGGCGACGCCCCGCAGGGTGACGCCCCGCAGGGTGACGCCAAGGCCGACGACGACGTCGTGGACGCCGAGATCGTCGACGAGGACAAGGACCGCAAGGACGGTGCCGCGTGACGGAGGAGACCCCGGGCTTCGAGGAGAACGAGAAGCCTGACGTCCCCTCCGGCGCCACCCCCGATGACGCCGAGCCGCAGGCCGCTCCCTCCGACAAGGAGGGGGCGGCCCCGGCCGGGGACTCAGCTTCCGCATCGGACATTGCCCTGACCGCGCAGCTGGACCAGGTGCGTACCGCGCTCAACGAGCGCACCGCGGACCTCCAGCGGCTGCAGGCCGAGTACCAGAACTACCGGCGCCGTGTGGAGCGGGACCGCGTCACGGTCAAGGAGATCGCCGTCGCGAACCTCCTGACCGAGCTGCTTCCCGTTCTCGACGACATCGGCCGTGCCCGTGAGCACGGCGAGCTCGTCGGCGGCTTCAAGTCGGTGGCCGAATCCCTGGAGACGGTCGCCGCGAAGATGGGCCTTCAGCAGTTCGGCAAGGAGGGCGAGCCCTTCGACCCGACCGTGCACGAGGCCCTGATGCACTCCTACGCGCCGGACGTCACCGAGACGACCTGCGTGGCGATCCTGCAGCCGGGTTACCGGATCGGCGAGCGCACCATCCGCCCCGCGCGGGTGGCCGTGGCCGAGCCGCAGCCGGGCGCGCAGGGCAAGTCCGAGGAGTCGGCCGACGCCCCGGGCGACGAGGACAACGGTGGCCCGGAAGAGGGCTGACGTCGTACACGTACTGATTGATGTGAGTGAGGAGGGACGTCGAGGCCGATGAGCACCAAGGACTTCATCGAGAAGGACTACTACAAGGTCCTCGGCGTCCCCAAGGACGCCACGGACGCCGAGATCAAGAAGGCGTACCGCAAGCTCGCCCGCGAGAACCACCCCGACGCCAACAAGGGCAACGACAAGGCGGAGGAGCGCTTCAAGGAGATCTCCGAGGCGAACGACATCCTCGGTGACCCCAAGAAGCGCAAGGAGTACGACGAGGCGCGCGCCCTGTTCGGCAGCGGCGGGTTCCGTCCGGGACCCGGCGGCGCCGGCGGCAACGGCTCGTTCAACTTCGACCTGGGCGACCTCTTCGGAGGCGGCGCCCAGGGCCAGGCGGGGCAGGGCGGCTTCGGCGGCGGCATCGGTGACGTGTTCGGTGGCCTGTTCAACCGGGGCGGCGCGGGCGCGGGCACGCGTACGCAGCCGCGCCGGGGTCAGGACATCGAGTCCGAGGTGACGCTCAGCTTCACCGAGGCGGTGGACGGGGCCACGGTCCCGCTGCGCATGTCGTCCCAGGCCCCCTGCAAGGCCTGCTCCGGCACCGGCGACGCGAACGGCACACCGCGAGTGTGCCCCACCTGCGTCGGTACGGGACAGGTCTCGCGGGGCGGCGGTGGCGGCTTCTCCCTCACCGACCCGTGCGTGGACTGCAAGGGCCGCGGCCTGATCGCGGAGACGCCGTGCGATGCCTGCAAGGGCAGCGGGCGGGCGAAGTCCTCGCGCACCATGCAGGTCAGGATCCCCGCGGGGGTCTCCGACGGCCAGCGCATCAGGCTCCGCGGCAAGGGCGCACCCGGTGAACGGGGCGGCCCCGCGGGCGATCTGTACGTCGTCGTGCACGTCGACGCCCACCCGGTCTTCGGCCGCAAGGGCGACAACCTCACGGTCACCGTCCCGGTGACGTTCACCGAGGCGGCGCTCGGCGCCGAGGTCAAGGTGCCCACACTCGGCGGCCCCGCCGTCACCCTGAAGCTGCCCCCGGGCACGCCGAACGGGCGGACGATGCGGGCCCGCGGCAAGGGTGCGGTCCGCAAGGACGGCACGCGCGGGGACCTGCTGGTGACGGTCGAGGTGGACGTCCCCAAGGACCTTTCGGAGGACGCCCGTTCGGCTCTCGAGTCGTACCGCAAGGCGACTGAGGACACCGACGTGCGGGCAGACTTGTTCAGGGACGCGAAGGGAGCGTGAGTGTGATGGACGGGCAGCCCGGTCGTCGGCGAAGCAACCCGTACGAACTGACCGACGAGACGCCGGTGTACGTCATCTCGGTGGCGGCACAGCTGTCCGGCCTGCATCCACAGACCCTGCGCCAGTACGACCGCCTCGGCCTGGTCTCGCCCGACCGCACGGCCGGGCGCGGCAGGCGCTACTCGGCCCGCGACATCGAACTGCTCCGTGCGGTGCAGCACCTGTCGCAGGCAGAGGGCATCAACCTGGCCGGCATCAAGCGCATCATCGAGCTGGAGAACCAGGTCGCCGCGTTGCAGTCCCGCGTGGCCGAACTCTCCTCCGCGGTGGAGAGCGCGGCCTCCGCGATCCAGCAGCGCGAGGCGGCGGTGCACGCCTCCTACCGTCGGGACCTGGTCCCGTACCAGGAGGTCCAGCAGACGAGCGCGCTGGTGGTGTGGCGGCCCAAGAACAAGCGGTCGCAGGACTGACCCGCATACACGCGTGTGAAGGGGCCCGGAGGCCGTTCGACCTCCGGGCCCCTTCGCGTGGTTGTTCAGCGTCCCGTCGACTGCCACACCGCGATCACCAGTGCGGCGCACGAGGTCAGCGCCGCGAGGGACGGCAGCGGCCAGCGGGAGCGTTCGAGGGCGTCGAGGCGGTCCTCGTGCTCGCCCAGCGTCTTGTCCGTCTGGTCGGCGCGCTGGAGAACCAGCGCCAGATTGCCCTGAGTGGCGGCGAAACCGACATCGACGGAGCGCCGCAGCCGCTCCAACTCCAGTGCCACATCGACCTGTTCACCCACTCCTCCGTCTCCTCTCATGCGCGCGGCACGCGCAGCTCGTCCCAGCTGGCGCGGCCCGGGATGCCGTCGGCGGCCGCGCCCGTGTAGCCGAGCTTGCGCTGCCAGACCGCGTACGAGGCCACGTCGGCCTCGGTCCACTCCGGTCCGGGCCCGATCCGGTAGCGCCCGCAGCCCTCCGCGACGAGCCGCCGCCCGACCGCCGTGATCAGCGCGCTGCGGCGGCCCGGCACGAAGAAGGCGGCGCCGGGGAACTCCGCGTAGGAGGGGTGCGGGGTGGGGGCGGGGCGGGTGCCGAGGCGGGCGTCGACCCGTCTGCGCATGCCGCTCATCGAGAACGACGGGTCGATCTTGCGTCGGGTCCACTCCTTGTGGCCGATGACGCTCGCCGCGGTCCAGCCGTGGACGCGGCACAGGGCGGCGCAGAGCCGTTCGACGGTGGTGAGTTGGGGCGAGGGGTAGGGGTCCTGCCCGTTGCCGAGGTTCTCGATCTCGAAGCCGTAGAAGTGGGTGTTGCCGTCGACGGTGTCCGGTCCCGGGGGCGAGGGAAGGGCGCGTTCGGCGCGGACAGCGGAGTATGTCGCGGCGGATCCGGAGCCCGCGTGGTTGGTGCGGCCGTAGCCGACGAGGTGGACGGTGCCGTCCTTCGCGACGAGGCCCGTGCAGAGCGGCCCCGGGAGGGTGGCGGTGCCGTCGCGGCAGAGGGCGAGGCTGTCGCGGCCGGCGGTGTGGTGCAGCATGACGCCGTTGACCGGGCCCCACGCGCCCTTGTGATTGCGGTTGTGTGTCTGCCAGTTGGCGTGTTCTCGGACCTGTACGCCTTCGTCGCGCAGGACGCGGGCGAAGGCGGACGCGGTCAGGGGTGTGGCCACGGGTACTCCTACGGGGGGTTTACGGGATGGGGTCGACGCGGATGAAGCGGGTGTCGAAGTACGCCGTGTTCGTAGTGGCGCCGGAGCGGTAGGCGGGGGTCGCCGTGTGGGTCGTGCCGGCGGCGAGGCCCGTGATGAGGAACTGGGCGGAGACCGACGTCCGGTTGGTGATTGCCGAGGCCGCCGAGCGCTCGTCGACGGCGGCGTAGAGGATGGTGCCGGAGGAGTTGCGGATGTTGGCCGACATGCACGCGATACCGGAGGAGGCCGAGGATCGGATGTAGCTGCCGACCGTGACGATGACCTGGCCCGAGGCGGGGGCGGTGAAGGTCGCAGCCATGGGGTCGCCGCCGGCGTTGGCGAGGGTTTCGACGTAGGAGGTCGATGTGGTGTCGCCGTCGTCCACGTTGACGCGGAAGACGGGGACCGGGGCGAGGGGGACCCAGGCGGTGCCGTTGTAGTACATCATCCGGCCCGGGGTGCCGATCCAGGCGATCATGCCGGCGACGGGGGCGGGGAGCTTGGTGTCGCGGGTGGCGGTGTCCGGGAAGCGCATGACGAGGCGGGCGTCGGTGGTGTCGGCGAGGGCCTTGAGGTGGGTGGGGAGGTCGGCCGGGTCGGTGGCCTGTGGGTAGGGGAGGGCGCTGATGGGGGTGTACTGGGTGGTCACGGGGTCTCCTCAAGGGGTTGCGGGTCGATCGTTATGGTCAGGAGGGCGTCGCCGGGGGGCTGTTGGTCGGCCGGGGGTGGGTCCTCGTAGGGGTTGGCCTCGGCGGCCTGGGCGGCGGCGAGTTCCTGGAGGAGGGATTCGGGGGGTTGTACGGGGGTGGGTGCGTCGGAGGGATCTGACACGGGGCACTCCGTGGGTAGGTGTGTGTGGTTGACCGGCACCGGGGTCACGCTCACGGGGCTCCGCCCCGGACCCCGCGCCTCAAGCGCCGGCGGGGCTGAAAAGATCGGGGCTCCGCCCCGGACCCCGCTGCTCAAGCGCCGCAGGGGCTTGATGTGTGGGTGCGGCGCAATGGGGCAGGGGGCGTGGCCCCGGTGCGGGTTACGCCGCCGGGCGGCGGACGTCGTCCCATGTCGGGTTTGCGGTGCGCATCGCCGACAGGGTGGCGTAAGACGTGGAGATGGAGGCGTACGTGCGGGACGGGGCCGGGGCCGGCGGGAGGGCCGGGGTGTCCGGGGACAGGTCCGCGTCGGCGGGGACGCCGTTGGGGGCGACGCCGCGCAGGCTCAGGGTTTGTTGGACGCCGCCGCCACTCGCGGCCGAGGACGTGATGCCCACCACCCAGGCCAACGTGTCGAGGGCCGCCCCCGATGTGTCCACCACGCGGACCACGTCGCCGAGTTGGATACGGGGGTCGTAGAGGACCTGGACGTCTTCCAGGACCGGGACCGGGAGCTCGCCCGCGGAGCGCATCGCCGCCGCCAACTGGCGTGCCGCCGCCAGGTCCTGGACCCACTCCGACTGGTCACCGTAGAACTCCTGGCGCCCGTACCACTTCTCGCTGTCGCTGCCCTCGACGTACGACACCGCCTGCCGGTCCACCGGGTCCTCGTTCGGCTGGATCGGCACGATCCGGATGGACGGCGCTCCGTTCCTGTCGACCGTGTAGAGGCGGGACGACGTGCGGTTGTAGTGGCGCAGCACGATGACGCCGTTCTCGCGCCGCACCATCGCGTCGACCGCCCCCTTCACGGCCGTCGTCCCCGCCGCGTTCTGCGTCGCGACGCGGAACGACGAACCGGGCGTGCCGACCGAGTCGTCGTCGGTGTCGGGCGGGCCGACGTCCAGTTCGTCCTCTCCGAAGGTGTAGCTGACGGTCAGTGAGCCGTTCGGCGGGATCTCCCGTACCACCGTGTCGACGATCGCGTCCGCTTCCTTGATGTAGACCGCGCTCCAGTCGGTGACGGGCTGCACGCAGTAGTTGCGGCAGGCGTCGATCTCCTCGGTGACCGTGAGGGCGGCGATCGAGCGCACGGACGTCAGCGTCAGATCCGGGCTGGTCGGTGTCGTCGCGAAACGGGTGAAGTTGCGCCAGCGGAAGCGGCCGCGTTCGTCCAGTTCGGCGGTGGACATGCTGGCCTTCGCGATCTGGCCGATGGCCTCCCACTGCGAACCGGACACCTTCGGAATGGTCCGCAGCGGCAGGATCGCCTCGTCGAGGTCGGCCGACTTCACCCACTGCCCGGCCTGTGTGAAGTCGGCGACGGTCGGTGCCGCGGCGAGACCGCTCGTCACCTGCACCGCTTCCGTCGCCATCGACGTGATCAACCGGATCTTGCGCAGCTCGGCGACGGGCTGCGGCCCCGTCGTCGCGGTGAACGCGCCGACGCCGCCGACCCACGTCGTGCCGTCGGGCGCCGTCAGCATCGGCGTGATCTGCGGCAGAGCCCGGCCGCCCGTCGAGGCGTACACATCGACGTACGCGCCGATGTGCCACACGCCGCGCTGCGCCTTCATCGCGGTGGCGTTCCCGCTCCAGGTGAGCCCGCCGCCCGGCACCTTCGAGTCGCTGCTGAGCGACCACGCCGTGAGCGTGCCCGCAGTGAAGTCGACCGCGAGGGAGAGGGTGCCGGTGGCCGAACCCGTACGGTTCAGCTCCAGGTCGAGGCGGACGGTCGAGCCGATGCCGATGGCGTTGTTCACCCAGGCTTCCGCGAAGAGGCGGCTGCCCGGCACCGTGACGCGGCTGCGCGGGAACCAGGACACCGTGATGCCGCTCGCCCCTGCGGGCAGACCGCGCGGTACGAGGGCCATCTCGTGCGGCGCTCCGGTGCGCGCCCATGTGTAGTGGCGCGGGTCGGGGAGGTCCTCCGGCATGCCGTACGACGTCGCGAACCCGCCGTGGAGGGTGGCGTGGGTGAGGGTCAGCGGCTCGCCCGGGACGAACTCCGGGGCCCGAGCCGGTGGGCTGGTCAGGAAGCCGGCCTGGCGGAGCAGTTCGTCGACGCACCACGTGGCGGTGGCGACGGGGCGGCGCCAGTACAACCCCGTGTAGGGGCGAGGGAGTTCGGCGGGCGAGCGGAGCCGTTCGGCGCCGTCGAGCGCGGTGAGCTGCGCGGTGTCGGTGCCGGAGGCGGCGGACCTGGCGCGCAGGGTGCCGCGGAAGGAGGGCAGGGTGTCACCGGCCCCGACGCCCGTCTCGTGCACGACGCTCTGGCCGGGGCGGGCGAGGTCACCGGTGGCCCGGTCGGCCCAAGCGGAGTACAGCTCCGGTGCCAACTTCGTTCCACTGCCGCCCAGTTGGAGCTGGAGCTGCGCCGACGAGCTCCCCGAGAACGCGCGCATCGCGGCCGGCAGATCGGTCGCGTACGAACGCTCCAGCTCCCAGGACTGCACCTGGTCGCTGACGTCCTGCCCGCCGAGCCGGGTGGTGTGCGTGGCGGTGCGCTCGCCGGTGCCGAGCGCGGCCTCCGTGGCCGGATCAGCTTGTTGCACGGGACACCTCCACGAGTTCGAGGTTGATGCTGCGATAGGGCAGCGGGAGGCCGGGGGTATCGGTGTACGTGGTCACGGCGAGCTGCGGGAGGCCGTCGCCGGGGATGGTGTGCGCGGCCCCGTCGTCGTACGAGAGGCAGGCTCCGGCGAGGGAGTAGGTGCCGGCGGTGCCGGGGGTCGCGCACGGCGTGGCGAAGACGGCTCCGGCGGGGACGGTGGCCGCGACGTAGGGGCCGGTCGCGGAAGGCCCGGACAGATAACTCCCGTCCGCCTTCTTGAAGTCGATGTTGACCCCGACCGTCCCCAGCGCGGCGATGGCGCTCGGCGCGCGGAACGAGATGCGGGTGCCGGCCGCCACCGGGAAGTTGCCCTGCCACGGCACGCACCGCCAGCCGAGCTTGCTGGTCGCGTCGGCGGCCGTGAACGCGAACGTCCCCGGCGCGCCCGCGACCTCGACGACGGCGCCGGTCGCCGACACCTTGAACCACTGGTCGAGCCCGCTGACGTCCCCGGCCCCCGCCACCCCGCGCCCCGCGGCCTGGGCGGCGCCGAGCACGTTCCCGGCGACCGGGTCGATGAGGACGAGCGGGCCCGGACCGTCGATGCGCCGCGCGAGCCGGTCGAGGGCGCGGGCGTCGGCGGGCGGCAACCGGTCCCAGCTCAGCTTCGTACGACGGGTGGTGGACGCGGTGCGGGTGACGGTGACGAGGCCGCCGAGCGACTTGAACTCACTGACGCCGAGGTCGGCGCTGCGGTCGAAGGACGTGGTGGCCTGATCGATCTCGTAGAGGGACCCAGGCGCGCCGATCCACAGATTGCTGCCCACGATTCACCCTCCTTTCGGTGTAGTCGGCCTATCGGCGGGCGAGTTGGCGCTGGCCGAGGAAGACGGCGCGCGCGATGGTCTGTGAGTCGACCTGAATGTGTACGGGCCGGTCGGCGAGCTTCTCGACAGCGGCGGCGAGCCGTTCCACGGCGGCGCCACCGCCCGGGTGACGGCCGAGCATCGCGCCCAGTTTCGACAGCGGAATGACCGCCTCGTCCTCACCGGCCTCACCGACGACGGCGAGACGGCCGCCGGTCCGCGCGCCGATGACGCCGCCTTCGGCGAGCGTCGGAATGTTCGGAATCCTCGGGAGGTTGATCCCGAATTCCTTGCCGCCGACGACCGGCACCCAGCCCGGAATCTTCACGTGAATCTTGTTCAGGCCGCCGATCATGGCGTTCATGCCGCCGATGTAGGCGCGGGGCAGGGCCGTGAAGGCGTTGATGATCCCCTTCATGACGGCCTTGATGGGACCGGAGTGGGACTTGATGGCGCCGGATATGGCGTTCCAGGCCCACTTCACGCCCTTGGCGAGGAGCTTGGAGACCTTGTCCATGTTGATGAACTGGCTGATGATCGGCGCCAGCAGGGTCATGACGAGCCCGAAGGCGTTCGCCTTCATGGCCACGTTGAGCCCCTTCTGCGCGAGGGTGGCCCCCTTCAGCCCCTTCCCGAGCCCGGTCATCGACTTACCGCCACTGGTGGCGGATTTGCCGGCCTTGCCGACGGACTTGTCCACGGCGTCCGACTGGCGCTTTACGTCACGGAGAGCGGTGTTGGCCCTGCCGGAGGAGGACTTGAGGCGGTCGAGGGAGGTCTTGAACTTGTCGGTGGATGTCTTGGACCTCTTGAGGGAGGTGTCGGCCCCGCGAGCTTCGGTCTTCAACCGGGACACGGGGGAAGCGGCTCCGGAAGCGCCGCGTTTCAGAGCGTTCATTCCCTGCGTTGTCGAGCCCAGGCGGGTATTCAGCCCTTTGAGTCCGGACGACACCTGCCCGACTGCTTGCTTCAACTTCATTGATTCGCCTACCTACTCGCTCTGGGGCGCGGACGCTCATGCGAGGACGCTCGCGAGCGCGCTGATGGCCTGCTCAAGTGATTTGACGTCGCTGGCGACCCCTCGGACTACAGGCCTGGAACTGTGAACTCCCTGGTTGGTCCGGTTATCGGGATCCGCAGCCAGCGTGCGCCGCGAGTTGATGGATGCCTGCGATGCTGCCTGCGCGGCACGAGAGAGGCGGCGTCGGAGGGCGTTGACGTCGGCTTCTATGCGAGGAATCTTCTCGATATCGCGAATGTGGCTCTTCACTATCTCGTCGCGTGCCCGTTTGTCACGCTGCTCCGAGTTTTCGATCCGCTTCTGGAGCCGACTGATCTGGTTGTTAATCCATTTGAACTCCCTGGTCGCTCCGAGGATGGTGATTCCCTTCTCGTCCACCTTGAAAAGGGAAATGCTGGCCGCCAAACCTGTCGCGCTCGCCGTCGCGGCGGCGGCACTCGCCGTCACAATGGTCGCGGTGAGAGACTTGGCCTTGGTGGTCTCTTTTAGTTTCTTGATGTCTGCCGTGTGGGTTTTGAGTGTTTCAGAGAGGGTGTCGAGTTTGATTTCCGCCGGTGTACTCAAGTCGCGCTCCCATACAGCTGGTTGGTGTTAGGTTGCACGGCATGACTGCCGAGCCTGCTGAGCCCGCAAAGGTGATCGTCGCCCTGCCTGTCACGAGTCCGACATACTTCAACCCTCGTTACAGATCATCCATCGCACGAAAAGCAAAGAATGCCCTGAGGGTGGCCGAACAGATCGGCGGTTCGGCCACGGTGACCGTCATCCTGCATGGCAGGGCGGTGGATCAGGTCGGACACGGGTCGACGGTGGCTCATTCGGAAGTGGACCAAGCGAACTTCGATGAATGGGCTGCCGACTGGGCAGTTCTTCCGAATGCGAGCAGTGGTGTTCTCGACGACCCGAGCCCCAGGAATGAGGTGGGGCGTCGTTTCGGAATATCGGACAGCTTCTACGGCCATGCTCAAGCGGTTGACGTCATGAACAGCGTGATGCAGATCCGCCCCCTGTCCAAGGGACTTACGTGTGTCATTCTGTGCCTGGATTCAAGGTTCGGAGTGGAAGAGATGATCCGGTCCCTGGCGCGAATTGACCGCACGAATATCTTCTGGCAGATCTGCGGAGATCCAAGTGACATCGGATACGACGACTTCTGGGGGAAGGACGGCCTCAAGCGAGGTGGTGTCGTGCCGAACCTGAGAGCACAGCTGAGCAGCTCCTGGACTCCGTGGCTCGTGGCTCGGCGATTCAAGGCGTGGCGGAAGAACCGAGGGTGACGGACGGGCCTCCAGGGTTCTGGCCCTAGGGCCCTTCTGACGGATCTTGCCGGAGTCGCGGGGTCTGGCACGCCCATCTGCGGCGTTGTCGTCGGTTGCCAACGCTCCGCGTTGACGCCCTCCTCCGCCTTGCAGCTGCACGCACCAGACCCCGCTGGCCCGCACCGCCCATGACCAGCCTCCCGTATCCAGCCTGATCCGTCAGAAGGGCCCTAGGGCTGCGCGAAGAACCTGGACAGCTGTTCCGGGTCCGGGAGCTGCGCCGCGGCGTGGTCCGGCTCCTCTCCCGGCCGGGCGGGGGCCGGCACACCCGGCCGGGGCAGCGGCTCGGGAAAGTCCAGTGGCTCCGCGTCCTCGTCCCGGTTGACCGTCGCGAACATCCAATTGGCTTCGGCGAGTTGGTCCGCGATGTGGGCCAACAGATGTTCGCCCACCGACCAGTCCGCACTCTCCCCGTGCAGCTCATGGGCAAGGTTGCTGTCGTGCGGCAGATACTTGACCAGCGTCGCGAGCCGTCGCGCGGTCAGCCGGTCGCGGTACCAGTCCAGCAGGTCGACACCGTAGTGACGCAGCAGGTCGGCCTCGATGGCCTCGGCGTGCTCTTCTACGAGCGCGTCGAGGCTCAGCCTTCCCCCAGGCCGAGCCCGGTCTCCTTGCCGTAGGCCTCCAGGATGGCGCCGATGTCCTGCACGGTGACGTCGTGCTGGTCGAAGCGCGCGAACTGTTCGTCGCCGAGGAGGAGGTGCAGGAGGCCGTCCACGTCGTTGTCGTCGAGGTCGCGCAGCTTGCGGGCCGTCGCGCGGCCGAGTTCCGTCGGCAATTCGAAGGTGTCGTCGTCGAGTTGGAACGGCCAGGTGCGGCCGAGCGCCTCCAGGCGCTGGGCGCGGGCGGCGTTGACGTCGAATCCGGGCATGGGTGCGCTCCTTGAGCGAGATCGAGATCTACGGGGATGGGCGCGGCCCGGCGCCCGTGTGGGGCGGCGCCGGGCCGCCGGAGGGGCCGGGGCGGGGTGTGCCGGAGGCGGGGGCCGGGGCCAACTCCGCGAGCAGCAGAGGGAATCGCTCGGCGAGGGCGCGCAGCCAGTCGAGGGCTTCGGCGGTCTCACGGGCCGGGCGTTCGGTGCGTACGTTCATCGCCGGGTCTCGCTCTCTTCCGGGGCGTCGACCGCGCGGCCGTTGCGCCACAACCGGCCCGCGCAGACGCCGTCGAACCAGGTACGGGCGGGGTCGACCACGGCCTCGCACTCCTGCCGGATCGCGCATTTGTTGCAGGCTCGCAACGTAGGTGCGGCCTCGGAGGGGCTCCGTGTGAAGACGTGGTGCTGGGGTAGTTCGGCACAGGCGGCAGATCTGCGCCAGTCGAGTTCATCGTCGTGCCAGGTGAACACCCTGGTCAGCGAAGGAATGGGAAGAATTTTCGGGCTTGACACGTGCAGCGCCTCCCCATGTATGGGAACATTTGTTCGAAACATGCGAACGCGTGATGAGAGTGGCATGTTGCGTGCGCGTGCGCAAGTAGATTCGATGCGTACGAGACAAGAGGGAGGAGGGGGCACCCAAGAGTCCAACCAGCCGTCCCCGTCGGCGTGTTGTACAGATCTCCGTAACTGTGTGCGTGCGCGCGCAGCTTTGGTGCGCGCGCGCTCGGTACGCTGTGCCCGCGACGAGGGGAGATCAGCGTCATGAGCGAAAGCTCGTGGGCACGAGCCCACATCGAGCAGGGCCCTGACCAAGGCCCGGACCAGGGATCGGGCCAGGAGCGCGGCGGCGGACCGTCCGGCCTGGACGCGTTCGCGGACTGGATCGAAGGTCTGATGCGGGAGCGCGGATACACCATCGACAGCCCGCGAGGTGGCGGAAAGTCGCGGCTCGCGGACGACGCCGGTGTCCACCGGGCTGCCGTCAGCCGGTTGTTGAACCGGCAGAGCATGCCCGACCTGGAGACCATGCGGCGGCTCGCGGTGGCTCTGGGGGTGCCGGTGCGGGACATGTTGATCAGGTCGGGCCGGCTCGCCGAGGCGGACCTGCCGGTTGGCGGCAGCCCGCAGGGGAATGGGGAGGCCGACGGGCCGCGTCTGTCACCTGAGGAAGCGGCCCAACGCATGGGAGTGCCGCCGGAGTTGCGGGACACCTTCGTCCGGGTGGCGAAGCAGTTCCTGCCGGAAGGCGGCTGAGTGGAAAGTCAGTGATCAGTCCCAGGGGGGACGAAGGGGCAGGGGTGTATGGGTGGCGAAGTGCCCGACGGGCGGCGCCGCGCCGGTGAATTAGTCGTCGAACTCGGCCGGAAGCTGGCGGAGTTCGGCCCCGAGGCGCTCCGCGTCGTCACCGTCGAGGAGGCCGAGCGGGAACGGGTGGACTGGTTCCGCCTCGGCTGGGAGGAGCACGCGCGCCTGGTGTCGGGCGAGAGCGCAGAGGCCCGCCCCGGACCCATTCACGACGAGCCGGACGAGCCCGGCATGCCGCCGGGGGCACCGGTCCCGCGGTTGCGCGTCGCGGAGAACGGCGACGCGACGGACGAGGGCGCGACGGACGAGGGTGCAGTGGACGACAGCGCACACGACCGCGCGCCCGATGCCACGCGGTCCGACCGGGGAGAGCGGGCCGAGGGCGAGCACGCGGACGGCGAAGCGGGTGCGGGACACGGAGGTCGGAGCGAGGATCGCGACGAGTTCCCTTTACCGGTCGTCGGCGCCGCCGAGGCGGAGGTCCGTGAGCTGATGCCGCACCGGATCAGGTCCCGGGGGCGACATCGGCCGTAGTGACGACGGGGATCGTCACCGGCCCGCGCCTCACACGATCCCGTCCGTGTCCGTGTTGGTCGCCGGCTCGGCAAGGCCGATTTCCGGCAGGTCCACTGCCCCTGTGGACGACGTCGGATGCGGAGGGCCGTCGGTGTGATCGACCGGCACCATGCGGGCGACGGCGCGGCCGTTGCGCGTCACGGTGACCTCCTCGCCGCGCTCGACGCGGTCGAGCAGCTCTGAGGACCGGAGGTTCACCGGCCTTTGGGCCCCTTCGTGTGTGACCGCGCCTCTTACTTCACGTCATGCTCATGCCCTACGCTCCCCGCCGTGACGACCGAACAGGTGTTGCGCAGCCGCCTCACCACCGCTCGCCTGCGGCGCGGCGCCGTGCTGCTCGACCGGGCCGGGACCGGACTGAGCCTGCGCATTCCATTGACCGCGATCGAGACGGTCCGCCCGCGCGGCGCGGACGGGCGGCGCGGCATCGAGATCGTCCTCACCGCCGCCCCCGAGGAGCCGGACCCCGCCACGTACCGCCTGCGTCCCAGCAGCCGGACGGCCGCGAAGGTGTTCGCCGACGCGGTCAACTCGGCGCTGCCGGTGCGGGACGCGGACCAGCCGCGGCGCAGTGGCCGTACGGCGGTGTCGTACGAGCCGAGACCGCCGCGCGGGCCCCGGCCGCCGGGCGGGGCCCGGTGGTACTGGTGGGCGTTCGGCGCACTGTTCGTGCTGGGGATCTGCCTGACGGCCGCCACGGGTGAGTCCGGACTCGTCATCGTGTGGGCGGCTTCCTATGCGGGCTTCTACGTCGGATGCCTGATCACCCAGGTGTGCTGGTCGATTGCCAAGGACTGGTGGGTGCTGCGCCGGAGCGGGATCACCGTCGAGGCCACGTACGACCGGACCGCCGAGTCCCGCGACAGCAGCGGCGATCTCACGTCGACCAAGGTGTACGTGTTCCGGGACGTCGGGGGATCGAAGCACGAGTATCGCGGCGGGGGCAGGATCGTCGCCCGGGACCCCGACCGGATCGAAGTGACCTACGACCCGCTCGACGAGGACCGCGTGAACGCCCGGCGGGGTCTCGTCGCCCGCGCGCTGCTCTTCCTCGTGTTCCTGCTGCTCGGCCTGCCCGTCTGTGTGCTCACCGTGCTGTATCCGGTGGTCTTCTTTGTGGTTGCCGTCGCCGCGTTCTAGCGAGCACGGGGCATGCCGCAGGATGGACCCATGACCGAGATCCGTACCCCCCGCCTCCTCCTGCGCCGCTGGAACCCCGATGACGACCTTGCCCCGCTCGCCGAGATCCAGGCCGACCCCACCGTGATGCACCACATCGGCGACGGCGCCCCCCGCTCCCTCGACGACACCGCCGAGGACATCGAGCGCTGGGAGGAGGAGTGGGACGACGAGGGCTTCGGGCTCTTCGCCGTGGAACTCCTCGGCTCCGGCGAGCTGGCGGGCGCCGTCGGCCTCTACGTTCCCGATGCCCCGCCGCAGGTGGCGGACCACATCGGCATCCAGTGGCGGCTCGCGCGACAGTTCTGGGGCCAGGGCTACGCCTCGGAGGCGGCGCAGGCTACGCTGGAGTTCGCGTTGCAGGACCGCGGCATCGACCGGGTCGTCGCGGTCGCATCGGAGCTCGACGCCTCCTCGGCGAAGGTGCTCCACAAGCTGGGGATGGCACTGCTGCCCGGCAAGGCGGAGGGCGGCCTACGGGTGTACGCGATCGACCTGACCGAGTACGAGGGATAGCCGGGTACGGTTCGGGCGGCCCTCATAGCCAACTCCCGACGCTGTTGGGGGATCCGATTTCCGGGCGCTCGACTGGTGTGTGCCCGTGAGAATGTCGCAGACAAGCGTATGACTGCGACATTCTCACGGGGAGGTACTGGCCTCAGCCGGCCTGTGTGGGGCGCAGGTCACGTAGCCCGAGGAACCCGGCCCAGGCGGTGCCGCTCACCGCGAGGTGCGGGCCCGCGGCGCGGTGCTTGGAGTCGCGGAGGTGGACGGTACCGGTGTCGGGAGCGTGGGCGACTTCTAGGCAGTCGCCCTCGCTGCCGTTGCTGCTGTAGCTGCTCTTGCGCCAGTCCAGTTCGGCGCCATCTCCGGTGGAGACCTTGCGGTTCATGTCTCTCCCAGCAGTTGCTCGGTGAAGGCCCGCGACTCTCTCGGGGGGAGGGCTTGGGCCCGGATCATGCCATACCGCAGTTCGAGGATCCGGAGCTGTTTGGGATCGTCGACGGGGCGCCCCGAGGCGACGCCTGGTGATCGCCCCACGGCTGTGCCGTCCCCGAACCCCAGCATCGTGATGCTGCCGTCCACCCCAGCATGTTCCTCTCGGTCGATCGGCATGACCTGGAGTGCGACATTGCGCAACTGCCCTACCTCCAGCAGGCGTTCGAGCTGGCCGCGCAACACCATTCTGCCTCCGAGAGGCCGCCGCAGAGCTGCTTCTTCCAGTACGAAGCTCAGCGCGGGAGCGGGTTCCCTCGCAAAGATTGATTGCCGCTCCAGCCGTGCGGCCGTCACGCGGTCGATCTCGCCGGGCGTGTACGCGGGCTGCCGCATCTCGAACAACGCCCGCATATATCCCTCGGTCTGCAACAGGCCGTGGATGTCATGGGCGCCGTACCACTGAACGTCGACCGCTCTGGCCTCCATACGCGCCAGGTCCCGCAACTTCTTCGGATACCGAACCTCCGCCACGTCCGGCTTCATCGCCTTGATGAGCCCGTCGGCGTCCAACGCCTCGTCCGCCTTGTCGAGGAATTCCGGCCGGGGAATCCGCTTGCCGGCCTCTACCTTGTAGACGGTCCCTTCGCCGTAGCCCATGGCCGCCCCGAGCTCGGACACCTTCAGGCCCGCCGCCTCCCTGCGAGCCCTTAACTGTCGGCCCACCATGGCCACCACCGCCGCGCCCTGCTCATCCCCCGGCTCGATCTCCCACCCGTCACCGTCCGTCGCCCCAGTCATCCGCACGCACCTCCAGTCCGCCGAACTCCCCGCACACGTACCGTCAACGCCGTACCCCCACGCCACCCTGGACAGCCCGTACAGCCCTGGGCAAACGCTGGACAGTCACCGTACGTAGCGGCCAGGTCGCTGGTCAGCGTAAGCAGGCGCGGACACGCTCAGTGACGTGAACCGTGAAATCGCCGAACTCCCCCGCAATACCAACCACTTCAGCGTGCAGCTGTCACCCACACCACGCGCAGCCCGCCTCGCACGCCTCCTGGCCGCGGAGCAACTCCGCGCCTGGGAGGTCGGCCTCGACCTCGACGCGGCTGCGCACGTCGTCGCCGAACTCGCCGCGAACGCCGTCACCCACGGCCGCCTGCCCGGCCGCGACTTCCGTCTCGTCCTCCACGTCGCCGGGGACACCCTGCGCATCGAGGTCACGGACACCCGCGCCGACCGCCTCCCTCAAGTCGCCGCACCAGGCGGGGAGTCGGGTCGCGGCCTGCTCCTCGTGGGCGCACTCGCTCGCCGCTGGGGCGTCCGCGAAGGTCCCGCTCCCCGGAAGACGGTCTGGGCCGAGCTCGATCTCGTACGGCCGCCGGGGCACGGAAACCCGTACGCCGGTGCCGGTGGCGCCAAACGACAAAGGACTGACTGAGGGGGAAAGAACCCAAACCAAGCCCCACCTCCCCGCTCTCCCCGCCCGTGACACGGACGGGTGAACAAGACCAACTCGGCTTGCGCATATGCCCATTGGGCCCTCTACGCTCACGCCCAACACCACAACCGCAAACATGCGACGGCCCCCGCCGGGACGGGAATCCCAAGGCGAGGGCCTGACCACCGAGGAAGAATCGAGCTTCCCGATGGATACCCAGAACCCTAGCGCGCGCACGTGCGCCCCCGGCGGGATCGTCCACGAAAACACCCGCCCTCACACACGTTTCACGGTCGTCGGCAATCACCTGGCCCAGCACCGCGGCCTCTTCGGCCTCGCGATCGGCCTCGCCGTCCACATCCAGTCGCTGCCGGCAGGCGCCCGCGCCGACATCCGCACCCTCGCCGCCCGCTTTCCCGAGGGCACCACCCGTATCGCCGCCGCCCTGAACGAACTCGAAGCGCACGGCTACCTGCGGCGTGAACGGCTGCGCACGCCGGACGGCCGTGTCCGCACCCGCACGGTGTCGTGCAATCAGCCGGGCGCAGCGCAAAGCAGCATCCCGGCCCCGCCACCGAAGCCGGTGAAGAAGAAGCCCCGCCCCCTCGCCGTCCCCCACCCGGTGAACCCCCGGCCCGCCCTCCTCCGGGTCGCCACCGACCTCCTCGCCACCCTCCACCGCACCGACGCCCGCCTCGCCCTCCCCGCCCGCGACATCGAACGCCTCGCCCCCGGCGTGACCGCCTGGCTGGAACGGGACCTCACCCCAAGCGCCGTACGGCACGCCCTGGTCAGGGGCCTGCCCGACGACCGTACGATCCACAGCCCCGCCGCCCTCCTCGCCCACCGGCTGACGGCCCAGCTGCCGCCCTGGCCCAGCACGTTCAGCGGACCGGCCGAACCCCCGCCCGTACGCCACCCCCTCCGCAACTGCGACACCTGCGACCGCGCCTACCGGGGCCCGGAGCCGGGGCGGTGCCCCGGGTGCGGGACGGCGGCGCAGGGAGCACCCCCGCCCGCCCCGTGAATATTGTGTGGGCCTTGCGGAGGTGTCCGGTATTCGCCGTAACCGGCTTCATGTGAAGAAGTAAAGGACCCGTTTTCGTTGCGGTGTGGCTTCACCTCTTGACGGTCAGTGGGCGGGCGAGTTGGCTTCGAGCCACCTCGGCCGCACCGTCGCGGCCACGTCAGGGAGGTATCCGCACATGAACACGCGTATGCGTTGTGCCGCCATGGCCGGCGCCGCATCCGTCCTGGTCGTCTCGCTCTCGGCCTGTGGTGGTGTGCTGCCGGGCGACGACAACGGGCCCAGCGCATCCGTCACCAAGGGGAACGACGTCAAGATCGGTCTGCTGCTCCCGGAGAAGGAGACCGCTCGCTACGAGAAGTTCGACCACCCCATGTTCGAGCGTCAGGTGGCGAAGCTGACCGGCGGCAAGGGGGAGCTGGTCTACGCCAATGCCAAGCAGAACGCGGCCCTCCAGCGCAAGCAGCTGCAGGAGATGGTCGCCGCGAGGGTCGACACGATCGTCGTCGACGCCGTGGACGCCAAGGACATCGCTCCGGCCGTGCGCAAGGCGAAGGACGCGGGGATCCACGTCATCGCGTACGACCGGCTCGCGGAGGGGCCCGTGGACGCCTACGTCGGCTTCGACAACGAGCTCGTCGGCCAGACCCAGGGCAAGGCGCTGATCTCCGCCCTCGGCGGGACCAAGGCCACCAAGCGCGACAAGGTCGTGATGATCAACGGCTCGCCCACCGACCCCAACGCCGCGCAGTACAAGAACGCCGCCCGCGCGGAGCTCGGCAACGCCGTGACCGTCGCGAAGTCGTACGACACCGCGGGCTGGAAGCCGTCCAACGCCAAGGCCAACATGGAACAGGCCGTCAACGCGCTCGGCGTGGACAACATCGCGGGCGTGTACGTCGCCAACGACGGGATGGCCGGCGGCGTGATCGCGGCCCTGAAGGAGGTCGGTGTCCGCGAGATGCCGCCGATCACCGGGCAGGACGCCGAACTCGCCGCCGTGCAGCGGATCCTGAACGGCGAGCAGTACATGAGCGTCTACAAGCCCTACCCGGACGAGGCGCAGACCGCCGCCGAGATGGCCGTACGGATCTCGCAGGGCCGCGACATCGAGTTCGAGGCGCTGGCGATGGACCGCACCGACAGCCCGACCGACAAGCAGATCAGGACGGCGAGCGTCAGCGTCGTCGCGCTCACCAAGGACAACATCAAGAGCACCGTCGTCAAGGACAAGATCTTCACGGTGTCGCAGATCTGCACGGCGAAGTACGCGCAGGCGTGTGCGGAGGCCGGGTTGAAGTAGCCCGTACGTACCGGGCGACGGCTAGTCCGCATCCTCCAGGATGCCCGACTGGCCGATCAGATAGCCCAGTTGCGCCCTGCTGTCGCTGCCCAGCGTCGCCGCCAGCTTCGCGATGTGTACGCGGACCGTGCGGATGTTCATGCCGAGCCGCTCCGCGATCACCGCGTCCGTGTGGCCCTCGATGAGCATCGTCGCGATCGTGCGCTGCCGCGTCGTGACGCCGTCCGACGTCAGCTCCTCGACGGCCGCCTGCGGGAACATCGGCGTGGCCAGCTGCCACAGCCGCTCGAAGGTCGTGGCCAGGTAGCTGATCAGCGCCGGGTGGCGGACCTCAAGGGCCACCGTGCGGTCCCGGTTCGCGGGGATGAAGGCGACCGTGCGGTCCAGCATCACGAGCCGCTCGGTGACCTCGTCGAGCGTGCGGACCTGGACGTCGCCGATGAGCTGCTCGTAGTGCGCCGTGACGGCGGGGGAGTGCCGGGCCGTGTGCTGGTACAGCGTGCGCATCCGGCCGCCGCCGCTGAGGAGGGCCTGTTCGCGGGGGAGCGCCGCGGCGAGCCCCTGCGGGGGACGCCTGCCGCCCGGCTGGATGGTCAGCAGCTCGAGGGAGGCCTCGCCGGCGGCCTCGTCGATCGCCTCGTTGATCCGCTGGAACCCCATCAGGACACGGAACATGGGCGTACTGGGGATCGAGGCGCGCTGCGTCTCCAGCGCGATCAGCGGGGCGAACTGGTCGGCGAGCCGCGAACTGCGCCGTCTCTGCCGGGCGATCTCCTCCTCGTACGAGCCGAGGAGGCGCGGCAGGGCGACGGCCGGGGCCACCGGTCTCAGCGTCGTCGGGTCGTCGTCGGCGGGCACGAGGAGGCCGAAGCGCAGCAGGCAGGGCGCCGGTTCGGTGTCGCGCTTGTGGACGCGGCCCTCGCGCAGCGCGCGGGTGTACAGCTCCGAGCCCTCCTGGCACAGCTCATCCGCGCCGTGGCCGTGCGGGTCCACCTGGTGCCCGGTGTGCGATTCGGTCGTCACGAATCCTGCTCCAGCATCCCGGACCGGGCGATCAGATAGCCGAGTTGAGCCCGGCTGCCGCTGCCGAGCGCCGCGGCGATCTTCGCTATGTGGGCGCGGCAGGTGCGCACGTTCATGCCGAGCCGACGGGCGATGGCCTCGTCGACATGCCCTTCGATGAGCAGTTTGGCGATGGAGCGCTGAACACCGGTGATCCCTTCGGGAGTCGACTCGTAGGAGACGTCTTCCTGCAGCGGGGTGGCACGCCGCCACATGTGGTCGAAGACGTTGATCAGGTACTGCACGAGGCCGGGGTGGCGCAGCTCGAGGGCGATGCTGTCGCCGGCCTGGGCCGGAATGAACGCTACGTCGTGATCGCAGATGATGAGCCGCTCGATGAGTTCCTCGAGCGTCCTGATCTCTACCCTGGCACCCGCCATCTTGTCCATGTACGCGAAGGTGTTCTGGCTGTATCGGACCGTGTGCTGATACAGCGTGCGCATCGAGATACCGCGCTCGATGAGGGGCCTGCTGCGCTCCAGGGCCTCGATCAACAGATGCTCGCTGCGGCCGCCCCCCGGCTGCACGGTCAGCACTTCAGTGCGGCTTTCGGCGATGGCCTTGTCGAGCGCCGCCTTGATCCGGCCGCCGCCTTCGAGCACGGTGATGGCATGTGTCGTCGCGGGCATCTGGGCACTGATGGCCATGAACGGCTGGAAAGCAGCGGTCAGTTCGCCGGACAGCTCCCGCCGGTCGTGGATTTCCCGCTCTATGGGCTGCAACCGCTGGGACAGTACGACCGAGGGTGGAACCGGACGGAGCCAGTCCGCGTCATCCGGATCCGGGTGCAGGAGCGCGAATTCCAGCAGGCAGGGAGCTGACTCGATCTCGGCGCGCGCGACACGGCCCGCGCTCAGCGCGCTGGCGTAAAGGCGCTCCCCCTCCGGGCACAGCTCAGTAACTGGATGAGGATGTGTCGCTTTTGGGCTGTTACTTGGCAAATCTCCACCCCCCAGGGTCCTGAACGTGCAGGAACATGATGCATCGCCGCTGTGGTTTCCATGTGCCCGAATGAGTCATCGTCTGTGGTGCGGGGGAGAAGAAGCCATCAACTAAGGACGAAGCCGACATGAGTAAGAGAATGCTTCGCTCAGTGCTCGGCGCGGCGGTCGCGGCTGTTGCGCTGGCGCTCGGCACCGCCGGTGCCGCTACGCCCGGCGATGTCGCCTGGGGCTCTGATCAGGTCGGTACGCAGAGCGTCACGACCGTGGCCGGCGCCGACGACGTCGCGTGGGGAGTCGCTCCCGTGGCCGGAGGCGGCGGCGAATGAACACCCCGCCCGACGACCGGTCGTTACGCCGGGAGATGGCGATCGCCTACCGGTCCGGTTGGCACACCATCGACCTCGTGACCGCGATTCCGAACTCCGGTGACTCCCTCATGGTCACCCTCTTCGGAGAGCCCATCATCGTGGTCCGCGAAGGTGACGACATCCGGGCCTACCGGTGCCTGCGCCGACCACGTGGCGCTCCACAGCCGGTACGCACGGTTGTCCGGTACGGGATGATCTTTGTGAACCTCGACCAGCGGGACCATCAACTGGTCGGCGAGGCGGACCCCCATGCGGATGCCGCCTCGCAGTCCCAGCACCCCAGCACCTCGGCCACCCCCCGCAGTGCCTGACGCGATACCCCCGTCGTTGTAGATCGCGCAGGTGCTTCCCCCCTGCAGCGGCGTCACCGTGTACCTGAACACGGTGACGCCGCTGCGGTCGTTCTACGGGGTCGCGAGGTCACGGGGTCGCGAGCTCACGGGGTCATACGGATTCGGGGACGTTCGCCGTGGCCCGACCCACCGCTATCTCGATGACCACCCGGTCCGGGTTCGGCCGGGGCGCGCGCGAGTAGCGCTCCGCGTAGCGACGCTCGGCGTCCGCGACCCGCTCCGGGTCCGTGCGCACCGTCGCCCTTCCCTCCAGCGTCGCCCAGCGCCGCCCGTCGACCTGGCACACCGCGACGAACCCCGACCCCTCAAGGGCGTGGGCGACCTTCCTGGTGGACTTTCCCGTGATGACACGGGCGACTCGCGCCTCGGCGTCGTACGTCACCCCGACCGGGACCACATGGGGCGTGCCATTGGCGCGCAGCGTCGTGAGGGTGCACAGATGCCGTTCGCGCCAGAAGCTGAGAAAGGCGGATCCGGGGGCGTCGAGGTCGATGCGCTTGGCCATGAACGGGAACCTATCCCAGAGGGACCGGGGCCCTTTTCCCGGTCGGCCTTGAGTGGAATAGACTCA
Source organism: Streptomyces endophyticus (assembly GCF_035798155.1). Lineage (NCBI taxonomy): Bacteria > Bacillati > Actinomycetota > Actinomycetes > Kitasatosporales > Streptomycetaceae > Streptomyces > Streptomyces endophyticus. The sequence goes on along the minus strand of NZ_JAOZYC010000207.1, from coordinate 65,434 downwards.
ACTTTGTACACGTTGGACGAGTCAGATTTTCCGCAGGGATCACACAGGGATCACACAGCCGTACATGGAGGAGAACAGGCACGTGGACGCCGAGCTGACGAACCGGAGCCGCGACGCGATCAACGCGGCCAGCAGCCGGGCCGTGTCCGGGGGCCACCCGGATCTGACCCCGGCGCACCTGCTCCTGGCCCTGCTCGAAGGCCAGGACAACGAGAACATCACCGACCTCCTCGCCGCGGTCGACGCCGACCAGGCGCAGGTTCGGGCGGGCGCCGAGCGGGCACTCGCCTCACAGCCCAGCGTGACGGGATCCACCGTCGCGCCGCCCCAGCCCAACCGTGAACTGCTCGCCGTCATCGCCGACGCCTCCGAGCGCGCCAAGGAGCTCGGCGACGAGTACCTCTCCACGGAACACCTGCTCATCGGCATCGCGGCCAAGGGCGGCGCCGCCGCCGACGTGCTGACACGGAACGGGGCCGGCACGAAGAAGCTGGTCGACGCATTCACCAAGAGCAGGGGAGGGCGCCGGGTGACCACACCCGACCCCGAAGGGTCCTACAAGGCGCTGGAGAAGTTCGGTACGGACTTCACGGCGGCGGCCCGCGAGGGCAAGCTCGACCCGGTCATCGGCCGCGACCAGGAGATCCGCCGCGTCGTCCAGGTCCTGTCCCGCCGCACCAAGAACAACCCGGTGCTCATCGGCGAACCCGGCGTAGGCAAGACCGCCGTCGTCGAGGGCCTCGCCCAGCGCATCGTGAAGGGCGACGTACCCGAGTCCCTCAAGAACAAGCGACTCGTCTCGCTCGACCTCGGCGCGATGGTCGCGGGCGCCAAGTACCGCGGCGAATTCGAGGAACGCCTCAAGACCGTCCTCTCCGAGATCAAGGAGAGCGACGGCCAGATCATCACCTTCATCGACGAGCTGCACACCGTCGTCGGCGCGGGCGCCGGCGGCGACTCCGCCATGGACGCGGGCAACATGCTCAAGCCGATGCTCGCCCGCGGCGAACTCCGCATGGTCGGCGCGACCACGCTCGACGAGTACCGCGAGCGCATCGAGAAGGACCCGGCCCTGGAACGCCGCTTCCAGCAGGTCCTGGTGGCGGAGCCGAGCGTCGAGGACTCCATCGCGATCCTCCGCGGACTCAAGGGCCGCTACGAGGCCCACCACAAGGTCCAGATCGCCGACCGCGCCCTCGTCGCCGCCGCCTCGCTCTCGGACCGCTACATCACCTCCCGCTTCCTCCCCGACAAGGCCATCGACCTCGTCGACGAGGCGGCCTCACGGCTCCGCATGGAGATCGACTCCTCCCCCGTCGAGATCGACGAACTCCAGCGTGCCGTCGACCGGTTGAAGATGGAGGAGCTGGCGATCGGCAAGGAGACCGACCCCGCCAGCAGGCAGCGCCTGGAGAAGCTCCGCCGCGACCTCGCCGACAAGGAGGAGGAGCTGCGCGGCCTCACCGCCCGCTGGGAGAAGGAGAAGACGTCCCTCAACCGCGTCGGTGAGCTGAAGGAGAAGCTCGACGAACTGCGCGGCCAGGCCGAACGAGCCCAGCGCGACGGTGACTTCGACACCGCGAGCAAGCTCCTCTACGGGGAGATCCCCTCCCTGGAACAGGACCTGGAGGAGGCCTCCGAGGCCGAGAAGGAGGTCGCGGGCGACACCATGGTCAAGGAGGAGGTCGGCCCCGACGACATCGCCGACGTCGTCGCCTCCTGGACCGGCATCCCGGCAGGCCGCCTCCTGGAGGGCGAGACGCAGAAGCTCCTGCGCATGGAGGACGAACTCGGCAAGCGCCTCATCGGCCAGGGCGAAGCGGTCCGCGCGGTCTCCGACGCGGTCCGCCGCACCCGCGCCGGCATCGCCGACCCCGACCGCCCCACCGGCTCCTTCCTCTTCCTGGGCCCGACGGGCGTAGGAAAGACGGAACTCGCCAAGGCCCTCGCCGACTTCCTCTTCGACGACGAGCGGGCCATGATCCGCATCGACATGTCGGAGTACGGCGAGAAGCACAGCGTCGCCCGCCTGGTCGGCGCTCCCCCCGGCTACGTCGGCTACGAGGAGGGCGGCCAGCTCACCGAGTCGGTCCGCCGCCGCCCGTACTCCGTGGTCCTCCTGGACGAGGTCGAGAAGGCCCACCCCGAGGTCTTCGACATCCTCCTCCAGGTCCTCGACGACGGCCGCCTCACCGACGGCCAGGGCCGCACGGTCGACTTCCGCAACACGATCCTGGTCCTGACGTCGAACCTGGGCAGCCAGTACCTGGTCGAGCCCCTCACCTCGGCGGAGGAGAAGAAGCAACAAGTCCTCGAAGTGGTCCGGGCCTCCTTCAAGCCCGAATTCCTCAACCGCCTCGACGACCTGGTGGTCTTCTCGGCCCTGGACAAGGACGAGCTGTCCCGCATCGCCCGCCTCCAGCTGGACCGCCTCGCCAAGCGCCTCGCCGACCGCCGACTCACCCTGGACGTCTCCGACGAGGCCCTGGCCTGGCTCGCGGACGAGGGCAACGACCCGGCCTACGGCGCCCGCCCCCTGCGCCGCCTGATCCAGACAGCGATCGGCGACCGCCTCGCGAAGGAGATCCTCTCCGGCGAGGTCAAGGACGGCGACACGGTCCGCGTCGACGCGTTCGGCGACGGCCTGATCGTGGGCCCTGCGACGGGGAAGACGCTGTAGCCCCGCCCGCCGTGAAACGCCCGCGTCCCAGTCAAGGGGCGCGGGCTTGCCCTTGGGGGGCCTCGGTGGGAGAGGATGGCGGCATCCGTACGAAGGGACCAAGCAAGTGAGCATTGACCCGTCCTCGATTCCCAGCTTCGGGGGACAGCCCGACCCGCAGGAGGGAGCGGGACCGGCCGGTCCCGTCGTTCCCGACCAGGACCTGGTCAAGCAGCTTCTGGAGCAGATGGAGCTCAAGTACGTCACCGACGAGGAAGGTGACCTCGCCGCGCCGTGGGAGGAGTTCCGTACGTACTTCATGTTCCGCGGCGAGGACGACCAGCAGGTCTTCTCGGTGCGGACGTTCTACGACCGGCCGCACGGCATCGAGATCAAGCCGCAGCTGCTCGAGTCGATCGACGACTGGAACCGCCGCACCCTGTGGCCGAAGGTCTACAGCCACACCCACGACGACGGCACCGTCCGCCTCATCGGTGAGGCGCAGATGCTGATCGGCACCGGCGTCGCGCTCGAGCACTTCGTGTCGTCGACGGTCAGCTGGGTGCGCGCCGCGATCGAGTTCGACCGGTGGCTCGTGGAGCAGCTCGGCCTGGAGGCCGAGGTCGACTCCGCGGAGAAGCCGGAGGACGGCAACGACTCCGAGTGAGTCGGTGAGCCGTATCCGAACGACGACGAGAGCCCGGTCGACCGACCGGGCTCTCGTCGTGGCTGTCGTGGCTACGGTGCCGGCTTCGGGTCGATGCGGAACAGTTCGCCGTCGACCTGGCCGATGAGGCCGTGGCGTCCCTCGGTCATCAGCTCCGGGGCGACACCGCCCCGCACCGGGCGCTCGGGCAGCTTCACCTTGCCGCGCCAGCGCACCGCGCCGTCGTCGAGGTCGAGGCCGACCATGTTCCCGGTCGGGTCGAGGAAGTAGGCGACCCGGTCGGTGAGGTTCACGGCGGCGGCGGAGGCCAGTTCGTACATGCCGGGGCCGCGGGAGTCCTTGCGGAGCCGGAGGCCGGACTCGCTCGCCCACAGCTGTTTGCCGTCGGCGGCCGACCACGCGAGGGCCGTGCCGCCCCTGCGGACCACGAGCATGGTGCCGTCCGCGAACACGCCGCCGCGCGGCCCGTCGGCGCGGTGCCGCGTCACCTTCTCGGTGCCCGTGTCGACGCGGATCAGGTCGATGGGGCCGGGGTCGCTGAAGAACTTCTGCTTTCCGACCATGGCGCTGAGCAGCACGGTGTCGCCGTCCCTGCCGACGTAGGACGTCGGGCCCTTGAGCGTCGCGACCGTGTGCGGGCGGCCGGTCGCCGGGTCGAGGCGGACGACGGTGCTGCGCTGCGGCGCCTTCTCACTGTCCGGTGAGCACATCAGGTGCGGTACGCCGCCGATCGCGACGGCGGTGCAGTCGGCCTGCTTCCACTTGTGCGTCCACAGCGTGCGGCCGGTCCTGGGGTCGAGGGCCGCCGCGCTCTTGAACGTGGGGGTGTTGGCGAGGACGCCGCCGTCGAAGAGCACGGCGGAGTCGGCGTCGCGGCTGTCGTCGGCCAGCTTGTGCTTCCAGAGCACCTTGCGGCTGTCGAGGTCGATGGCGACGACGTCGGTGCCGGGGCTCGACGTTCCCGGGGCGTGGTCGGCGTAGGAGTAGAGGATTCCGTCGCGGACGCCGGTGATCGAGCCGGACGGGGTGCCGTCGCCGCTGTCGTGTTCGGCCTTGCGCTGCCACACGACCTTGCCCGTACGGGTGTCGACGCCGACGCCGTCGTACCCGGAGCTCCGGCAGTACACGGCGCCGGGGCCCGTGGCGCAGGCGTCCCACGTGGTCCTGCCGGGCAGCGTGGTCTGCCAGCGCAGTTTGCCCTCCCGGCTGACGTGGTTGGCGGGGGTCGCCGGCCGGTCGCCGCCGGTGCCGGTGACGAGGACCGTGCCGAAGGCGACGGCGGTGAGGCCGAGTGCGGCGCCGGTGACGCGCAGTGCGGTGCGGCGCCTGCGGCGGCGTACGAGACGGCCGGCGATGTCCGTGGGGGCGGCGGCGGTGTCGGGGGTCCAAGCGTGCAGGACGTCCCGGAGCGTGCGGTCGAGCTGGTCGGCGTTCATGCGTGGGCTCCCTTCGGCGCGGTGCCGTTCGCGGGGCGGTCGGGATCGGTGGCCGCTGAGGGGCGCCGCGCGTCGAGTTCGGGCGCGAGCGTGCGCAGCCGGGCGAGGGAGCGGTGGGTGGTGCTGCGTACGGTGCCGACCGAGCAGCCGAGGGTCCCCGCCACCTCGCTCTCGGACAGGTCCTCGAAGTAGCGCAGGACGAGCATCGTGCGTTGGCGCGCGGTGAGCCGGGCCAGCGCCCCGGCCATGGTGATCCGCAGATCGGCGTCGGCGGTGCCGTCGGCCGTGCCCTCTTCGCGCCACACGGTGCGCGACGCGTCGAACGTGGGCTCGCGGTGCGGCCGGCGCAGCCGCCAGCGGCTGACCTGGTGCCGGTACATCACCTTGCGGACGTACCCTTCGGGGTCGTCGATGTGCCGCCAGCGCCCCAGCGCCTTCATGAGCGCGGTCTGCACGAGGTCTTCGGCCTCGTGCCGGTCGCCGCCGGTGAGCAGGTTCGCCAGGCGGAGCAGGGTGCCCCACCTGGCGTCGACGAAGTCCCGGAATCTGAGCTGATCCTGCGGGTCCATGAGCCCTCCCGTTCTCTGACGCCCACAAGGACGCGCGGAGCACGGGACATCTATGCCTGCCTAAGCGGCTTTCTTCAATGGGCCGCCGTGAACTCCGCTACTGGGTACGCACCTTGGCGAGCCGCGCCGCCGCCTCGCTGAGCACCTCGTCCTGCTTGCAGAAGGCGAAGCGTACGAAGGGGGCTCCCGCGGCCCGGTCGTCGTAGAAGACGGCGTTGGGGACGGCGACGACGCCGCAGCGTTCGGGCAGTGCCCGGCAGAACTCGAAGCCGTCCTCGAAGCCGAGGGGGCGGATGTCGGTGGTGATGAAGTAGGTGCCCTGGGGGCGGAAGACGGTGAAGCCCGCGTCTTCGAGGCCGGTCGCGAGCAGTTCGCGCTTGGCCGTCATGGTGGCGCGGAAGTCGGAGAAGTAGGTGTCGGGGAGGGCGAGGGCCTCCGCGACCGCGTACTGGAAGGGGCCCGCGGAGACGTACGTCAGGAACTGCTTCGCCGAGCGGACCGCCGTGACGAGCTCCGGCGTGGACGTCACCCAGCCGACCTTCCATCCGGTGAACGAGAACGTCTTGCCCGCGGAGCCGATGGTGACCGTGCGCTCGCGCATGCCGGGGAGCGTGGCGAGCGGGATGTGTTCGGCGTCGCCGTAGGTGAGGTGCTCGTAGACCTCGTCGGTGACGACCAGGAGGTCGCGTTCGACGGCGAGTTCGGCGATGGCGGTCAGTTCGGCGCGGCTGAGGACGGTGCCGGTGGGGTTGTGGGGGGTGTTGATGAGGAGGAGGCGGGTGCGGGGCGTGATCGCGTCGCGCAGTTCGTCGAGGTCGAGGCGGAAGGACGCGTCCCCGTCAGTGGTCGGGCGCAGCGTCACCGGGACGCGGGTGCCGCCCGCGAGGGCGATGCTCGCCGCGTACGAGTCGTAGTACGGCTCGAAGGCGATGACCTCGTCGCCGGGTTCGACGAGGGCGAGGAGGGAGGCGGCGATGGCCTCCGTGGCGCCCGCCGTGACCAGGACCTCGCGGTCGGGGTCGAACTCCATGCCGTAGCGGCGCTGCTGGTGGGCGGCGATCGCGGTGCGCAGCTCGGGGATGCCGGGGCCCGGCGGGTACTGGTTGCCGTGTCCCGCGCGCAGCGCCCGTACGGCGGCCTCGCGCACCTGCTCGGGGCCGTCGGTGTCGGGGAAGCCCTGGCCGAGGTTGATGGCGCCGGTCCGCACGGCGAGCGCGGACATCTCGGCGAAGATCGTCGTTCCGAACTCGGCGAGGCGGCGGTTGAGCAGGGGGCGTGCGCTGGAGGTCATGCCGGTCATCCTGCGCCGAACCTCTGGACTTCCTCAACTCCTGCTTGGCGTGCTCCGGGCAGGGGCATCCCCCTGTCACGCCCGCACGGGGCGGCCCCTCGGGGGATACGGGGGAAGAGAAAGGAGGGCCGGTGATGGAGGTTTTCTTCATCGTGGTCTTCGTGGCGCTGGTTGTTGCCATCGTGCTCGGAACGGCCAGGGCGGGTGGCAGCGGTCGCTCGCCCGGTACCTCACTGAAGAAGAGCCGGGCCGGCAGGAGCAGCTGGTGGGCCGGTGGCGGCGCCGCGAGCGGCGGCGGCTCCTACGGATGCTCCTCGTCCGGTGACTCGGGCGGCGGACATCACGGCCACTCGTGCGGCGGCGGCTCCTCCTGTGGCGGAGGCGGCTCGTCGTGCGGCGGTGGCGGCGGTGGTGGATGCGGTGGCGGCGGAAGCTGACCCACCGGGTCCGGGCGTGCGGCCCGCGCGGAGGCGACTGACACGGGGCAGTCGGTCCGCGTGGGCCGCACGCTTGTCCGGATGTGCCCTCGGAGGTTGTGCGCCGGGCGCGAATGGTGCTCGTGGAAGTTGAACAGTTGAGCTGTGCTGCCCTCGGGGGGATGGAAACCCTCCGAAGTTGGGTAAAAACGCTGTGGTGGCGTCGCCGCTCATGATTCCCTTTAACCGTCAACGCAGCCCTCGTACTACGTAGTTATCGCGTTCTCGTGGGCACGGACCGGCCCCTTTGACTCAGCCGGCCCCACCTCCCTTTGCGTGCTAGCGGAGCCGACCCATGCTCACGACCCTGAACACCGCCTATTCCGATACGAGCGCGGCCGATCTGGCTTGGGCCCTCGGCCGCGAGCCGTTGCCCGCGCTCGCCACGCTCGACCTCGACATCGACGATGCCAGGCTTCAGTTGAGGCTGCTCGGCGCTTCTCACCAGGTGCTTCTTGAGGAGGAGCGCGGCACCTGTTCGGAGACCGTGGCGTGCATTCCCGGCAGCAGCACGCCGCTCCCGTTGGGCGTCGCGAAGCGCCTCGGCGACTGGGAGTACGAATTCGCGGCCCGTGTCGAACATTTGACGGCAGGTCAATTCGCGGGCCGTGCCCAGGAGTTGCTCGCACTCGTCGCCGACCACCCGAACGGTCTTGCGGGGGTCTTCCCCGGCAGCCCGCACGCCTTCACCGCGATGCTCGCCCAGCGGTACGAGGGGCAGGTGCACTGGCGAACCTGGCACGCCTACCCGCAGGACGGCCAGTTGGTCGCCACGCGTACCCGGGTGGGTGCGCGGATGCCGGTGGCCGCGGCTCTGTAGCGGCGCGTCGGTAGTGGCGCGTCCGTGGTGGCGAGTCGGGGGTGGCGCGTCCGTGGTGGTGCGAGCCCGGCTCGCGGTGGCCGTGCGGGTCGCGGGTATGCCTGCGGTACCTCGGTTCCACACGTGTGGGTGACTGGACGGAGTCAAGTGGTGACGTAGCGTTCCAGGCGTGATCGAACCGCACCCATCCGTGACGACCCGAGGCCCCAGGCCCCTGGGCGGCCCGGTCCGGTCCCCGCTCCCGGTGAAGCCGGGCACCGGCCGCTTCCTCGTCCTCGCGGGAGTCTTCGTCTGTGCGGCCTGCGGACTGGTGTACGAGCTCGAACTGGTGGCGCTCGCCTCGTACTTGATGGGGGACTCGGTCACCCAGGCCTCCGTCGTGCTCTCCGTCATGGTCTTCGCGATGGGCCTCGGCTCGCTCGCCGCCAAGCGGCTGCGGCTGCGCGCCGCGGTCGGCTTCGGGATGATCGAGGCGCTGCTCGCGCTGGTCGGTGGTTGCAGTGCCATGGCGCTGTACGCGGTGTTCGCGTGGACCGGGGACTGGGGCGGGGCCTGGGTGGACGGGCCGCGCTGGCTGCTCGTCGGGTTCTCGCTGGCCATCGGGGTGCTGATCGGGGCGGAGGTGCCGCTGCTGATGGTGCTGATCCAGCGGATCCGGCGGCAGGACGCGGGCGGGGCCGTGGCCGACCTGTTCGCGGCGGACTATGTGGGCGCGCTGGTCGGCGGACTGGCGTTCCCCTTCCTGCTGTTGCCGCTGCTCGGGCAGTTGACCGGGGCGCTGCTCACCGGGGCGGTCAACGCGGTGGCGGGGGCGGTGCTCGTCCTCGGCCTGTTCCGGCGGGACCTGAGCAGGCGCGCCCGCTGGCTGCTGATCGTCGCGAACGTCACGGTGCTCGGCGTGCTCGCCACGTCCTGGGTCCTCGTCGACGACTTCGAGCGGGCGGCGCGGCACGCGCTGTTCGGGGCGGATGTGCGGGTCGCCGTGCAGACCGGGGTGCAGGAGGTCGTGCTGACGGGTGGTGGGCGGCGTCCCCCGTCGCTCTACCTCGACGGGCGGCTGCGGGCCGACGGGCGGGAACGGGGCCGTCCCTACCGGCAGTTCCTCGGCCCCGCGCTGCACGGCGGTCCGCGTGCGCGGGTCCTGATCCTCGGCGGGGGTGACGGCCTCGCCGCGCGTGAGGCGCTGCGCGCCCGTGGGGTGCGGCGCGTGGACGTCGTCGACCCCGACCCGGCGGTGGTGCACCTGGCCCGGACCGATCCGGGGCTGAGCGAGTTGAACGGGCGGGCGCTCGGGGATCCGCGGGTGCGGGTGGTGACGGGGGACGTGTTCGCGTGGCTGCGGAGCGCTCCGCGGGCGCTGCCGTACGACGTGGTGGTGTGCGATCTGCCCGACCCCGACAGCACGGCGAGCACGAAGCTGTACTCGCAGGAGTTCTACGGGTTGGTGGGGCGGGTTCTCACGGACCGGGGGCGAGTGGTGGCGCGGGTGGGGCGCGGCGCGGCGCCGCTGGGAACGGCCGCCGCGACGGTGCGCTCCGCGGGGTTGCGGGCGGTGGCGTATCGCGGCGACGGGGGTGTGGGGTTCGTGCTGGCGGGATGGGTCCGGCCGGGGCCTCCGGCGGGTGAGCGGTTGGTGCGGACGGGGCACGGGAGCGTGCCGTCGACGTTGGTGCATCCCCGGTTCGGCGACTAGCGCGGGGCGGGGGGCGTCGTGGTGTTGCGCGGCGGCGGGGTTGTGGGGCTGTGCCGGGGTGGGGCCTGGGGTGCTGGTTCGCGGCGCCGGGGTTGTGGCGGGTGTGCCGGGGCGGGGGCTCGTCGTGCGTGTTGCGCGGCGCCGGGGTTCTGGGGCTGTGCCGGGGTGGCGACTGTCGTCACGGATTCGCGGGGCCGGGGTTTTGAGGGGGCCGGGGTGGGGCCTGGGGTGCTGGTTCGCGGGGCCGTGCCTTTCCCGGCTGCGCCGGGCCCCGCTCGTCTCCCACCCGCCCGCCCCCTCCGGGGGCTCCGGCCCCCCGTGGTGATGCTTGTTGCGCGGCGGCGGCCGGCCGGCCCGGGTAACCAGGACCGTCGGCGCCGCGGCACGACCCCCCGGGCTCGGCCGCAGGCCAGTAGCACAGGACCACCCCGCTACGTTGGAAAGTCGAAAGGTGGACGGCGAAGGGGGTACACGTGAGCGATGAGGTCGCTAGGCTCGGCGGCATGGAGCATGAGGTGTTCGTTCCGGTTCCGGCGGAGTCCCTGCGGGCGGTGCTCTGCGATCCCCAACGTGTCGACCGGGCCCTGCCCGGCTTCCAGCGTGACGCCTCCGGTGGCGGCGGCCGCCTGAAGGTACGTATCGGCGGGCACACCATCACGTACCGCGGCAGCGTCACCGTGACGCAGTCGGCGGACGGCTCCTTCGCCGTGACGGGTGAAGGCAGCGAGGCCCGCGGCGCGGGAGGCGTGAAGTTCGCCCTGACCGCCCGGGTCGCCGCGGCGTCCGGCGGCTCCGCGGTCACGTTCTCCGGCACCGGCTCAGGCGACGGCCGGGTCGCGGAACTGCCGCGCGAGGCCGTGACATCGGCGACGCACCGGCTGCTGAACCGTTTCGCGGGGAACCTGGGAGCGACCGGCCAGGAGCCGGGCTCGGACCCCGACGAGAACGAGAACACGAGTGGGGACGCGGGCGAGGACGCGGGTGAGGACACCCGTGAGGGCTCGGGCGAAGGCCCCGCCAACGACACGGTCGAGGGCTCGGGCGAAGGCTCCGTCGACGACACCCGTGAGAGCTCGGGCGAAGGCCCCCTCGACGACACGCGTGAGGGCTCGGGCGAAGGCCCCGCCGACGACACGGTCGAGGGCTCCGGCAGCAGCCCGGTCGCCGGCCCCGCCGAGGGCGAGGTCGAAGGTGAACGGGCCGAGGCCCTCGCCCCCACCGAAGACCACTCCTCCGTCTTCGACACCGAGATTCCGCCGCCGTCCCTCGACCCCGACCCGGACCTCGCCGCCGGACCCGAATCCGACCTCCCGGCGGAGCCGGTCGCCGCGCACGCCCGGCGCACGATGATCGGCCGCAGCGCGGAGGAGGTCGACCACGCGCCGCCGCGCGGCCGGTACGCCCCCGTGCCCGCCCCCGAAGGCGTCACGACCAGCGCCACGCTGCGCTGGGCCGCCCCCGCGGCCGCCGTCGCGCTCGCCTCGGCGATCGTCGTCGGCCGGGCCCTGCGCAGGCGCCGGTAGCCGTACCCCGCATAGGCTCAGTGGTCGTGACGACACAGGAGACGACCCTGACCGCGGGCGACGCGGAAGTGACCGTGGCGCCGGGCAACGGCTGCCGTATCAGCAGCCTGAAGATTTCCGGTACCGAACTGCTGCGGCAGGGCGAGAAGTACGGCTGCTTCCCGATGGTGCCGTGGTGCGGCCGCATCAGGGACGGGCAGTTCCGGGACGGCGGCCACACCCACCAGATGCCGCTGAACTCCCCGCCGCACGCCATCCACGGCTTCGGCCGGAACGCCGAGTGGACCACCGCGCGCGCCACCCGCACCGAGGCCGCCTTCACGTACGACCTCACCGACCCCTGGCCGTACAGCGGACGCGTCACGCAGCTCGTCTCGCTCGCCGAGAACTCGCTGACCCTGTCGCTCGGCGTCGAGACGTACGGCGACTCGTTCCCGGCGCAGGCCGGCTGGCACCCCTGGTTCAACCGGACGATCACCGACGGCGGCAGCAGCGTGCAGATCGCCTTCGACCCGGCCTGGCAGGAGGAGCGCGGCGCGGACCACCTGCCGACCGGCAAGCGCATCGAGGCCACCCCGGGCCCCTGGGACGACTGCTTCGGGATGCCCGAGGGCGTCGACGTCATGCTGTCCTGGCCGGGCGCCCTCCAGGTCGAGGTGAAGAGCCCCGAGCAGTGGGTCGTCGTCTACGACGAGCAGGACGCGGCCGTCTGCGTCGAACCGCAGACCGGGCCCCCGAACGGCCTGAACACCGCGCCGCGCCTGGTCACCCCGGTGGAGCCGCTGGAGGCGAGCACGACCTGGACCTGGAGCCACCTGTAAAACCGGTCCCCACCGGGCCCCCTTAAGCTCATAGGCATGACGACGAACGACGTGCGCGACGCGCTGCTGACGCAGATCAAGAACAAGGCCGTGGTGCACGGCAAGGTGACGCTCTCCTCCGGAATCGAGGCCGACTACTACGTCGACCTGCGCCGCGTCACCCTCGACGGCGAGGCCGCCCCGCTGGTCGGCCAGGTGCTGCTCGACCTGGCCAGCGAGCACGGCCTTGAGTTCGACGCGGTCGGCGGCCTCACCATGGGCGCCGACCCGGTCGCGGGCGCGATGCTGCACGCGTCGGCCGCGCGCGGCGAGCGGCTCGACGCGTTCGTCGTCCGCAAGGCCGCCAAGGCGCACGGCATGCAGAAGCGCGTGGAGGGCCCGGAGATCAAGGGCCGTCGCGTGCTCGTCGTCGAGGACACGTCCACGACCGGCGGCTCCCCGCTGGAGGCCGTCCAGGCGGTGCGCGAGGCCGGGGCCGAGGTCGTCGGCGTCGCGACCATCGTGGACCGGGCCACCGGTGCCGCCGAGAAGATCACCGAGGGCGCCGGGGTGCCGTACCTCTTCGCGTTCTCGAAGGACGAGCTCGGCCTGGACTGAGGCCCTGTCCGAGGCCCGGAACCCCCGGAACCTTCGCCGGGCTGGAGCATTCGCGCAAGTCTGGAAAGATGGGGTCGACGATGATGTCACCCCTTGACGCTTGGTGAGGGTCGCCGAGAACCACGACCACCACACCCGCAACCCGCGCTTTACGAGGAGACGGCAGATGGCCATCGCAACCCCGGACCAGTACAACGAGATGCTCGACCGGGCCAAGGCGGGGAAGTTCGCCTACCCGGCCATCAACGTCTCGTCGACGCAGACCCTGAACGCGGCGCTTCAGGGCTTCGCCGAGGCCGAGTCCGACGGCATCATCCAGATCTCCACCGGTGGCGCCGAGTACCTGTCGGGCCAGGGCGTGAAGGACATGGTCGTCGGCGCCGAGGCGCTCGCCGAGTTCGCGCACGTCGCCGCCGCGCGCTACGGCAACAAGATCGCGCTGCACACCGACCACTGCCCCAAGGGCAAGCTGGACGGCTACGTGCGCCCGCTGCTCGACATCTCCGCCAGGCGCGTCGAGGCCGGCGGCCTGCCGCTGTTCCAGTCGCACATGTGGGACGGCTCGGCCGAGACCCTCAAGGACAACCTGGAGATCGCCCAGGAGCTGCTCGCCAAGGCCAAGGCCGCGAACATCATCCTGGAGATCGAGATCACCCCGACCGGTGGTGAGGAGGACGGCGTCTCGCACGAGATCAACGACAACCTCTACACCACGGTCGACGACGCGCTGCGCACCGCCGAGGCGCTCGGCCTGGGCGAGAAGGGCCGCTACCTGCTGGCCGCCTCGTTCGGCAACGTGCACGGCGTGTACAAGCCGGGCAACGTCGTGCTCCGTCCCGACCTGCTCAAGGACCTGAACGAGGGCGTCGCCGCGAAGTACGGTCAGCCGGCCGGCTCGAAGCCGTTCGACTTCGTCTTCCACGGCGGCTCCGGCTCCACGGTCGAGGAGATCACCACCGCGCTCGAGAACGGCGTCGTGAAGATGAACCTCGACACCGACACCCAGTACGCCTTCACGCGGCCGATCGCGGGCCACATGTTCGAGAACTACGACGGCGTCCTGAAGGTCGACGGCGAGGTCGGCAACAAGAAGACGTACGACCCGCGCGTGTGGGGCAAGAAGGCCGAGGCGAGCATGACCGCCCGCATCGTCCAGGCCTGCGAGAACCTGCGCTCGACGGGTACGCGCATCAAGTAGTCCTGCGCTAGTCCTTCGCTCGTCCTTCCGCTTGTCCTTCCGCTCACGGGCCCGGCGTCCCCCTCGGGGAGCCGGGCCCGTGGCATGTCACGAGGGCGCCCGACGGGAAGCGGTGCGGGCGCGGCACACTTGACCCCATGAACCTTCACGAGAACCTCCTCGGCGGCCCGCCCCCGACCCAGCTCCCGGACGACCCGGAGCCGCGCGAGCTCCTCGCGTCCGGCACGGCCCCTGCGGACGTCGCCGCGAAGTACCCGACCTCCTCGATCGCCTGGGCGCAGCTCGCCGACGACGCGTTCGAGCGCGGCAGCGTCGTCGAGTCGTACGCCTACGCCCGTACCGGCTACCACCGCGGCCTCGACTCGCTGCGCCGTGCCGGCTGGAAGGGCCACGGCCCGGTGCCGTGGGAGCACGAGCCCAACCGCGGCTTCCTGCGCGCGCTGCACGCCCTCGCGCGGGCCGCGGGCACGATCGGTGAGCAGGAGGAGTACGAGCGCTGCACGCAGTTCCTGAAGGACTCATCGGAGTCGGCCGCGCAGACGCTGACCTGAGACCTCCTCGCGCGGTGCGGCCCGCCCGGTCCTTTGTGACCAGGCGGGCCTTGCCGTTTGCGGGCACGATTACGGAGGATGCAGTCGGGGACCGGGGCCCCGTGTCGGTAACGGCAGGGCGGACCGCTACCCGGAGTACACATCAGGAGACAGCGATGTCCCACGACGCGGATCACGAGGCGGAAGCTCCCGCCACCCCGCATCTCGACTTCGCGGGCACCACGCCCTACGAGGACTACGTCCAGGCCGACGTCCTCACCCACCTCCAGCACCTGCGCTCGGACGATCCCGGCGAGATGGTCTTCCTGGTCACCACCCAGGTCATGGAGCTGTGGTTCACCGTCATCGTGCACGAGTGGGAGACGGCCGCCCGCGCGCTCGGCAGCGACGACGTGCCGACCGCGGTGGCGGCGCTGAAACGTTCCGTGCGCGAGCTGGACGCGCTCAACGCCTCGTGGCGGCCGCTCGGCCAGCTCACTCCGGCCCAGTTCAACTCGTACCGGGCCGCGCTCGGCGAGGGCAGCGGCTTCCAGTCGGCGATGTACCGGCGCATGGAGTTTCTGCTCGGCGACAAGTCGGCGTCGATGCTGGTGCCGCACCGCGGCGCGCACCGGGTGCACGCCGAGCTGGAGAAGGCGCTGCAGGAGCCGAGCCTGTACGACGAGGTGCTGCGGCTGCTCGCCCGGCGCGGGCACGCGGTGCCGCGGGCCGTCCTCGACCGTGATGTGTCGCTCAAGTACGAGCCGTCGGCGGAGGTTGAGGCGGTGTGGACGCGCCTGTACGCCGGTGACGAGAACGACGAACTCGCCCGTCTGGGCGAGGCGTTGACCGACGTCGCCGAGCTGGTGTGGCGCTGGCGCAACGATCACCTGGTGGCCACGCGGCGCGCCATGGGCGCGAAGACGGGCACGGGTGGCTCCGCCGGTGTGGCCTGGCTGGAGAAGCGGGCGGGCAGGAACGTGTTCCCCGAGCTGTGGACGGCGAGGTCCCATGTCTGATCTGTACGAGCGGGCGCGCGAGCTGGATGCCAAGGACCAACTCGCAGGTGTGCGCGGTGACTTCGTCCTCGACGACGAGGGTGTCTACCTGGACGGGAACTCGCTGGGCGCGCTGCCCGCGAACGTGCCGGGGCGGGTCGACGACGTCGTGCGCCGGCAGTGGGGCGAGCTGCGGATCCGGTCCTGGACCGAGTCGGGGTGGTGGACCGCGCCCGAGCGGATCGGGGACGTGATCGCTCCGCTCGTGGGCGCGGCCAGTGGTCAGGTCGTGGTCGGCGACTCCACAAGTGTCAATGTTTTCAAGGCACTTGTGGGCGCGGTACGGCTGGTGGGCGGTCCGGAGGCCGGGCGTGACGAGATCCTCGTCGACGCGGCGACGTTCCCCACCGACGGCTATATCGCCGCTTCGGCGGCCCGGATGACGGGCTGTGCGGTGCGTGCGGTGGAGCCGGGAGAGGTGCGGGGCGCGCTGTCGTCCCGTACGGCGGCGGTGCTGTTGAACCACGTCGACTACCGCAGCGGCCGGCTGCACGACCTGCCGTCGCTGACGGCGGCGATCCGGGCGGCGGGCGCGGTCTCGGTGTGGGACCTGTGCCACAGCGCGGGCGCGCTGCCGGTCGGGCTCGACGCGCACGGGGTCGACCTCGCCGTCGGCTGCACGTACAAGTTCCTGAACGGGGGCCCGGGTTCACCCGCGTACCTGTATGTGCGGCGCGAGCACCAGGCCGCCTTCGACTCGCCGCTGCCGGGCTGGAACTCGCACGCCGAGCCGTTCGGGATGCGTTCCGAGTACGAGGCCGCGGACGGGGTCGTGCGGGGCCGGGTCGGTACGCCGGACATCCTGTCGATGCTGGCGTTGGAGGCGGCGCTGGAGGTCTGGTCGCGCCCCGACGTCTCGGTCGACGCGGTGCGGGCCAAGTCCCTCGCCCTGACGGACTTCTTCCTGGAGTGCGTCGAGGCGTACGTTCCTGGGGGGCGGGTCGAGGTGGTGACGCCGGGTGCGCACGGGGAGCGGGGGAGTCAGGTGGCGTTGCGGTGTGCGGATGCGGGGGACGTGATGGGGCGGTTGATCGCGGCGGGGGTCGTCGGTGACTTCCGGGCGCCGGATGTTCTGCGCTTTGGCTTTACGCCGCTGTATCTGTCTTTCGCGGATGTGGAGCGGGCGGCGAGGGGGCTGGCGCGGGAATTGGGGTAGCGCCACGGGGCTCCGCCCCGGACCCCGCTGCTCAATCGCCGCAGGGGCTCAAAATGCGTACGCGCCCGCGACCGCCGCCGCCACTGTCGCCCTCACGGAGCGGGTCGCGTCCGCTTCCGTGGGGGCCGTGGCGGTGGTCAGCAGGCGGTAGTAGAGCGGGGCGGACACCGCGCGGATGACCTCCGACGGGTCCGTGCCGCGCGGCAATTCGCCGCGCTTCACCGCCTGTTCCACGCACGGTGCCCACTCGGCCACCCGGACCTCGTAGAAATGGGCGAGGGCCGATGCCGTGCGCGGGTCGCAGGCGGCCGCGGCGATCACCGCGTGGAACAGGGGGCCCTGCCGGGGGTCCGCCAGCGTGCGTTGCACAAGGTGTGCGTTGGCGGTCAGATCTCCGTGCAGGGTTCCCGTCTCGGTGCGGGGGAGCGACTCCTGCGCCATCTGGTCGAGGAGGTCGGCGACGAGGCCCGTGGGGGAACCCCACCGCCGGTACACGGTCGTCTTGCCGACGTCCGCGCGCCGCGCGATGTCGCCCAGGTCGAGCCGGTCGAAGCCGTGCTCGGCGAGGACGTCGCCCGCCGCGTCGAGCACCGCCGCGCGGACGCGGGCCGTGCGACCGCCGGGGCGGAGCGTGCCGGGTTCGTGCGCATCGGTCGGGTTACCGGTCATGACCGCCAGGGTAACGGTACGAAGGAACCGTTTGTGCGGTCACTGTACGTGTTGACGCACGTCACGGGCCTGGTAGCGTCCGCATACCCGTAACCGCAAGTTCCGCTCGATGTCGAGAGGTTGGAGCATGTCAGACCCCGACAAGTCCGGCGCCACCCGCGAGGAGGCGGAGGAGGCGTCGGCCTTCTCGCACCCTGCCGTGCCGCCGGACGTCAGCGCCGCGTACGGCGATCACCCGGATCAGATCGTCGACTTCTACGCCCCGAGGGACGGGTCGACCGCGGCCCCGCTCGTCGTGGTCCTGCACGGCGGCGCGTGGCGGGCGCCGTACGACCGGCAGTACCTGACCCCGTTCTGCGACTTCCTCGCGCGGCGTGGGTTCGCCGTCGCCAACGTCGAGTACCGGCGTGGTCCGGGCACAGCGGTGCCGCACCAGGGGGTCGAGGGGCCCGTCGCCGGGCGCTGGCCGGAGACCTTCGACGACGTGGCGGCCGCGCTCGACGCGATGCCCGCGCTCGCCGCCGCGCACCTGCCGTCGGCCGACCCGCGCCGCACCATCGTCACCGGGCACTCGGCGGGCGGCCAGCTCGCGTTGTGGGCGGGGGCCCGGCACGTGCTGCCGGAGGGCGCGCCCTGGCGCACCCCGGACTCGGCGGCACTGCGCGGCGTCGTCGCCATCGCCCCGCTCGCGGGCTTCGTGCTCGCCGAGGAGCTCGGGGTCTGCGGCGGCGCGTGCGTCCAACTCCTGGGCAGTATGCGGGAGTTGTTCGACGAGCGTCGTCCGTACGCGGACCCCGTGGAGCTGTTGCCGACCGGCGTCGCGACGACCGTGGTCCAGGGGCGTACGGACACGACCATCCCGGTCGAGCTGGCCGAGGCGTACGCGGACGCGGCGGCGAAGGCCGGCGAGGTCGTGGGCGTCACGTTCCTGGAGGAGGTCGGCCACTTCCCGGTGATCGACCCGGCGGCGGACGCCTGCGCGGTGGTCGCGGAGGAGATCGCGCAACTGGCCTGGTGACCGTGGGGTGCGGGCGGCCCTAGTCCTTGCGACGGACGCCGCCGAACCCTCCTCCGTGCGGACGCGGGGCGGTGCCCCCGCGACCTACCGTGAGTGCCATGACCGACACGACCATCATCCAGGGCCCGCGCGAGCACAGCCCCGAGATAAATCTCGCGAAGGCGGCGCTGCGGGGGCTGCGCGAGGACCTGTTCCGGGGGGTGCTCACGTACCGGCCGCTGCCCCGGGCGGGCACGGACGGGCCGTGGGCCCGGCAGTTCCCCGAGCGCTTCCGCAGGCACCTGGGGCTGCTGCCGCACGCCGTCGTGCTCGGCCTGGCCGGGCTCACGCTGATCACGGGCATGGCGAGCTACGGCGCCCTCGACGACAGCTTCTTCGCCCTCGTCGCCGGGCTGCTGGCTTCGGTCCCCGTGGCGCTCACCCTGCTCCGCCCGGTCCTCGCCTTCTGGCTCTCGCTGGGGGCCGCCCCGCTCCTGGTCTGGGCGACGAGCGACGACCTCTACCCGTGGTCGGGCGGCAGCATCATGGGCCACACGATCGTGCTGATGGTGGTCGCGGCGCGCACCCGGCCGCGTACGGCGGCCTGGATGTGGGCCCTGTCCACGCTGTACTCGCTGCTCTCCGCGGCGGTCTTCGGCGGTCTGGACGGCGGCATCGCCGTCCCGATGGCGGTGCTCTCCGGCATCGGGGTCGGGATCGTCGCGCTCGTCCAGGTCAACCGCACCGCGCGGCGCCAGGTCGTCCAGGAGCGCACGGTCACCGCCGTCGAGCGGGACCGGCGCACGCTCCTGGAGGAGCGCACGAACATCGCGCGCGAGCTGCACGACGTGGTGGCGCACCACATGTCGGTCGTCGCCATTCAGGCGGAGGCGGCGCCCTACCGGGTCGAGAACCCGCCGCCCGAGCTGGAGCAGGCGTTCGTCACGATCCGGGAGAACGCGGTGGCGGCCCTCACCGAACTGCGCCGCGTCCTCGGGGTCGTACGGGCCGAGGACTATGAGGCGCCCGACGCCCCGCAGCCCACGCTCGCCGACCTCGACAGGCTCCTGGAGAACGTGCGGGAGGCGGGCCTGACCGTGACGCGGACGGTGACGGGCGCGGCCCGTGAACTCCCGCAGGGCGTCGAGCTGTCGGCGTACCGGATCGTGCAGGAGGCGCTGAGCAACGCGCTGCGGCACGCTCCGGGCTCGCAGGCCGCGGTCGAGGTGTCGTACGTCCTCGGGGGCCTCGGCCTCAGGATCGTCAACGGCCCGTCGACCGGACTGATCAAGCCGAGCCCCGGCGCCGGACACGGCCTCACGGGCATGCGCGAACGCGTCTCCATGCTCGACGGCGAGATGACGGCGGACGGAACGGCCGACGGCGGGTACGAGGTGACGGTCTTCATCCCCGTCGCCCGGGCCGCGGCCACCGGGACGGAGGACGAGGCGTGATCAGGGTCCTGGTCGCCGACGACCAGATGATGGTCCGCGAGGGCTTCTCGGTCCTGCTGAACGCCATGCCGGACTTCGAGGTCGTCGGCGAGGCGGTCAACGGCGTGGAGGCCATCGCCAAGGTCCGCGAACTCCGTCCCGACGTCGTCCTGATGGACATCCGGATGCCGGAGCTGAACGGCATCGAGGCAACCCGCGAGATCGTCGCGGCGGACGCGGGCACGAAGGTGCTCGTCCTGACCACCTTCGACCTGGACGAGTACGTGTACCAGGCGCTGCGGGCCGGGGCCTCCGGCTTCCTCCTCAAGGACGCCTCCGCGCGCGAACTCGCCGACGGGGTACGGGTGGTGGCGAGCGGCGAGGCCCTCCTCGCGCCGACCGTGACCCGCCGCCTGATCACCGAGTTCGCCAAGCTGTCCGAGACGTCGAGGATCCCGGCGGGGCGGCAGGCGGGCGCGTACGGGGAGCTGACCGAGCGCGAGACGGAGGTGCTCGTCCTGATCGCGCAGGGCCTGTCGAACATCGAGATCGCGGAGCGGCTCGTGGTCGCCGAGTCGACGATCAAGACGCATGTGAGCCGGGTCCTGGTGAAGCTGGGCCTGCGCGACCGGACGCAGGCGGCGGTGTTCGCGTACGAGGCACGTCTGGTCACGCCGGGGTGAGCGGGGCTAGCGTCCGTTCATGGATGGCGCTGCGTTTGATCCCTGGTCCCCGGCCTTCGTCGCCGACCCGTACCCCGCCTACGCGGACCTGCGCGCGGCCGGCCGGGTCCACTGGTTCGAGCCGTCGAACCAGTATCTGATCCCGCACCACGCCGACGTCTCGGCGCTCCTGCGCGACCGCCGCCTGGGCCGCACCTACCAACACCGTTACGCCCACGAGGACTTCGGCCGTACGGCCCCGCCACCCGAGCACGAGCCGTTCCACACCCTCAACGACCACGGCATGCTCGACCTCGAACCCCCGGACCACACGCGCATCCGCCGCCTGGTGTCGAAGGCGTTCACGCCGGGCACGGTGCGTCAACTCCAGGCCTACGTAGAGAAGTTGGCGGGCAAGCTGGTCTCCGGTCTGGTGGCCGACGGTGGCGGCGACCTGCTCACCGCGGTCGCCGAACCGCTCCCGGTGGCCGTCATCGCCGAGATGCTCGGCATCCCCGAGTCGGACCGGGCGCCGCTGCGGCCGTGGTCGGCGGCGATCTGCGGCATGTACGAGCTGAACCCGTCGGCGGAGACGGCGCGGGCGGCGGTCGCCGCGTCACTCGAATTCACCGAGTATCTACGGGAGTTGATCGCGGAACGCCGCGCCCGTCCCGCCGACGACCTCATCTCCGGCCTGATCGCCGCGCACGACGACGAGGGCGGCGACGAGGACGGTGCCCGCCCTACCCGCCTCACCGAGCAGGAGATGATCTCCACCTGCGTCCTGCTCCTCAACGCGGGCCACGAGGCCACGGTCAACGCGACCGTGAACGGCTGGTGGGCCCTCTTCCGCCACCCCGATCAACTGGCGGCCCTGCGCGCGGACCACTCCCTGGTCCCCACCGCGGTCGAGGAGCTGATGCGCTACGACACCCCGCTCCAGCTCTTCGAACGCTGGGTGCTCGACGAGATCGAGGTGGCCGGCACCACGATCCCGGCCGGCTCGGAGGTGGCCCTCCTCTTCGGTTCGGCCAATCACGACCCGGCGGTCTTCACCGACCCGGCCCGCCTGGACCTGGCCCGCCCGGACAACCCCCACATCTCCTTCTCCGCGGGCATCCACTACTGCATCGGCGCCCCGCTCGCCCGGATCGAACTCGCCGCGTCCATGCGGGCGTTGCTGACGCAGGCGCCGACGCTGCGGCTCGCATCGGAGCCGCAGCGCAAGCCGAACTTCGTGATCCGGGGGTTGGAGGGGCTCACCGTGGAGCTGTGAGAGGAGCTGTGAGCGGATCTGTGAGCGGGGAGCTGTGGCGGCACCGTCAGTTACCGTCAGTTGGACATGTCCCGCCGCCGCAGACCGACCAGGCCCACGCCCACGAACACCGCCGCGAGCACCACCTCCACGACCACGGGCCCCCACGCCATCTCCCCGCCCGGCAGCTTCGGCAGATGCCCGAACGGCGAGATGTCCATGACCGCCTGCGGCAGCTTGAGCGCCGGGCCGATCCAGCCGATCAGCAGCGCCGCTCCCGCCGCTGCCCACGCGGCGGCGGCCGCCCGCGGCCACACCCCGTACAGCAGCACCGCCACCCCGCCGAGCGTCCAGATCGCGGCGAGCTGGACCAGGCAGGCGCCGATTACCGCGCCGAACTCCTGCCCGTAGCCGACCGCGAGTCCGACCCCGCCGAGCAGCATGATCAGCGCCGCGCCCGCGAAGGCGATCACCAGGTGGCCGCCGGCCCAGGCGATCCGGCCCACCGCGTTCGCGAGGACCGGTTCGGCGCGCTGCGAGGTCTCCTCGCCGTTCAGCCGGAGCACCGCCTGCACGATGTAGAGCGCGGCGACCATCCCGAGCATGCCGACCATCGTGGCGAGGAAGGCGTCGGTGATGCCGGACTGGCCGCCCATCCGCTCGATGATCTGCTTGGTGTTCTCGCTGTCGCCGACCAGGTCGGCCGCTCCCTCGGTCATGCCGCCGAAGACGACGCCGGCGGCGAGGAACCCGATCGACCAGCCGGTCACGCTGCCCCGTTGCAGCCGCCAGGCCAGCGAACCCGCCGTGCCCAGACGGCCCTCCGCGGGCCCGGGCCGGGTCGGCAGGAAGCTCATGCCGATGTCGCGCCGCCCGGCCAGCTCGTAGCCCACCGCGCCCTGGATCAGGACGGCCGCGAGGAACAGCCCGAGCACCCACCACCGCTCGTCGGCGAAGGCGCGGACGTTCTCGACCCAGCCGACCGGCGAGATCCAGGTCAGCGGCGACGAGCCGTCGTTCGTACCGGAGTCGCCGGCCGCGCGCAGCACGAAGGCCGCACCGAGCACCGCCGAGGTGGCACCGCGCGCCAGCCGCGCGCTCTCCGTGAACTGGGCGACGATCGCCGTCATCGTCGCGAACACCATCCCGCAGCCGCCGATCGCGAGCCCGAGGGCGAGCGCTCCCGCGCCGCCCTGTCCGGCGAGGCCGCCCGCGATGATCAACGCGAGCACTCCGTTGGCCACGAGGGCCGCGAGCAGCGCGGCGGTCAGCGGCGCGCGCCGCCCCACCATCGCGGAGGACACCAGCTCCTGCCGCCCGCTCTCCTCCTCGTCACGGGTGTGCCGTACGACGATGAGCAGGCTCATGATCGCGGCGAAGATCGCGGCGAACGTGCCCCCGCGCCACGCCGTGAGCGCGCCGAGCGAGTCCCCGAAGACCGGCCCGTACATGGCGCGCATCGAGCTGTTGGTGTTCATGGACGCCGCGATGTCGGCCCGCTCGGCGACCGTGGGCCACACCGACTTCAGCGTGTTCGGCATCGACACGACCATCATCGCGGTGATGGCGATCCATACGGGCATCATCACGCGGTCGCGCCGCAGCGCGAGCCTGAGCAGTGTCCCGGTGCCCGCGAGGTGCCGCGCGCCGCCGGACCTGGAGGCGTAGCGGTTGTCGCTCACGAGGGTGGTCATCGCGACACCGCTTCCTTCTCGCCGGTCCGCACGTCGGCCACGTCCTCCTGGTAGTGCCGCATGAACAGCTCTTCCAGGGTGGGCGGGGTGCTGGTCAGCGAGCGCACGCCGGACTCGGCGAGCGAGCGGAGGACGGCGTCGAGCTTGTCGGTGTCGACCTGGAGCTTGACGCGGTGCGCCTGGACGTCGAGGTCGTGCACGCCGGGGAGCCCGCTCAACCCGTTGGGCGCGCCCGCCAGTTCGGCGGTCACGCTCGTCCGCGTCAGATGCCGGAGCTCGGCGAGCGAGCCGCTCTCCACGGTCACTCCCTTGCGGATGATGCTGACCCGGTCGCACAGCTCCTCGACCTCGCTGAGGATGTGCGAGGACAGCAGCACCGTCCGCCCGTGCTCGCGCACGGCCTCCTCGACGTAGGACTGGAAGACGTCCTCCATCAGCGGGTCGAGGCCGGAGGTGGGCTCGTCGAGGATGAGCACGTCGATGTCGACCGCGGCGAACGCGGCGACCAGGGCGACCTTCTGCCGGTTGCCCTTGGAGTACGTGCGGCCCTTCTTGGTCGGGTCGAGTTCGAAGCGCTCGATCAGCTCGGCCCTGCGCTTCTTGTCGAGCCCGCCGCGCAGGCGCCCGTAGAGGTCGATGACCTCGCCGCCGCTGAGGTTGCGCCACAGCGTCACATCACCGGGTACGTACGCGACCTTGCGGTGCAGCTCCACGGCGTCGGCCCAGGGGTCGCGGCCGAGCAGCTGCACGGCGCCGGAGTCGGCGCGCAGCAGGCCGAGCAGGACGCGGATGGTGGTGGATTTCCCCGCTCCGTTCGGGCCGAGGAATCCGTGCACTTCTCCGGCCTCGACATCCAGGTCGAGACCGTCAAGCGCGTGGGTCCTGCCGAACGACTTGTGCAGTCCGGAGACCGTGATTGCCTTCGTCATGATTCTGAAGCTACGCGCACTTCACAAACTTGTGAAGTTAAGGAAGCGTATAAACTGACGTCGCAGACCGGGCAAGGGGAGAGGATCGGGACATGAGCGCGCAGGGCAGGGACGAGACGCAGGCACAGGTGGCCGGGGAGGCCCGCTCCCGGTTCGTCGAGCGCTTCGCCGCCCAGCTCGTCGACGCCGGCATGACCCGGATGCCCGCCCGGGTGTTCGCCGCCCTGCTCGCCTCCGACTCCGGCGCCCTCACCTCCGCCGAACTCGGCAAGCAGCTCCAGGTCAGCCCGGCCGCGATCTCCGGAGCGGTGCGCTATCTGACCCAGCAGCACATGGTCACCCGCGAGCGGGAGCCGGGAACGCGGCGCGACTTGTTCCGGGTGCACAGCAACCAGTGGTACGAGGCGCTGGGCAGCCGCGACAGCGTCATGAAGCGCTGGGAGGACGCGCTGCGCGAGGGTGTCGACAGCCTGGGCGCCGACACCCCCGCGGGCCGCCGGATCGGCGAGACCCTCGCCTTCTTCGAGTTCGTCCAGGGCGAGCTGGCGGGCCTGATGGAACGCTGGCGCGAACACCGCAAGACGCTCGGGCTGGGCTGAAGCGCAGTGGTGGCTCGGGCCACGGGGCTCCGCCCCGGACCCCGCGCCTCAATCGCCGGCGGGGCTTGATTGGTCAAGGAAGCACCAGCGCCCACGCCCCCGCCCGCACGGACCACGTCCGCCTCCGCACCGGCCCTCCGATCCGCACCTGATCCGCCCGGTACCGGAAGTCCGCCCCGGTCACGGTGACTGTATGCGCCCGGACGGAGATCGCCGCCCCCGTGGCCCTGCGCACTTCCACCCGCGCGATCCCGTCGCCCCCGCAGGGCGTCACCGAGACTCCCCGCACCGGCTGGTCGAGGTCGACGAGTGTCGTCCCGTCCGCCTCGATCCGCAGCCGCGCGGCCTGCGTCTCGTCCGACTCGGCGCCGCGCGGCGAGCGCGCCGCGAGGTTCCGCACGAGCGAGCCGCACGTCCGCCACCAGGGCCGGCCGTCCTGCGGCTCCGCGGCCGAGGGATCCGCGATCGGCGGGATGCGCAGCCCCCCGAGCACCACCCCGTCGCTGTCGTCCACCAGCAGATCGAGGCGCCGAGGGGATCCGTCGAGCGCCGAACGCGCCGCTTCCACCGTCCCCGCGGGCACGCCCAACGAGTGCGCGAGCGACACCGCCGACCCCACCGGCACCATCGAGAACACCGCGTCCGCCAGCTCCCGGTCCCGGTGCAGCAGCGACACCGCGCGCAGCAGCGCCCGGTCGTCGCCGACCACGACGGGCCGTCTTGCACCGCGTTTGGCCAGCGCTTTCGCGAATTCCGCGGGCCCGTCCGGCAGGCACACCTTCGCCGTCGAACCCGCACACAGCACGTCCTTGGCGATGCGCACGGACTCCCCGTCGGCGCGCATCGCAAGCGGATCGACGATCACCAGAAGCTGCCGCGACAGCCTCCCGCTCGCACCGTCCGCACGGTCAGATGGATGGTCCAAAGCCGCCACCTCGGCCTTGCCTCGCTTCCTCGGGTAGCATCTTTGTGCAAGAGCCCCTTGCGCTATTGCGCCAGGGGCTTGGTCTATTCCGGGGCACCCCAAGGCTCACGAAGGCAGGCCGCAAAGTCGCGGCCACGGCCCCTGACCTTGGACATGCCCCGCCCGGAAGGGGTGTACGCCTGTGCCCGCACTTGTGCTGCTCGGTGCTCAGTGGGGTGACGAAGGCAAGGGAAAGGCCACCGACCTGCTCGGTGGATCCGTGGACTATGTAGTGCGCTACCAGGGCGGTAACAATGCCGGCCACACGGTTGTCGTAGGCGACCAGAAGTACGCGCTGCATCTCCTCCCTTCCGGAATCCTCTCGCCGGAGTGCACACCGGTCATTGGAAACGGTGTCGTCGTCGACCCGTCGGTCCTGCTCTCCGAGCTGAGCGGTCTGAACGAGCGCGGCGTCGACACGTCGAAGCTCCTGCTCAGCGGCAACGCTCACATCATCACGCCGTACAACGTGACGGTGGACAAGGTCACCGAGCGCTTCCTCGGCAAGCGCAAGATCGGTACGACCGGCCGCGGTATCGGCCCGACCTACGCGGACAAGATCAACCGCGTCGGCATCCGCGTTCAGGACCTCTACGACGAGTCGATCCTCACCCAGAAGGTCGAGGCGGCTCTTGAGGTCAAGAACCAGCTCCTGACGAAGCTCTACAACCGCCGCGCCATCGAGGCGCAGCAGGTCGTCGAGGAGCTGCTCGGCTACGCCGACAAGATCAAGGGCTACGTCGCCGACACCACCCTGGTGATCAACGACGCGCTCGACGAGGACAAGGTCGTCCTGTTCGAGGGCGGCCAGGGCACGCTCCTCGACATCGACCACGGCACGTATCCCTTCGTGACGTCGTCGAACCCGACCGCGGGCGGCGCCTGCACGGGTGCGGGTGTCGGCCCGACGAAGATCAGCCGCGTCATCGGCATCCTCAAGGCCTACACGACGCGTGTCGGCGCGGGCCCGTTCCCGACGGAGCTCTTCGACCAGGACGGCGAGGACCTGCGCCGCATCGGTGGCGAGCGCGGTGTCACCACCGGCCGCGACCGTCGCTGCGGCTGGTTCGACGCGGTGATCGCCCGCTACGCGACGCGCGTCAACGGCCTCACCGACTTCTTCCTGACGAAGCTCGACGTGCTCACCGGCTGGGAGCAGATCCCCGTCTGCGTCGCGTACGAGATCGACGGCAAGCGCGTCGAGGAGCTCCCGTACTCGCAGACCGACTTCCACCACGCGAAGCCGGTCTACGAGTACCTGCCGGGCTGGTCGGAGGACATCACGAAGGCCAAGACCTTCGCGGACCTCCCCAAGAACGCGCAGGACTACGTCAAGGCGCTGGAGGAAATGTCCGGCGCCCCGATCTCGGCGATCGGCGTCGGCCCCGGCCGCGACGAGACGATCCAGGTCAACTCGTTCCTGTAGGCCGTTCCCGGCTTGTGCGCCCCGGCCCGCTTCGGCGGGCCGGGGCGTTCGGCTTGTCGGGACCGGTTCAGTTCTTGGAGCGGCGGTAGGCCGTCGAGGCGAAACGTCTTGGACGGGCCCGCTTCGCGGTAGTCCGCGGGCTCGATCGCGGCGAGCCTGCTCTCCCACTCGCAGTGGCCGCTGTCGCCATCGACCGTGGCCGTCGCCACGACCTCGCCGTGCGCGCCCGCGACTCAGTGCAGAGCGCAGTCTGCGACACCGGTCAGGCAGAGGTGGGTGACGGCACGAACGCGTTCGTCGATGCGGTCCTGAAGGCCGTCCCCCGGCGGAGCCTGCCCGAGGGCGAACGGCAGTGCGGCCGCGAACAGCTGGTACGTGAGCGCCTCGGCCTGTGCCCGCCGCTCGGGCCCCAAACAGTGGACCTGGGAGCGCAGCCAGTTCCAGGCTCTGGCGTGCAACGTGCTCTCCCAGCAGACCAGGGCTGAGCTCAGCAGTTCCGGGGCGGTACGTGCGGTCGCCCGGGTCACTGGATGCTCGCGCACCCGTCGCGTGGCGAGCACCAGCGTCTCCGCGAGGCAGCACACCGGGTCGGGTGGGCCGAGGTGTCCGACGCGGGCGGCCACGCCGTTCAGCACACGGTCCAGCTCGACCTCCGCGGACAAGCGGGTCAGGGTGTCGGCGTGAGGCCAGTTCCTGCGCAGGAACTGGCGGTCGGTGAGGGCGAGTTCCGCGACCCGCACGCGAGGCACACGGCGAGGACCGCTCTCACCCATGACCTCGATGACGGCACGGTAGACAGCGGTGGCACTGGGCGGTCCCGCTCGGCGTCGATCCTGGTTCGGCAGCATGGCGAGCAGCCTCGCGCGCTTTGCGGCGGGCGCGGGCCGGTCGCGTTCCGGGCCGCCCGAAGGTGTGAGCCCAGAAAAGTGTCGCAGGGGCACGTGTCAGTGCGACATTTTTCTGGGTGGGGGTGTGGTTGGGCGGGCGATCCGTGTCACCGCACCCACGCCACGAACCGCCCCCAAGACCCACCGGGCACGACCAGGTGGGGCAGGCCGGGGGCCTTGGAATCACGAACGTGCACGGCATGCGGGCAACCGGCGACTTCGAGGCACTGTCCGCCGCCGCCGTCGCTGTACGTGGACTTGCGCCAGGCATGGGCGACTTCGAGGCACTCGCCGCCGCTGTCGTTGCTGTAGCTCGACTTGAACCAGTGGAGTGCGCTGCCGCTCATCCCTGCCTCTCTCCTGCCAACCGCTCGATGAGGCGCAGCGAGTCGTCCGGGCTGAGCGCCTGCGAGCGGATCTTCGCATAGCGATGGGCGAGTTGGGACGCCTTGGCGGGATTGCTGACGAGGATGCTTTCGTCCTCGATCTCCATGTAGACGACGTGCCGGTGTTCCCGGGTCTCCACCAGCGTCATGTCGCCGCGAACTCCCGCGTGGTCGCCGCGCAATCCTCGCTCCAACGGCATTACTTGGACGCTCACATTGTGCCTCCGGGAGTCCTTGACGAGTGAGTGGAGCTGCCCCCTCATCGATTCCCAATCGCCGAATGGCCGACGCAGTACGGCCTCGTCGACGATCAGCTCGATCAGCGCGGTGGGGTCGCGGTCGAAGAGCGCCCGGCGAGCGAGGCGGGCTTCGACCAGTTCCTTCACTTTGCTCTCGGGCAGCCTGGGGTGGCCGCCACCGATGAGAGCGTGTGCGTACCCCCGTGTCTGGAACAAGCCGTGCACCACATAGGTCTGGTACGACGACAACGTCACTGCTTGCGCTTCCAGGCGCGCGAAGTCCCGGAACTGACGCGGGTACTTGTCCAGCAGTACGTACTCCCGCGCCTTCTGGAACACGCCGAGTCCCGACCCGATGGATTCCTCCAGTTTCACGAGCATGTCGTCGCTCGCGGGCTGGGCGCAGGTCTCGACGGCGCTGATGGCTGCCGCCGTGTAGCCGATCCGCTGTCCCAGCTGCTCCTGAGACAAGTTGTGTTGCATACGCAACGCCTTCGTCAGTGAGGCGACGAGATAGGCCACGCCACCCGCCTCGTCCTTGTTCTCGGCCCGTGCCATCGCGGCCACCCCCGGAGCAGATGCGAAATCAACCGAACTCAACCGGACACGGTTCGCATTCAACCGCCCTCAACCAGTTACGCAGAGTCATGGACGAAAGTGTCCAGGGCCCGCTTACCTCAAACCGTGAACACGCAAAGTGAGCAGAACTGTGGGTGGATCCCACACACCGGGTTCCAACTCCGTATGGCCGGCATCCAGTTCGACGCCGTCCGCGTGGACGGCGACCGGGGCCGCCGCGTCGCCGACCGGCTCGCGGAGCTGACCGGTGGCGACCCCGGCCCGGTCGTCGAGCAGGCGAACGGGGCCCGGCCCATGTACTTCCTGGTGCCGGTCGGCAGCACGTCGTACAAGTCGTGGCCTGCGGGTGTCACAACGCTCGCGGCTGGTCCGGGCCGCATCGCGTACGTGCCGATTCCGGCGACCAAAGGGGTTACCTGGCCACTGAGTTGGCGTCACGAGCCGGATGGCGACGGGCATTTCGTGCACGCCCGGCTGCTCTGCGCCGCCCTTCACTCCCAGGGGTGAACATCGTCAACTCCCACCTGGGAAAAGCCGCTTTCGGCTTGCAAAGCGCCTTTTGCGTACCGCTAGATTCACCGCAATAAGAACGCCCCCGCGGTGCGCCAACACCCGGGGGCTCGACATCAGGAGTACAGCCCTCCCCATGCGTATTCATCGTACGACGCCGACGCGCGCCTTCACCGTCTTCGCGAACTCTCTGCTCCGCGACCGCAGCATCTCCTGGTGCGCGGCAGGCGTACTGATGTACCTCGTCAGCCTCCCCGACGGCGCCCGCGCCACCGTCCGCTCGCTCGCCGAGCAGCGCAAGGAAGGGCGGATGAGGATCGCCGCTGCCCTGCGTGAGCTGGAGGAATCGCGGTATCTGCGGAGGGTGGTCCGGAAGGACCGCGAGACGGGGCAACTCTCCACCATGTACGAGGTGTTCGACACCCCGTACGAGAACGAGACCCCGTCGGGTGAGCCGGAAAAAGTCCGAAACCGGGCCTCCGGTGTGTCGCCCGCCCGGCCGTCGGGCTCTCTCCCTTCGGGAGAAAGAACCGGGGTACAAGTACCTCCCTCCCGCCCGGCGGAGCCGGAAGTGGCGGCGGTGGCGGTCGGGCCCGCCGCGCGGCTCCTCGCCGAGTTGGGGCGGGTCGAGCCTCGGCTCGTACTCGGCGCGGCGGAGGCGGTACGGCTCGCGCCGCTCGTCGAGGAGTGGTGGGAAGCGGGGGCGAGCAATGGGCAGATCCGGGCCGCGTTGACGCAGGGGCTGCCTCGGCGGATGTACTCGGCCGCCGCGATCGTCGAGGACCGGTTGATCAGGAAGCGGCCCGTGGCGGCGAGTGCGGGTCCTGAGGCGCCCGTTGAGGTGCGGCGGCCCGGTGAGGCCGGGTTCCGGGAGGCCGCCACGCGCGGCGCCGCGCGGGTGCGCGCCGCGATGCGCGGGCGACCCGCACTCGCGTAGGCCCGACTCCGCACCAGAACTCCCGGCCGCGCGTCCGCGCGACCGGTTACCGAGAGAGAGGAGTGTCGTGACCATCGCACTCGTGCGCCCCGAGACGGTATACCGGCGGTATACTGTGCTCATGGCTGACACCACGATCAAGGTCGACCCCGCCGTCCGTGACCGCCTGATGGAGCTGGCCAAGGAGCGTGGGGTGACCATGCGCGACCTCGTGGCCGAGCTGGCCGGGGCCACGCCGACCAAGGAAGAGCTGCGCAAGCGGTACGAGGAGACCCGGGCGTACGTCGAGGAGCACTTCCTCGGCGGGCCGTACACGGAAGAGGACGAGCGGGCCGGCGAGCGGCTCTGGGCAGACATCGAGGCCGGGCGCGTCGGGGAGATTCAGTGAGCGAGGACAAGTACCCGCTTCCGCGTGCCGTGATCTTCGACGATACGGCGGCGTTGGCCCTGGGGGCAGGCAACCGAATGGCCTCGCGGCTGGTCGTGGAGGCCGAGAAGGATCCGACGCTACGGGTCTACATCGCGGCCGTCAGCCTCGCCTCCGCCGAACGGGAGCGCGCTGGGCTCGCCGAGCACGTCGGGGCGCTGTCGTCCGTGAGCGTCGAAGGGCTCGACTTCGCGGCGGCCGTCGCCGTGGGCAAGTGGCTGCGCGACAAGAGCGAAGGGGAGACCGAGGCCGACTGGAGCGGTGCCCACGTGCTGCACCTGGCGCGGCCCACTTTCGAGTGGCCACGTGGGCGCCCCGTCCTCACTCGGACGCCGGACCGCTACCGAGGTACAGCGATCCGCACGATCCGCGTCGTCGAGTAACCCGGGGTCGAGGGCGAGGCGCGTGCCTCGCCCTCAGCCCGTCCTGTCGTACGTCACCGGCGCCTCGCCCCCCGACATGACCCGCTTCAGCTCGCCGCCGGGCGTGAGGGTGATCGTGCTCGGTTCGCCCGGGTTGCAGGCGCCGCTCGGCTGGGCGGTCGTGGGGTCGGTGGGGCCGATCCGGACGGTGGAGGACGTCGCCGACTCCAACTGGCCCTGGAACACGCAGTGGTAGGGGGCGCCGTCCTTCTGGTAGCCGTCCGCCGTCAGGGAGAAGACCGTGTCGCCGGACGAGCCCTGCTGGAGCGTGATGCTGCGCGGGTGGTGGCCGTTGGCGTTGTCGATGG
The DNA here is from genome assembly GCF_035798155.1 of Streptomyces endophyticus. Classification (NCBI taxonomy): domain Bacteria; kingdom Bacillati; phylum Actinomycetota; class Actinomycetes; order Kitasatosporales; family Streptomycetaceae; genus Streptomyces; species Streptomyces endophyticus. The sequence continues at coordinate 33,617 of NZ_JAOZYC010000207.1, read as the reverse complement.
CGCCCTCCCACGTGCCGAGGAACGTGGTCGGTATGTCACCCGCGGCGGACCGCGGGGACTCCTCCTGGGTCGAGGGCGCCTCCTGGCTCGGGGGGCTCGGGGAACTCGGGGGGCTCGGGTCGGACGCGGCGGGGGAGGTCGCGGACGTGGCGGAGACCTTGTCGTCGGCCCGGCCGGACGGCTTGTCCTTGCCGTTCATCAAGGCGTACACCGAACCGCCCGCCCCGAGCGCCACGACCAGCGCGACCACGATGAGCGCCGGGGTGGAGCGGTTGCGACGTGGGGGCTCGGGAGGCGGTGGGCCGTAGGGCGGGGTCCGGACCCAACCGCCGGGCGGATAACCGTAGGTGGGCTGCTGGGGCAGCGGCTGAGGCTGAGAGGGGTGCGGATAGCCGTACTGCGGCGCGGGCGCGGGCGCTGGTGCGGGCGGCGGGGTCGCCGGCGTTTCGTGGGAGATCACGGTCGGCAGGTGGTTCAGCGAGGCCGCGGCGGGCGTGCCGGGCGGTGGTGGCGCGGGCGAGGGAGGCCGGGCCGTGCGCTCCGGGTTCTCCGTGTCGAGTAACTTCGCCGCGTGGCGCGCGAGTTGGGCGACGAGAGCGCCCGGAAGCCATGGGTCGCGGGTGCGGCCGGTGTCGCCCAGGGTGTCGTCCACGCCGGTCCGTTCGAGTATCTCGTCGAGCGTGGGGCGGTCGCCGGGCTGCTTGTGCAGACAGTCGCGGACCAGCTCCTGGAGGCCCTCGGGCAGCTCCGTCAGCTCGGGCGGCTCCTCCGCGATGCGGTACATCAGGGCGTGCACCCCGCTGTTGGTCGTCCGGAACGGCAGTTGCCCCGACGCCGCGTAGGCGAGCACCGACCCCAGACAGAACACGTCGCACGCCGGGGTGATCCGGTCGCCGCGGACCTGCTCGGGCGCCATGAACCCGGGGGAGCCGACCAGGGCCCCGGTGCGGGTGAGCCCGCCGTCGGTCACCGTCTCCAGGGCGCGCGCTATGCCGAAGTCGATGACGCGCGGACCGTCGATGGTGATCAGCACGTTCGACGGTTTGAGGTCGCGGTGGATGATGCCCGCCGCGTGGATGTCCTTGAGCGCGTGCGCGAGCCCGCCCGCGAGGATGCGGACCGAGCGCTCGGGCAGCGCGCCGTAGTCGTGCGAGACGACCTGCTGAAGGCTGGGGCCCGCGACGTACCCGGTGGCCACCCAGGGAATGTCCGCGTCCGTGTCCGCGTCGAGCACCGGAGCCGTCCACGCGCCGCCGACCCGCCGTGCGGCCGCCACTTCCTGCCGGAACCGGTTCCTGAACTCCTCCTGCTCCGCGAGCTCTTCCCGCACCACCTTCACGGCGACCGTGCGACCGCGCTCCGAGCGCGCGAGGTACACCTCGCCCATGCCGCCCGCGCCGAGCCGGCCGAGCAGTCGGTACGCGCCGATGTTCTGCATACCCTCCATGTCGCGCCACCCTCCCCCGGTATGTGTGCAACGAAATGAGAATAGTGCGGACATACGACAGAGAGGCGTCTCGCGGGCTCAACGGTTCCGTTCGTCGACGTACGTTGACGAATGGTGACGCGGATACGTTGACGCCGATCGTTAACTGTCACCAAGCGCGGCGTTAACCCGACCGTTCGTAACGTCGTGGCCATGGACAACCTCCCACCTGTGGCGGAGCTCGGCGCCCATCTCGGCCTCGATCTGCTCGCCGTGACCCTGCTGACCTTCGGCATCTTCTACCCGCGGCATCGCAGGCGTGAGCTGGTGCCCGCGTATCTCGCGCTGAACGTCGCCCTGTTCGCGGTCGTCGCCGCGCTCGGCGAGGTCGGCAAGGGCGGCGGGCTAGCCCTGGGCTTCGGCCTGTTCGGGGTGTTGTCGATCGTGCGGCTGCGCTCGGACGCGCTGCGGCACCAGGAAGTGGCGTACTACTTCGTGACGCTGGTCCTCGGGCTGCTGTGCGGGCTGCGCGCACTCGGCCTCGGGGTGACCGCCGCGCTCGCCGCGCTGCTGCTCGTGGTCGTCTACGTGGCCGACCATCCGCGTCTGTACGCCCGTGACCGCCGGGCCGTCGTCACGCTCGACGCCGTGTACGTCGACGAGGACGCGCTGCGGGCCGAACTGGCGAGGCGCGTGGGGCGGCCCCATGGTTGGACCGTGCAGGAGATCGACTACGTACGCGACCTGATGGTTGTGGAAGTTCGATTCCGGCAGCCGGAGGCACGGGAACGATCGGAGGCGCCCATACGTACCTCCCGTACCCACAAGGGCGCTCATGACCGTCATGAGCCTCGCAGTACGACGAAGACCGCAGCCGCCTATCACCAGGAGACCGTGTGATCCCCGCCGTACGCGCCATCGGGCGCGCCGCACTCGCCGCCAAGCCGTTGTCGCTCGATGAACTGAACAACAGGGCAGAGCTGTTGGCCCGCTACGACAACAGTTACCTGGTACCGGTGGAGGTCTTCGAGGACTTCGCGGCGCTGCTGACCGACCCGCGGCGCCCGGAGGGCCCCTTCCGCTCGCTCTCGGTGAACGGCCGGCGCTGGTTCTCATACAGATCGACCTACTACGACACCACCGACCTGCGCACGTACCACGACCACCGGCAGGGGCGGCGGCTCCGCTACAAGATCCGTGAGCGGCTCTACCAGGACACGGGGGAGCGGCAGTTCGAGATCAAGCTCAAGAACGGGCGGGGCGAGACGGTCAAGCACCGTCGCAGGCTGGAGGGCGAGGAGCGGCCGCTCGACGCCGCGCAGCAGGGCTTTCTCGCCGGTGTGCTCGGTGGGGCGTACGGGATCGAGGCGCCGGAGGGGCTCGAACCCTCGCTGGTCACGGACTACCAGCGCGCCACGTTCGTCGCCGACGGGCAGCGGATCACGTGTGACGCCGGGCTCGTGGTGCGGGACCTCTCCGACGGGCGGACGGTCCGGGCGGACGGTGGGCTTGTGCTGGTGGAGACGAAGACGCGGGGGTCGCTGACCGAGGCGGACCGGGTGCTGCACCGGTTCGGGGTGCGGGCGGCCGAGTTCACGAAGTACTGCGGGGGGTTCGCCGCGCTGCGCCCGGAGTTGGGCGTGAACCGCTGGTCCCGAGCGGTCCGGGAAGCGTTTCCCCGGCCGTCGACCGTGTGACGCGGCACCGGCGCCCGGTCCCGGGGCAGAGCCCCGAGGCCGCAACCGCGGTACGGGTCAATGCCACCGCAGCGTGACGGTCGCGCCCGGCCCCCCGTTTCCGAAGGAGACGTCGCCCCCGGTCTCCTCCGCCGTGCGACGCACGATCGAGAGGCCGAGACCCGTGGACCCACCCCCGCTGGAGCCCCGCGTCTCGGCCTCCGGCGGGATCCCGGGACCGTCGTCCGCGACCACCAGCTCCACGGCGGAGCCCTCCGCCCGGACGGAGACCCGGAAGCCGACGCCCTGCGGAGTGTGGTCCAGCACGTTGCCGATCAACGCGTCGAGCGCCGCGACCAGCTCGTCCTCCGGCACGGGCACCGGCACCGGCGCATCGGGCACCGACACGTCCAGGTCCCGCGCCTGATCCGTGGCGAGCGGCTCCCAGAACGCCGCCCGGTCCCGGGTGACCGCCGCAAGGTCCGCGCCCGCCGTATCGCGGAGCGGCTTGCGCGCCTTGCGGATGACCTCGTCCACGCCCAGTTCGAGCTCCGCGACCCCCGCCGCGATCCGCTCCGCCTCCTCCGCGTCCCGCAGCCCCTCCGCGTCCAGGCGGAGCGCCGCGACGGGGGTGCGCAGCCGGTGCGCGAGGTCGGCCGCGTTCTCCCGCTCGGCGGTGAGCAGCTCGTCGATGCGGCCGGCGAGGTGGTTCAGCTCGCCGGCCACGGAGCGCAGTTCCGGCGGCCCCTGGGGTTCGGCGCGGGCGGTGAGATCGCCGCCGGCGAGCCGGTCCGCCGTCCCGGCCAGCGCGCGTGCCGCCCCGACGAGCCGCGCCCCGAGCCGGTCCGCGAGCAGCAGCCCGATGAGTACGAGGCCGAGCCCGATGCCGACCAGCGTGAGCCACGACGAGAGCACCCCGTCGTACAGCTGCCGGTTGGTCAGGCTCACCTGGACGACGGCCGTGCCGCCCTCCGCGCCCTGCACCGGCACCAGGACCTGACGCCCCCCGCCCGGCGGCTCGTACGTGAACGCGCGCCCCGCCCGCGCGAGGCGTACGGCGTCGGTGACGGCGGTCGGGGCGCCGATGACGTGGCCGTCGGCGAAGACGAGGGAAGTATCGGGCTGGGAGGGCGAGTTGACGCTCTCCACCGCCTGTTCCGCGCCCGCCCGCTCGTCCGGGCTGTGCAGCGAGGGGCCCATCGCGGCGGCCACCCACTGGGCGCGCGCCGTCGCCTCGGCGGTCGTCCGGTCCGCGGCGTGGCTGCGGGTCAGCAGGGTCAGCGGGACGAGCAGCGCGGTGAGGACGAGGGCGGTGGTGGCGGCGGTGAGCAGCAGCAGGGTGCGGCGCACTACGACGCCGCCCGGTCGTCGGGAGCCATCAGCTTCACACCCACCGTGCGTACGGTGTGCAGATAGCGCGGCGACTGGGCCGACTCGCCCAATTTCCTTCTGAGCCACGACAGATGGACGTCGACCGTCTTGTCGGCGCCGCCCAGCGGCTGTTGCCACACCTCGGCGAGCAGCTCGCGGCGCGAGACGACCTGTCCCGGCCGGTGGGCGAGATGGGCGAGCAGGTCGAACTCGCGGGGCGTGAGGTCGAGCGGCTGCCCGTCGAGGGTGACCTCGCGGGACGCGGGCGTGATCACGAGCCCGCCGACCGTGAGCGGTTCGTCGGCGTCGTCGGGCAGCCCGAGGCGGCGCAGCACCGCCTTGATCCGGGCGTCCAACTGGGCCGCGCCGAACGGTTTCACGATGTAGTCGTCGGCCCCGTCCCCGAGCACCGCGACCATCTCGCCCTCCTCGTCGCGGGCCGTCGCCACGATCACCGGTACGTCGCTCACCGCGCGCAGCATCCGGAGTATTCGGGCGCCGTCGACATCGGGCAGGCCGAGGTCGAGCACGACCAGATCGGGCCGGTCGGTGACGGCGGCGTCGAGGCCGGCCATGCCGGTGGCCGCGGTGGCGACGGCGTGGCCGCGGTCGCGCAGGGCGCGGACCAGGGCGTTCCGCAGGGCGGGATCATCTTCGACGACGAGGAGATGGGGCATTTGATCACCGTATGTGGGTGTGGTGGAGGGCCCCCGGCCGGGTCCTGCCGACGTCATTCCTCGTCAGTCATTCCTCGTCAGTCGTCAGTCGTCGTCATCGTCGCGGTCGGGGACCAGGACGGCCCGGGGCGTGCCCGAGCCCGCCGAACACCGGATCTCGTAGTGCCGGTCGGGGCCGTCATCGTCGTCGGAGGGCTCCGCCTCCAGCCGGGCCACGCGGCCCGGACCGCGTACGACGTCGTCGCCATCGATCTCGTAGCCGTCCGACGGGCTCCACGACACCAGGTAGACGCTGCCGTCCGCCCCGCACTCGACCGTCGCGGAGCCGCCCGTGAAGCGGAGCGTGCGGCGCTGGTCGGCGGGGGACGGGGTGGCGGACGTGGTGTCGGCGCGGGGCGTCGAGGCCTGCGCGGAGGCCAGGGCACGGTGCACCGCGGCGTCGTCGAGCGGATGGCCGTGCGTGCCGGTCCCGGCGTTCGCGTCTGTGCCCGCCAGCTGCCAGGCGCCGAGGGCGCCCGCGGCCGTCCCCACGGCGACCCAGGCCGCGGTCACTGCAACGTTGCGCCAGCGGTGCGCGATCGGCTGTCTCATGCCGACCAGCCTGCACGACGGTTTCCTAACGCCACGCTAAAAGCAGCTCAGGACGGGTCCGGGAACGGACGCGACGGTCGGGGCGACAGGTTGTCGGGTTCATCGGCGTCCCACAGACAGGACGCCGATGGTGTGCCGGTGCGGCGCCCCTTTACCCTCGGCCCCATGACCCCTCAGCCGAATCCCCAGGTCGGCGCCGCCGTGAAGGCCGCGGACCGCAAGCACGTCTTCCACTCCTGGTCGGCACAGGAGCTGATCGACCCGCTGGCCGTCGCCGGTGCCGAAGGCTCCTACTTCTGGGACTACGAAGGAAACCGCTACCTCGACTTCACCTCCGGCCTCGTCTACACGAACATCGGGTACCAGCACCCGAAGGTCGTCGCGGCGATCCAGGAGCAGGCCGGGAAGATGACGACCTTCGCCCCGGCCTTCGCCATCGAGTCGCGTTCCGAGGCCGCACGCCTCATCGCCGAGCGCACTCCCGGCGACCTCGACAAGATCTTCTTCACCAACGCGGGCGCCGACGCCGTCGAGCACGCCCTGCGGCTGGCCCGCCTGCACACGGGCCGCCCGAAGGTGCTCTCCGCGTACCGCTCGTACCACGGCGGCACCCAGCAGGCCATCAACGCGACGGGTGACCCGCGCCGCTGGGCCAGCGACACCGGCACCGCGGGCGTCGTCCGCTTCTGGGCGCCCTTCCTGTACCGCTCCCGCTTCTACGCGGAGACGGAGGAGCAGGAGTGCGAGCGCGCGCTCGAGCACCTGGAGTCCACGATCCAGTTCGAGGGTCCGCAGACCATCGCGGCGATCATCCTGGAGACGGTGCCGGGCACGGCGGGCATCATGCTCCCGCCGAAGGGCTACCTCGCGGGCGTCCGCGAACTCTGCGACCGCTACGGCATCGTCTTCATCCTCGACGAGGTCATGGCGGGCTTCGGTCGTACGGGCAAGTGGTTCGCGGCCGACCTCTACGACGTGACGCCGGACCTCTTGACCTTCGCGAAGGGCGTGAACTCGGGTTACGTCCCGCTGGGCGGCGTGGCGATCTCCTCCGCGATCGCCGAGACGTTCGCGAAGCGGCCGTACCCGGGTGGCCTGACGTACTCGGGGCACCCGCTGGCCTGCGCGGCGGCCGTCGCCACCATCAACGTGATGGAGGAGGAGGGCATCATCGAGCACGCGGCGAAGCTGGGCTCCGAGGTCGTCGAGCCGGCCCTGCGCGATCTGGCCGAGCGGCACCCGTCGGTGGGCGAGGTGCGTGGCGTCGGCATGTTCTGGGCCCTGGAGCTCGTACGTGACCGCTCCACGCGGGAGCCCCTCGTCCCGTACAACGCCGCGGGCGAGGCGAACGCCCCGATGGCCGCGTTCGGCGCCGCCGCCAAGGCCAACGGCCTCTGGCCCTTCATCAACATGAACCGCACCCACGTCGTCCCGGCCCTCAACATCACGGAATCGGAGGCCAAGGAGGGCCTCTCGGCGTTGGACGCTGCGCTGGCTGTGGCGGACGAACACGTGGCGTGACAATTGGGTGACCGGGCGCCGGGGTGTGGCCGGGTGTCGGGTGCTTGGCTCGGTGTCTGGTCCGGGTGTCGGGTGCTTGGCTCGGTGTCTGGTCCGGGTGTCGGGTGCTTGGCCCGGTGTCGGTCCGGGTGCCGGGTGCTTGGCCCGGTGCTGGGCCCGGGTGTCCGGTGCTTGGCCCGGTGTCTGGTCCGGGTGCCGGGTGCTTGGCCCGGTGCCGGTCCGGGTGCCGGGTGCTTGGCTCAGTGTCTGGTCCGGGTGTCCGGTGCTTGGCTCAGTGCCAGGTTCGGGTGCCCGGTGCACGGCCTGGTTTCCTCGCCCATCTCCCACCCTCCCGCCCCCTCCGGGGGCTCCGGCCCGCCGGGGCGCCACCCCGTCTCGGGCACCCCGGTGCGGCCCCCGACTCCGGGCAATCCGCCGCCCCGCACAAACGGCACCAAGCACGGCTCGCCGCGCCAGTGACGGTCGACCGTCACTGGCTTGGGCGGCGCCAGGTGCTGCGCACTCATCACGACGGACGCCGCCGCCGACACAGACCAGACCCCTCGGCGCGGCGCGCCAGGCACCACCCCGCTCGGGGTGGGAGCCCCCGGAGGGGGCGGGTGGGTGGGAGATGAGCGGGCCGGCGCAGCCGGAGAAGGGCCGGTGCCGTGCACCGTCACGGCAGGCGCCAACCCCGGCAAAGCCCCGGCACCCTGGTGCCGTGCACCGTCACCGGGGGCGTCGGCCCCGGCGAAGCCCTGGAACCCCGGTGCCGTGCATCGGTCACCGTGGGCGTCGGCCCCGGCAGGGCCGGAACTCCGGTGCCGCGCACCGTCACGCCAGGCTCCAACCCCGGCAAAGCCCCGGCACCCCGGTGCCGCGCACCCATCACCATGGGCGCCAACCCCACCCCCGCCCCGGCACCCGCAGGCGTAACCTGACCAGCCACACCAGATCGCACGACCACGCCAGCCGAACCGGGGGACCCGATCCGTGCCCGTATCTGACGGCCCCGCCGTCACCCGCTCCACCCTGCGCCAGCAGATCGCGGACGCGCTGCGCGACGAGATCCTGGCGGGACGCCTCAGCCCCGGCCAGGAATTCACCGTCAAGGAGATCGCCGAGGGATACGGGGTGTCGGCCACCCCCGTCCGCGAGGCCCTCGTCGACCTGAGCGCCCAGGGGCTCCTCGACTCCGCGCAGCACCGCGGCTTCCGCGTCCACGAGTACTCGTTCGCGGACTACCGGGCGATGATCGAGGCCCGCAGCCTCGTCGCGGACGGAATCTTCCGCGGCCTCGCCGACGACCCGTCCCGCGCCCCGCGGACCGCCGTGGACCTCGCCGGGGTCCGCCGCCGCGGCGAGGAGGCGTCCCGCGCGGCGGGAGCCGGTGACCTGAACGTGCTCATCGGCTACGACCTGCGTTTCTGGCGCGAGCTCTCCGCCCTCTTCGGAAACCCGTACCTCTCCGACTTCTTCCACCGGCTGCGCGTCCAGTCCTGGATGTGCGCGGTCCCGCACCTGCGTGCCGCGGGCGACCTCAGGGGCCGGCTGTGGGCGGGCCACTGCGAGCTGGTCGACGCGCTCGTGAACCGCGACCCCGATGCCGCGCACGCGCTCATTGCCTCGTACAACAACGACTCGCTCTCCTTGATCGAGGCTCTGACGGGCAGGTGAGCGGGTGGAACGGGGGCAACGGGTAGGCGCAAGACAGGTCAACCCTGCCCCGCATCGCACTACCCTGGCTACGACGCCGATACCGTCCAACGCACCGGAGCACTCCGGAGCACTGAGGAGCCCCCTTGGCCTGTGACCTGTGGCTCGTCCCCCTGGTCGACGTGCTGTGCCACAGCCCCGACAATCCGTTCGCCGACGAACTCGCGCTCTACGACAAAGCGTTGAACGAGGCAGGGCTGCCACCGGTGCCGGTGCACGCGTACATGCCGGGCCTGTCCGGGGACGTGGCCCCGATCGCGGGCTTCGACTACGACGCGCTGCACTTCCTGCGCCGGGCGTACCTCCTGCAGATCTGTGGCCTCGCCGTGACGCCGGTCGACGAACTGGGCGGTGACTACGAGCAGTTGCTGGAAATGTTCGAGTCGACGGCCCAGAGTTCCCACCTGGTCTGGCATTACGACCACGCGGGCGCGTACGTTCCCGTGGACTTCCCCGAACCGCTCTCCAACGACGAACTCCTGGCGGGAGGCGGCCCGTTGGGCTCGTCGCACGCGCTGCTCCGGGAGCTGGAATTCGTGGCCCCGGCGATCGGCATCGACCCGGCCAATCCGCCGCAGCCGCCCGCTCCGCCGGTCGCGCCGACGTCCCTGGAGGAGCCGGCGGCGGCGGTGCCACTGGATGACAGTCCGTTCGCCCGGGAGCGGCACGTGTGGCTGGGGCTGCACCAGGCGGCTACCCGGAGTCTGGCGCAGAGCTCCATGCTGATCTTCAGTTGACCGGAATCGTTGCGGTGGGCCGTGCCTACGCCGCGGGGCTCCGCCCCGGACCCCGCTGCTCAATCGCCGCAGGGGCTCAATAGGGGCTTTATCGGGGCTCCGGCGGACGCTGCCGCGGCATGTTCGGCCGGGTCCCCGGCGGCAGCGGAAAGCGGCTGCTCGGCTGGTCCGCCGGGCGGGCGGCCGGCACGGATGCTTGCATGGTGAGGGGCGCGGGGCCGGACTTGAACTCGACCATCCAGTCCGCCGTCTCGGCCCGCACCAGCTCCGTCACGTCGTCCGAGAACCGCCGCAGCACCCCGAGGCACCGCTCGGCCGCCTCGCTGGCGGTGCCCTCGGTCGGGCCGAGCACCTCTCGTACGTTCTCCGAGGCCCAGTCGAACTGCAGCACCTGCAACCGCCGCTGCACGGCCTGCGCCGTGGCCACATCCCGTATCCAGCCGGACGTCAGACCGAAGTACCGGTCGCACGCGACGCACGCCACCGCGAGCAGCAGCGACAGGTATCCCCAGGGGGCCGCGCCGCCGAGCACCCCCGTCAGGTCGAGGAGCGGCAGCACTCCGCCGCAGACCGCGGCAAGCACCGTGCCCGCCCGCAGCGCCCGCGCGCTCCTCCGCTTCCAGACGCGGTCCGAGAGGTACCAGTCCGCCGTGTTCAGGGCGCCCTGCTCGACCCAGCGGTACAGCTCGTCGAGCCGCTCGGCGGGTTCGCTCCAGTCGCCGAGCGGGAGCGCGCGGCCGGCGAGATCGCCCTGCCGGGGAACCCTCTTGCCGCGGCTGCCCCGGTCGCCGTCCTCGCCCGACCCCTCATGGGGTGCACCTTCGGGCTGCATCTCCGGCTGACTCACCCGGAACTCCCTCGACAGATCACGGCTGGGGCCAGACCCCGCACTCGTTGTCGAGGCCTGGTGTGCAGCATCTTCCTACCGCTCAACGGGTGGCCGAACCCCAGTTTTCACCGGATCTCCGCCCGGACGTGGCCCCGCATCAGGTAGAGAAAGCAACCCATCTCACTCGAAAGAGTGCAGACCGGAAATGAGGCCGTGCATGCCCCGGGAGGCTTCAGGTCACCGGGGCAGGCGGCCCCTCGACCACGTAGGCTCGGATTCAGGGGCATCGGCGGACAAGCGCCGCGGATACCCGCCCCGTCCCGACGACGTATACGGACCGGAAGCGGACCGGAACAGGAGCTGATCGTGATCCCCGGTGGTGGCCAGCCCGATATGCAGCAGCTGCTCCAGCAGGCCCAGAAGATGCAGCAGGACCTCGCGCGGGCTCAGGAGGAGCTGGCGCGGACCGAGGTCGAGGGCCAGGCCGGCGGCGGTCTCGTCAAGGCGACGGTGACCGGAGGCGGTGAACTGCGGGGCCTCGTGATCGACCCGAAGGCGGTCGACCCGGAGGACACCGAGACCCTCGCCGACCTGGTGATCGCGGCGGTGGCCGCGGCCAACGAGAACGCGCAGACGCTCCAGCAGCAGAAGCTCGGCCCGCTCGCCCAGGGACTCGGCGGCGGCAGCGGCATTCCGGGTCTCCCCTTCTGACCCCGCCGCCAACTACCGTACGTACCAAGACGCAGCATCCGCAGACGACGATCTGAAGGCGAAGGCAATCCGTGTACGAAGGCGTGGTCCAGGACCTCATCGACGAACTGGGCAGGCTGCCCGGCGTCGGTCCCAAGAGCGCGCAGCGGATCGCCTTCCACATCCTGCAGACGGAGCCCACGGACGTACGGCGGCTCGCGCACGCCCTCCTCGAGGTCAAGGACAAGGTCCGCTTCTGCGCGACGTGCGGCAACGTCGCGCAGGAGGAGCTGTGCAACATCTGCCGCGACCCGCGGCGTGACGGTTCCGTCATCTGTGTCGTGGAGGAGCCCAAGGACGTCGTCGCGATCGAGCGCACCCGTGAGTTCCGCGGGCGGTACCACGTGCTCGGCGGCGCGATCAGCCCGATCGAGGGCGTGGGCCCTGACGATCTGCGGATACGGGAGCTTCTCGCCCGCCTCGCGGACGGCACGGTCACCGAGCTCATCCTCGCCACCGACCCGAACCTCGAGGGCGAGGCCACAGCGACGTACCTCGCCCGCATGATCAAGCCCATGGGCCTGAAGGTCACCCGCCTGGCCAGCGGCCTCCCCGTCGGGGGCGACCTGGAGTACGCGGACGAGGTGACCCTCGGGCGCGCCTTCGAGGGGAGAAGACTCCTAGATGTCTAAGACGCCACAGCAGTCGCCGATGCCGCAGAAGTCGGCGGCGGCACAGCAGCCGCCGAAGGCTCAGCCGTCGACGCCCGACGCGGTCACGCTGCACTCCACCACCCAGGACCCCGACGACTTCGCCGTCCAGATCTCGGACCAGGTCGAGTCGTTCATCGTGGCCGTGACCGAGATCGCCAAGGGCGACGAGCCGGACTCGGCCGTGCCCTTCCTGCTGCTCGAGGTCTCCCAACTGCTGCTCGCCGGCGGCCGGTTGGGCGCGCACGAGGACATCCTCCCGGACGAGCGCTACGAGCCGGACCTGGGCGCCGAGCCGGACATGGACGGCCTGCGCGAGCGGCTCGCCGTGATGCTCGACCCGGTCGACGTGTACTCCGAGGTCTTCGACCCGTACGAGCCGCGCAAGGCGCCGGTCGCCGCGCGGATCTCGGACGACCTGGCGGACGTCGTCTCCGATCTGCGCCACGGCATGGCGCACTACCGCGCCGGCCGGATCACCGAGGCGCTGTGGTGGTGGCAGTTCTCGTACTTCTCCAACTGGGGGTCGACCGCCTCCGCGACGCTCCGCGCCCTGCAGTCGCTGGTCGCGCACGTCCGCCTGAACCAGCCGCTCGACGACCTGGACGGCCTGGACACGGACGAGGACCTGTCGACGGCGGAGGGCACGCTGGAGGAGGAGGCGGGTCAGGTCATGGCAGAGGAGATCGCGGCCCCCTTGGGTCTCCGCCCGGTGAAGTGAGAGGTCCGGCGCGGGCCGTCTCCGTGTGACCCGCCCCACTTACCCGGTTGCCCGGGCGGGGGCTGGGCATGCGATTGTCCGAGCGGCCGGATGTCGGCAAACGGAAACCTGGTGGTCAGGTCGTGGGCGGGACATCTCACGATGTGATATAGCCGGGGCGGATTTCGGCCGCTCGTTAAACTGAGACGACCGCAGTGCGCATACGTACGTGCGGTGACAGACGGACTGAGCGAGGAGCGCACGTGGGCCTTGTCGTGCAGAAGTACGGAGGCTCCTCCGTAGCAGATGCCGAGGGCATCAAGCGGGTCGCCAAGAGGATCGTCGACGCCAAGAAGAACGGCAACCAGGTGGTTGTCGTGGTGTCCGCGATGGGTGACACGACGGATGAGTTGATCGATCTCGCCGGACAGGTATCTCCGATACCTGCCGGGCGCGAATTCGACATGCTGCTGACCGCCGGAGAGCGGATCTCCATGGCCTTGCTGGCGATGGCGATCAAAAACCTGGGCCACGAGGCCCAGTCGTTCACGGGCAGTCAGGCCGGTGTCATCACCGACTCGGTCCACAACAAAGCACGCATCATCGACGTCACGCCGGGGCGCATCCGGACCTCCATCGACGAGGGCAACGTCGCCATCGTCGCCGGGTTCCAGGGCGTCAGCCAGGAGGGCAAGAACATCACGACCCTGGGTCGTGGTGGATCGGACACCACCGCTGTCGCCCTCGCCGCCGCGCTCGACGCCGAGGTCTGCGAGATCTACACGGACGTCGACGGCGTGTTCACCGCCGACCCGCGCGTCGTGAAGAAGGCGCGGAAGATCGACTGGATCTCCTTCGAGGACATGCTGGAGCTGGCCAGCTCCGGGTCGAAGGTGCTGCTCCACCGCTGCGTGGAGTACGCCCGTCGGTACAACATCCCGATCCACGTCCGCTCCAGCTTCAGTGGGCTGCAGGGCACGTGGGTCAGCAACGAGCCGATCGAGAAGAACCAGCAAGGGGAAAAGGGCGTGGAGCAGGCCATCATCTCCGGTGTCGCGCACGACACCTCCGAGGCGAAGATCACCGTCGTCGGGGTACCGGACAAGCCGGGCGAGGCCGCGAAGATCTTCCGGGCCGTCGCGGATGCCCAGATCAACCTCGACATGATCGTGCAGAACGTGTCGGCCGCGTCCACGGGCCTGACCGACATCTCCTTCACGCTCCCCAAGACCGAGGGCCGCAAGGCCATCGACGCCCTGGAGAAGCAGAAGGCCAGCGTCGGCTTCGACTCGCTGCGCTACGACGACCAGATCGCCAAGATCTCCCTCGTCGGCGCCGGCATGAAGACGAACCCGGGCGTCACGGCCGGCTTCTTCGAGGCGCTCACCGACGCGGGCGTGAACATCGAGCTGATCTCGACCTCCGAGATCCGCATCTCGGTCGTCACGCGCGCCGACGATGTGAACGAGGCCGTGCGCGCCGTGCACTCCGCCTTCGGACTCGACTCGGACTCCGACGAGGCCGTGGTCTACGGAGGCACCGGCCGCTGATGGCCGAGGCACCCGTGCGGCGTCCGACGCTCGCGGTCGTGGGAGCGACCGGGAGCGTCGGCGCCGTTCTGCTGCAGATTCTGTCGCAGCACGCGGACATCTGGGGCGAGATCCGGCTCGTGGCCTCCCCGCGCTCGGCCGGGCGCAAGCTCACCCTGCGCGGCGAGGAGGTCGAGGTCGTCGCCCTGACGGAGTCCGTCTTCGACGGGGTCGACGTCGCGATGTTCGACGTACCCGACGAGGTGTCCGCGCAGTGGGCGCCCATCGCCGCCGCCAAGGGCGTTGTGGTGGTGGACAATTCGCCGGCCTTCCGGATGGACCCGGATGTGCCGCTCGTCGTGCCCGAGGTGAATCCGCACGCCGCGCGCGTGCGGCCGCGCGGCATCATCGCCAACCCCAACTGCACGACCCTGTCGATGATCGTGGCGATCGGGGCCCTGCACGCCGAGTTCGGGCTCCGTGAGCTGGTCGCGTCCAGCTACCAGGCGGTGAGCGGGGCGGGCCGCGCCGGGGTCGAGACGCTGCGGGCGCAGCTGTCCCTCGTGTCCGGCTCCGAACTCGGAACCACCCCCGGTGACCTGCGGCGGGCCGTGGGCGACCGGACGGGGCCCTTCCCCGAGCCCGTGGCGCTCAATGTCGTGCCCTGGTCGGGCACGCTGTGCGAGGACGGCTGGTCGTCGGAGGAGATGAAGGTGCGGGGCGAGACCCGCAAGATCCTCGGCCTTCCGGACCTGAAGGTGGCCGTCACCTGTGTGCAGGTGCCCGTCGTCACCACGCACTCCCTCACCGTCCACGCCCGCTTCCAGAGCGAGGTCACCGTGGCCCGGGCGCGCGAGATCATCGCGACCGCGCCGGGCGTCGTGCTCTTCGACAATCCGGCGGCCGGCGAATTCCCCACGCCGGCCGACGTGGTGGGCACCGATCCGACGTGGGTGGGCCGCGTGCGGCGTTCGCTCGACGATCCGGCCGGGCTCGAACTCTTCGTATGCGGGGATAATCTGCGCAAAGGCGCAGCTTTGAACACCGCGCAGATCGCCGAGTTGGTGGCGGCGGAGCTCACCGCGATGTGAGCTGCGGCTCTTTCGGCGCCCGCGATGCGGGCAGCCCCTTCCCAACCGTGGATCCGCTCATAAGATTCTGTGTGAGTTTTGTGTAAGCGGTTTTTCCTCCCCGCCCTGCAACCGTGCGCAGGGCGGGGAGCGTCTTTGCGGTCGCCCTGGTGAGGCGCCGACCGGCATCGGACATACGGGGCATAGGGGAAGAGTGGTGCGCATGTCGGCATTCGAGGCCGCGTCATCGGTGGGGGTGACGAGGTCCGTCGCAAATGGGGCGCCTGACGCGTACAACCTTGACGGGGGGAAGCTTGTCCAACAGGCGTGGCAGAAGTACTGGACTTCACAGCGGTACGGGCGACGGGCGCGGCCCTTCGTCCGCCCCTCGCACCCCTTGGAACGCGGCGCACCCGGGCACCCGGCGGCATGCCGGTGATCGCCCCAGCGGCGCGCCCGGCGCGCATTCCGGCACAGGGTGCTGACGAGTCGATGACGCAGGCCGGTACCTCCGTCGACCATCTCACCGAGACCTATCGCGCCCATTACCGTTCCCTGCTGGGGCTCGCGGCGCTGCTTCTCGACGACACCGCCTCCTGCGAGGACGTCGTGCAGGAGGCGTTCATCCGCGTGCACTCGGCGCGCAAGCGCGTCCGCGACCCGGAGAAGACGCTCGCGTATCTGCGCCAGACCGTCGTGAACCTGTCGCGGTCCGCGCTGCGCCGCCGCATCCTCGGCCTGAAGCTGCTCACCAAGCCGATGCCGGACATGGCGAGCGCGGAGGAGGGCGCGTACGACCTCCTGGAGCGGGACGCTCTGAAGAAGGCGCTGCGTGGGCTGCAGCGACGCCAGCGCGAGGTCCTTGTCCTGCGATACTTCGCGGACATGACGGAGGCGCAGGTGGCCGAGTCGCTCGGGATATCCCTCGGCTCGGTCAAGGCGTACGGATCGCGCGGGATCGCGGCGCTGCGCGTCGCCATGGAGGAGCCGGCATGAACCCCCATCTCGACGGCGGCCCGGGCCGGGCGGCCGACGAAGTGAGCGAGCCCGAGGACGCTCCCGACCCCACCGGATCCGGTGAGGCCGGACAGGCCGGACCCGCTGACACCGGACTCGGCGACACGGGACCCGCTGACACCGGGCTCGGTGACGACGAGCTCGCCGTGCGGCGGATGATGCGGCAGGCCGTCGCGGACCTCGAACCCTCGGAGCAGGCGCTCGACGAGCTGCACCGTGCCGTCCCCGTCCGCCGCGCGCGCAAGCGGCAGGCCGCCGTGGGCGCGATCGCCGTGGGCGTGTTCGCGGCGATGGCGGTGCCCGCGGTGCTGCACGTGACGAACCCCGACTCCTCCGGCGACCGGCCGACCATCGCGGGCAACAGCAGCGACGCCACACGCGGCGGCGCGACCTCGGGCACGGCGTCCGGCGGCACGGGCCAGGGCGACGCGGGCAAGCCGTCGCACACCAAGGACAAGGGCAAGGGCGCCAAGAAGGACAAGAAGGGCGACGGGCGCAGGGCCACGGGCGGCGCCACCGCGGGGGCCGACCCCGCGTCCACGGCGGCGGCCACCTCGCCCACCTGCGAGGCGAGCGAGCTGGGCAGGCCGCAGGCCACCGTCGGCGCGCCCGACGGGGACGGCAAGGTCTACGGCACGTTCCGCGTCGCGAACGTCTCGGGCTCCAACTGCACGGTGGACAGCGCCGGATCCGTGGTCACCGTCGCGCAGGGCGCGGCCGACCCGGCCAAGGTGAGCGTCGTCGACCACACCTCGGGCGACGGCTCCGGGCTGCCCGACCCGTCGACCGAGCCGAGCCAGGTGATCCTCGAACCGGGCAAGGCGTACGAGGTGCGGTTCGCGTGGGTGCCCTCCGCGTCCTGCTCCGCGACGGGCGGGAGCAGTGGGGGCAGTGGCGGCGGCGACCCGACCCCGACGCCCTCGCCGACCGGGGACGGGACGGACAGCGGGGACGCCACGACCGGCACCGACACCCAGACGACCACGCAGCTGGGTTCCGACGGCGGTGACGAAGGCAGCGTTGCCGTGTCCCACACGGCGGAGCCGGGCGCGCCCGTCGCGGCGACGACCATCTCGAACGCCTGCGAGGGCACGGTCTACCGGACGGGCCTGCTGCCGGCGTCCTAGCCCGGCCAATCCGCCGCCCTCGGGGCTCCGCCCCGGGCCCCGCGCCTCAATCGCCGGCGGGGCTCCATATACCTGCACCGGCAAATCAAGCCCCTGCGGCGATTGAGCAGCGGGGTCCGGGGCGGAGCCCCGAGCGGTGCCGCTAAACCGACTCCGCGATCCCCAACTCCGCATCCCGAAGCGCCTCCGCCTCACGACGCACCAGCCGGAACCACATGAACACCACGAACCCCGCGAAGACGAACCACTCACCCGTGTACCCCAGGTTCTGGAACGCCTTGAGGTCGAGACCACTGCCCTCCGGCGCGGAAGCCGGCACCGCGGTCATCCCGGAGTCCGCCTTGTCGAGCGTGATCCACCCGTCGTAGACGTCGTACGGGACCAGGTTCACCAGGGACGCCGCGCTGATCACGCCTACCTGTCCCACGGGCAGACCACCCGAGGCCGTCACCCCGTTCGAGGTCGCGGACTCCGAGGCCTGGAGCGCGCCGACGACCGTGACCTCCCCCTTGGGCGCGGCCGGCGCCTTCGCGGCGGAGGCCTTGCCGGGCACCCAGCCGCGGACCACGGGCAACGCCTTCCCGGAACCCTCGACCTTGAGGAGCGTCACGACGTAGAAGCCACTGCGCTCGTCGAGGTCCCGCTGGGGCACGAGGAGCTGCTTGCCGTAGTGGCCGGTCGCGGTCGTCCGCTTCCCGGAGGTCTTCTGGTCCACGGGCAGCACGGAGGCGAGCGGCTCGGGCGCCGCCGTCTCGTTCACCTTCGTCTGCTCGGACGCGGTCTTGTGGTCCTGCACCCGGTCCTCGAAACGACTGAGCTGCCACGAGCCCATGAAGATGCACACGGGGATCGAGAGCAGGACGAAGATGTTGATCCCCCACCAGCGCGGGGTCAGGAGGAACCGGTACACACCCCCACGGTACGGGGTCCGAAATAAAGACCCGCCCACCGGCCCCTCGCTCGCCCCTCCCTTGCCCCGCGACGCCGGTCACTTCGGCAAGTGGCGCTCCGCGAAGTCCAGTTCGAGCGCGACCTGCTTGATGCGCTCCTCGACGACGAGCGAGCCGTGCCCCGCGTCGTACCGGTACACCTCGTGCGCCGCGTCGCGCGCCGCGAGCCGGTCCACGTAGTTGAGGATCTGCTGGAGCGGGCACCGCGGGTCGTTGACCCCCGCCGAGATGTAGACCGGCGCCTTCACGTCGTCCACGTACGTGAGCGGGGACGACACCCGGTACCGCTCGGGCACCTCCTCCGGCGAACCGCCGAACAGCGTGCGGTCCAGGGCCTTGAGCGCCTCCATCTCGTCCTCGTACGCCGTCACGTAGTCGGCGACCGGCACCGCGGCGAGACCCACGGCCCAGGCGCCCGGCTGCGTGCCGATGCCGAGCAGCGTCAGATAGCCGCCCCAGGAACCGCCCGCGAGGACGAGCCGCTCCGGGTCGGCGAGCCCGGAGGAGACGGCCCACTCGCGTACGGCGGCGATGTCCTCCAGCTCGATCAGGCCGACGCGGTGCTTGAGCGCGTCCGTCCACTCCCGCCCGTATCCGGTGGAGCCCCGGTAGTTGACCCGGACCACCGCGTACCCGTGGTCGACCCAGGCCGCCGGGCCCGCCGCGAACGCGTCGGAGTCGTGCCAGGTCGGCCCGCCGTGGATCTCGAAGACGGTGGGCAGCGGACCGCTCGCGCCCGCCGGCTTCTGTACGAGGGCGTGGATGCGGCCGCCGGGGCCCTGCACCCACACGTCCTCGACGGGGACGGAGGCCGGGGCCTTCATGCCGGGCGGATCGAGCACCACGTCACCCGTGGTGGAGCGGACGACCGACGGCTCGGCGGCCGACGACCACAGGTACTCGACGCTGCCGTCGGGCCGCGCGCAGGCGCCCGAGACCGAGCCGACCGGGGTGTCGACCTTCGTCAGCGCGCCGCTCGCGAACTCGTAGCGCCACAGCTCGCCGCGGGCCTCGAATTCGTGCACGACAAGGAGCGCCGAGCCGTCCGGGTACCACTCCGCCGACACGTCGCCCGGCAGGTCGAGTGCCAGGTCGCGCTCCTCGCCGGTGGCGACGTCCCACACCATCGGCTCCCAGCGGCCGCGCCGCTGATGCCCGACGAGCAGCCGGGTGTCGCCGGCCACGGGCGCGAAGCCGAGCACCTCAAGGCCGAGCTCCTCGGTGCCGCCCTTGGAGTCGTCGAGCTCCGCGAGCGTCGAACCGTCGAGCCGGAGCACGCGCAGCGCTCCGTGCATCGCGTCGCCGTGCTCGGTGTGCTCGATCGCGATCAGCGTCCCGTCGTACGACAGGTCGCCGACGCCGGCCGACTCGCGGTGCCGGTAGATCTCGGCGGGGGAGTCGGAACCGGGGCGTACGACGTGGATCGTCGTGCCGTCCTCGTCCGTGGAGCAGCCGATCACGGCCGTCCGCCCGTCACGGCCGAGGGCGAGTCCCGCGGGGTAGGAGGGTGCGAGGCCGGGGACCGCCTCGGTGTCCTCCCCGCCCTCGAAGGGCTGGCGCAGCCAGGTCCCGAACTCGTCCCCGTCCGTGTCGTTGAACCACCAGATCCACGCGCCGTCGGGGGTGAGCACGCCGTCCGTCGTCCCGTTCGCCCGGTCCGTCGCGCGGCGCTGCTCGCCCGTGGCCCGGTCCCACGCGTACAGCTCGTACGTCCCCGTCGCGTTCGACACGAACAGGGAGCGGTCCGGTGCGTCCTCGGCCCAGTCGGGCAGGGAGACGCGTGGTGCTCGGAACCGCTTCTCCCAGTCGGGCATGGACTCGGTGGCAGGCGACGTGACCCTGTTGCTCTCAGTCATGGCCCCCAGTGTGCCTGCCCCCACCGACAGTCCGCCGGGGAGCGGGCACGGCCCGACCGGAATGGTGCTTTCCGAGGGGAGCGGCCGGGCCGGCCTTTGCAGGTGCTCCCGCTGTACTGCGCCTGCATGCCGTCTCCGGCAGCGCGCGAGCGTGGGATGAAAAGCACCGACGCAATTCATCCGTGCGACCGTGCGTGCTGCGACGGTGAAGCGAATGTACGCCTGTGGACCCCGCCCCGGAATAGCCCGAGCGCATATCTGTGCGAGCGGTTCGGACGGCCCGGTCCAGCGGGCCGCGGCCGCCCGAAATCTCCGCTTCGGCCCGTGCCCCTACTTCAGCCCGTGCCTCCTGGCCACCATCCGTTCGGTCGCCGCGCGGGGCAGCGCCCGGCGCAGCGCGAACACGAGGGGGGCGTTGCTGCCCACCGCGTACAGCGGCCTCGGCCGCCCCGCCTCGATGGCCGAGACGATCTTCGCGGCGACCTTCTCGGCCGAGATCCCGTGCGCCTCATTGGAGTTGAGGGCGGCGAGCATCGTGTCGTAGGCGGCGCGGAAGGGCGAGTCCTTCGCCACGTACTGGGTGCGCCGCTCGCTGATGCCGGTGGCGATGGAGCCCGGCTCGACCGTCGTGATCCGGACGCCGTACGGGGCGTACTCGCGCCGCGCCGCGTGCGCGAAGCCCTTGATCGCGGCCTTCGACGCGACGTAGGAGGACCGGTAGGCGAGCGGGAAGCTGGCCAGCATCGAGCCGACCATCACCACCCGGCCGCGCCGCCGCTCCCGCATCCCCGGCAGCAGCAGCTGGCTGAGCCGCACCGCCCCGAACACGTTGAGCTGGAAGAGCCGCCGCACCGCGTCCATCGGCAGCTCCTCGAACGGGCCGCTCTGCGATTCCCCGGCGTTGTTGACGAGCACGTCGACCTCGCCGACCGAGCGCGCGAGGGTCTCGATGCTCTCCTCGTCGGAGAGGTCGAGCGGGAGATACTCCACGCCCGGCACCGGCGAGGCGACCTTCCTGGGGTCCCTGCTGGTCCCGTACACCTTGTAGCCGCGCCGCACGAGCGCCGCCGCGACCGCTTCCCCGATGCCCGAAGAGGCCCCCGTCACGAGGGCCCTGCCCCGCGTACTCACGCGAGGCTCCGGGCGAGCGCGCGCCCGGCGGCGCGTCCGGAGAAGATGCAGCCGCCGAGGAAGGTCCCTTCGAGCGCGTTGTACCCGTGCACGCCGCCACCGCCGAACCCGGCGACCTCCCCGGCCGCGTAGAGCCCTTCGAAGACGGACTTGTCGGGCCGCACGACCTGCGAGTCGAGGTTCGTCTCCAGGCCGCCGAGCGTCTTGCGGGTGAGTACGTGCAGACGTACGGCGATCAGCGGGCCCTGCGCCGGGTCGAGGAGGCGGTGCGGCTTGGCGACGCGGGTGATGCGGTCGGGCAGGTACGAGCGGGCGTTGCGGACCGCCATCAGCTGGAGGTCCTTGGAGTACCCGTTGCCGACCTCCCGGTCGCGCGCGACGATCTCGCGCTCAACCTGCTCGTAGGAGACGGGAGTTGAAGGCGTCAGCTCGTTCATCCCGGCGACCAGGTCCTTCAGGTTCCGCTGAACGACAAAGTCGGCGCCGCGGTCGAGGAAGGCCTGGATCGGTCCCGGCGCCCCCTTCTTCACGCGTTGCAGGACCAGCTTCAGGTCCTTGCCGGTGATGTCGGGGTTCTGCTCGGATCCGGAGAGCGCGAACTCCTTCTCCACGATGGCGCGGGTCAGGATGAACCACGTGTGGTCGTGCCCGGTCCCGGTGATGTGCTTGAGGGTGGCGAGGGTGTCGTGTCCCGGGAAGAGCGGCGCGGGCAGCCGCTTGCCCTCCGCGTCCAGCCACAGCGAGGAGGGGCCCGGAATGATCCGGATGCCGTGGCCCGGCCAGATCGGGTCCCAGTTCTTCAGGCCCTCGGTGTAGTGCCACATGCGGTCGCGGTTCACGAGGGACGCGCCGGCGCCCTCGGTGATCTCCAGCATGCGCCCGTCGACGTACGCGGGGACGCCGGTCACCATGGACTCGGGGGCGGGGCCGCCCATCCGGTCAACAGGCCAGTTCTTCCTGACCAGTTCGTGGTTCCCGCCGATGCCGCCGGAGGTCACGATGACGGCCTTCGCGCGCAGCTCGAAGTCGCCGACGGACTCTCGGGACGAGGCGACACCGCGTGCGGCGTCGGAGGGTTCGAGCAGCGAGCCGCGGACGCCGACAGCGGCGCCGTCCTCCACGATCAACTCGTCGACCTGGTGCCGGTACTTGAAGTCGACGAGCCCGCGCTCGGCGGCCGCCAGGACCGGCTCGCGGAAGACGCGCACGACCTCGGGGCCCGTCCCCCACGTGATGTGGAAGCGCGGCACGGAGTTCCCGTGCCCGGTCGCGGTCCCCGACCCGCGCTCGGCCCACCCCACGTTCGGGGTCACCTTCATCCCGAGCCCGTACAGGTAGTCCCGCTTCTCCCCGGCCGCGAACCGCACATAGGCCTCGGCCCACTTGCGCGGCCAGTGGTCCTCGTCCTCGCGGTCGAATCCGGCGGAGCCGAGCCAGTCGGCGAGGGCGAGATCGTAGGAGTCCTTGATCCCCATCCGCCGCTGCTCGGGGCTGTCGACGAGGAAGAGCCCACCGAGCGACCAGAACGCCTGGCCCCCGAGGTTCGCCTCGTTCTCCTGGTCGACCAGCACGACTCGCTTGCCCGCGCGAGTGAGTTCGTACGTCGCGACGAGCCCGGCGAGGCCGGCTCCCACGACGATGACATCGGCAGTGGTGTCACTCATGCGCTCTCCAACGGTGTGCTGTAGGCGTCCAGTACGTTCATGAAGAGAGCCTGGCGACGGGCCCGTACGGCCACGTCGTCCGGCTGTAGCAGAACCTGCACGGAGGTCCCGTCGTGCACGGCCACCAGGGCGTCGCCCAGGGCCCGTTCGTCGGTGACCCGCCGGCCGAGGCGGCCGAGCGCGGCCACGAACACCGGCAGGATCGCGTCGCGGATGGCTTCCTCGCGGGCGGCCATCACGCGGCGCAGGCCCGGATTTCGCAGTGCGTGCGCGGTGAACTCGGCGGTGATCCGGAACCAGGCGTCGTCGACGGGGGTGGCATCGATCGCGGCCCGCACGGCGGCCTCGGGATCATCCGGGTCGATACCGGCGAGGGCAGCCCGCACATCATCGAGCATCCGCGCGGACCGCTCCTCCCACAAGGCGAGAAACAGCTCGTCGAGCGAGGAGAAATTCGAGTAGAAAGCGCCGCGTGTGAAACCCGCGCGCTCACAGACCTGTTCGACCGTGGAGCGCCCGAAGCCCTCCTCGGCGAACACGTCGAGTGCGGCGTCGAGCAGCCGCTGCCGCGTCCGCGCACGCCGCTTGGTGACGGGCATCCTCGCCTCCCCGGTTGGATACGCGAACGTATTCGATACGTTCGTGTATCCACAAGGGGTGTGCGCGGGCGTACGTCAGCCGGTGAACACCTCGGCGAACGACCACACGGCCAGCGCCAGCATGCAGAAGCCGCCCACCCGCTGAACGGTCTTCAGCGGCACCCGCTTGGCGATGAAGCGCCCGGCGACGAGGGCGAGCGCGGACACGGACATCAGGGCCGCCCACGAGCCGATGGCGGTCGACCAAGTGCCGTTGGTGGCCGCCAGGTTGGCGGTGGTGATCTGGGTGAGATCGCCCCACTCGCTGATGAACACGGCCATGAACGCCGTGCCGAAGACCGGCCAGAAACCGGTGACGGTCTTGGGGCCCGCGGAGTCCTCGTCGTCCTCGTCGTCCCCGCCCTTGAGGAGCATGAACGCGCCGAACAGGAACATCAGGCCGGATACGACCTTCACGATCCAGCCCGGAAGGAGACCGAGGAGCGAGCCCGCGCCGACCGCGATCGCGACGTGCACGAGGAAGGCCGCCGACGTGCCGAACCATACGTACAGGGGCTTCATCCGGGTGCCCATGGCCAGTGAGGCGAACATGGTCTTGTCCGGGAGTTCGGCGAGGAAGATCAGCCCGAAGGCGGTGAGAATCGCCAGGGGATCGAGATCCATGGGGACGCTTTCTGTGCGGGCCGGGTCGTGGTGAACCCCGCCCCGCTGCGTAGGGAGGACCACTCGACCCGGCAGCGGACACACGTAGCGGGATGCGTACGTGTGCAGTCTTCTGCCTGATCGAAGGTCTCGCCCACCCGGCCCGCCGAGGCGGTCCGAGCCCGGCCACCGGGAACCCGGGGGTTCCAGTGTGTCGACGACCGGTTTGCGGGGCTACTCCCCTTCGCTTGCTCCATTAAGGGTACACGGAGCCCGATCAACGCCCGGGTTCCCGCCCGATACGCCCATTTTTGCGACAGTCGGTCGATGCGATCTGTACGACGGAACGGAACGAGGCGTACGGGGACGGCCGCATGCGTGGCCGCGGCGATCGCCGCGCTCCTCGTCTCCGGCATCGGCATCGGCATCGGCGCCGGCCCGGCAGCCGCGGACGACGGGCCCGGCATCGGACGGCTCTCGACCCGCGCCGACCGGCTGATGCGGGAGGCGTCGAACGCCGTCGCGGCGCACGAGAAGGCGCGGGACGCCGTGCGCAAGGGCGAGCGCCGGCTCGCCGACGTCACCCGGCGACAGGCCACCGAGCAGCGCCGGCTCGACGCGCTCAGGGCCACCCTCGGGCGCCAGGCGCGCAGCGAGTACCAGGGGGCCTCGGGCCTGGGCACGATGCTGCCGCTGCTCACCTCGTCCTCCCCGCAGCGGGCCCTCGACGCCACCGTCCGGGCGGGCCGCGGCGACCGGGCGGCCCGGCAGCTCACCGACCGCGTCACCGAGTCCCGGGACCGGGTCGCCGACCGGCGCGCCGAGTCCGCCCGCCTGGTGAAGGGGCTCAAGGCGCAGGAACGGCGCCGGTCGGCCGCCCGCGACGACATCGAGGCGAAACTGGCGAAGGCCGAGGCGGAGGTGCGCCGGGCCCGTGCGCGGGTCCTCGCGGCCGGGCCGATGCCGACGGGGGGCGGCGGGAACTGCGCGCGCGGCGACGTGGGCGGGCACGAGCGGGCCGGCAAGGGGCGGACCTGGGTGAAGCCGGTGAGCCCCGCGACGCTGTCGGCGGGCTTCGGCTCGGGCGGCCGCCTGTGGGCGCACACGCACACAGGGCAGGACTTCGCCGTGCCCACCGGGACGCCGGTGCGGGCGGTCGGCGCGGGCACCGTCGTCTTCACGGGCTGCGGCGACGGCTTCGGGAACCAGGTGGTCCTCCGGCACGCCGACGGCTACTACACGCAGTACGCCCACCTGTCCCGGATCGGCGTCAAGGTCGGCTCCCGCCTCGCCGCGGGCGAGACGCTCGGCCTCTCCGGCGCGACCGGCAACGTCAGCGGCCCGCATCTGCACTTCGAGGTGCGCATCACCCCGCAGTTCGGCTCGGGCATCGACCCGTTGCCGTGGCTGCGGGCGCGGGGGCTGAATCTGTGACCGGGGCTGTAATGGCGCAGTAACGGCCTCTCCCTAGCTTTCGGGCACCCCGTACCCTCCCCGAGGAGTGCCCGATGCCCCTGCCCCGACCGCCCCGGCGCAGACGTGCCGTTTGGGCGGCGGCGTCGCTGACCGCGGCCGCCGCCCTACTGACCGGCGCGATACCCGCCGTAGCCGACTCCGCGCAGGCGGACTCCGCGACGGCGAAGGTCGACTCCGCGCTCGCGAAGGCCGTCTCCAAGGGAGACGACGCCACCTTCTTCGTCGTCCTCAAGGACAAGGCCGACCTGAGCGCCGCCAAGCAGCAGCGCTCGCACGCGAAGGCCGCCACGGCCGCGTACAAGTCGCTGAAGGCCCACGCGGCCGACAGCCAGAAGCCGCTCAACGCCTTCCTCGACAAGGAGAAGGTCGGGCACCAGGATTTCTGGATCACCAACGCCGTCAAGGTGACCGGTGACCAGGACCTGGTGAAGGAGCTCGCCAAGCGCTCCGACGTCAAGGAGATCGTCAAGGAGCGGAAGTTCACGCTCGACGGCATCGAGACGTCCGACGCCAAGGTGACCAAGGACCGCTCCGGCGTCGCGTCGTCCGCCGACGGCACGGACACCCCGGAGTGGGGCGTCGCCGACATCAAGGCCGACAAGGTCTGGGACCAGTACGAGGACCGCGGTGAGGGCATCGTCATCGCCAACGTCGACACCGGCGTGCAGTACAACCACCCGGACCTGGTGAAGCAGTACCGCGGCAACAACGGCGACGGCACCTTCACCAATGACTACAACTTCTACGACCCGACCGGGAACTGCGCCGCCGACGGCACCCCGTGCGACAACAACGGCCACGGCACCCACACCATGGGCACGATGGTCGGCAAGAACGGCCTCGGCGTCGCGCCGAACGCCAAGTGGATCGCCGCCAAGGGCTGCGAGTCCGGCGAGTGCTCGGACGGCAATCTGCTCGCGGCCGGCCAGTGGATCCTCGCCCCGACCGACCACAACGGTCAGAACGCGCGCCCGGACCTCGCCCCGAACATCGTCAACAACTCCTGGGGCCAGAAGTACGGCACCGACCCGTTCTACGAGGACATCATCGACGCCTGGAAGTCCGCGGGCATCTTCGAGGCGTTCGCGGCCGGCAACTTCGGTGACGGCCAGACCTGTTCGACGACCGACCCGCCCGGCGCGCAGGTCGACGCCTACGGTGTCGGCGCCTACGACTCCTCCGGCAACGTCGCCAAGTTCACCGGATTCGGCCCCTCGCGGATCGACGGCTCGATGAAGCCGAACATCACCGCACCGGGCGTCGACGTCCAGTCCGCATGGCTCGGCACCTCGTACAACACCATCAGTGGTACGTCGATGGCGACGCCGCACGTCGCCGGTGCGGTGGCCCTGTTGTGGTCGGCCGCCCCGTCGCTGGTCGGCAACATCGACGAGACCCGCAAGCTCCTCGACGCGGGCGCGACCGACGTCGACGACACGCACTGCGGTGGCACCGCCGACGCCAACAACGTGTGGGGCAACGGCAAGCTCGACATCCTCTCGACCATCGACAAGGCCCCGCACACCGCGGTCACCGTGTCCGGAAAGATCACCGACAAGGCGAGCGGCAAGGGTCTGGCCGACGCCACCGTCAAGGCCACGAACGACGCCACGACCCGCACGGTGACCACCGGTGCCGACGGCTCCTACCGGCTGTCGCTGCCCCCGGGCACGTACACCTTCTCGCTCAGTGCGTACGGCTACGCGGCCGACACCGTCTCCGGCGTCGAGCTGACCACCGGCGAGCCGCTGACGCAGGACGCCGCGCTCACCCCGGTTCCCCAGCACGCCGTCACCGGCACCGTCCTCGACGTGACCGGCGAGCCGCTCGCCAAGGCCACCGTCTCCCTGCCCGGCAACCCGGTCGAGGCGGTGACCACCGACGCCCAGGGGAAGTTCAGCCTGCCGAAGGTCGCCGAGGGTGCCTACACGCTGCGGGCCGCCCCCGCCGCGCCGGTCGTGTGCAACGGCACCTACAACGGCGAGCTCAAGGTCGACGGCGACAAGACCGCCGATGTGAAGCTGCCCAACCGCACCGACGCGGGCGGCACGTACGCGTGCGCCCCCGTCGCCTCCTCCTGGATCAAGGGCTCCACGGCCACCGGCCTGACCGGTGACGAGGACGCCAAGACGATCGGCCTGCCGTTCCCGGTGAAGTACTACGGCGTCAGCTACACCAGCGCGTCCATCACCACCAACGGCCTGGTCAACTTCCTCCAGCCGCGCCTGGGCGAGTACGCCAACACCGCCCTCCCGGCCGCCGCCCAGCCCAACGGTGTGGTCGCGGCGCTCTGGGACGACCTCGTCCTCGACAAGCGCTCCAGCGTGCAGACCGCCGTCACCGGCAAGAGCGGCGCCCGGAAGTTCGCGATCGTCTGGAACAACGCCGCCTTCGCCTCCGACACCTCGGTGCGGATCTCCTTCGAGGCCGTCCTCGACGAGGCCACCGGCGCCGTCACCCTCCAGTACAAGGGCATCGGCGACAGCGCGCTGCAGCGCGGTGGTTCGGCGACCACCGGAATCGAGAACCAGGCCGGCACCGACGGCCTCGGCCACTCCTTCAACGAGACCGTCCTGAGCGACGCCACCGCGATCCGCTTCACCCCGAAGGGTGCCTGATGAGAAACATCCAACGACGGGGCCTGCGCCTGGCCTCCGTACTGATCGCCTCCGGGCTCGCGCTCAGCGCGTCGCCGGCGGTGCACGCCGAGGACAGCGGTGTGCTGACGCTGACCGACAGCCAGGCCGAAAAGCTGTCGCAGGCGACCATGCCCGACGTCTACGGCGACGGACGCGACCTCGGCGACCCGCGGCAGGCCGCCAAGGACGCCCAGGACGCCGTGGAGTCCGCCGACTCCGACGACGCCGGGACCGCGTCCGACACGGGCGATGCGTCCACCACCGCCACGAGCAAGTGGAAGCTGACCAAGAAGTCCGGCATCGAGGGTGCCCAGGGCATGGCCGCCACCTTCCCGGTCAGCGGCTCGAAGGGCGACTACTTCTCGGTCAACGCGCTCAGCCCGATCCAGCGCGTCGGCGCGGACGGCAAGCAACTGTGGTCGCGCGACTCGACGTCCCTGGACCGCGACTGGCAGGTCACGCCGACGCCCCGGGGCAGCAAGGAGCCGTACCCGGCCGCCGTCGTGATGGGCTTCAACGCGGTCGGCCCGTTCAGCATGACCTCCGACGACGGTGTCAGCACCGGCGATCTGACCGGCGACGGCGTCGACGACATCGTCTTCACCGCCGAGTCCGGCGTGCTGCCCTACCGCCCGTTCACCTCGCCCGGCTCCTCGCTTCCCAACGGCACCTTCGTCACGGTCCTCGACGGCGCCACCGGCAAGACGCTGTGGTCGAAGCTGTACGCCGCCGCGTACAACGTCAAGCTCGCCGGCAGGACCCTGGTCGTCGCGGACTCGGCGTACAACAACCTCAACTCCCCGGCCGACGCCAAGACCACGCTGAACGGCATCCGCTTCGACTACGCCGACGGAAAGCTCACCCCGTCCGACACCTGGACGTACGACGCCGGTGCCTACGCCGGCGTCCAGTGGGGCTCGCTGCAGCCGATCGGTGACGGCCTGCTCGCCGCCTCCTGGAACCAGGCGCGCGGCTACGCCTCCGACAAGGCGCCCAGTGGCCACGCCCTGGTGATCGACACCAAGGACGGCAGCCTCAAGTGGGCCAAGAGCAGCCGTCTCTACGTGCGTCAGCTGCGCCTCGACGCCGCGCGCGACCGGATCGTGGCGCTGGAGCAGTCGGACTACAGCGAGGGCGTGAAGTACGAGATCACCTCGTACGCTCCCGCCGACGGCGACCGCACCAGCCTCAGCGAGCGGATCAACGCGCTTCCGCTCGCGCTGGAGATCGGCGACATCCAGGGCGGCGCCAAGCCGGAGTACACGGTCAGCGAGTCCACGGTCGCCCCGAGCGCCGGCAGCGTCATCCCCAACATGAACAGCAACAGCGTCCGCGCGCTCAACGGCGACGACGCGAGCGTGCTGTGGGCGCGCACCGTCAAGCGGTCCGGCGACAACAGTGACGTCGGCGCAGCCTGGGGCGTGAAGGCCGTGGACGGCACCATCGTCGCCTCGTACCTGGACGACACCGACAGGTCGACCGCGGAGAACCGCGGCGCGAGCCACTACGCCCGGATCTCCGTGCTCAGCGGCGCCAAGGGCGCCGTGAAGTGGGAGAAGAGCGGCATCGTCGGCTCGATGCTGACCGCCCAGCCGTTCACCAAGGACGGTGGCTGGCGGCTGCGCACCGTCGACACCGACCAGAACGTACGGGTCTACAACCTCGGCAGCGGCAAGCAGGAGAGCGTCCAGCCGCTGGAGGGCACCCCCTTCACCGCCGCCGCCACCGACATCAACGGCGACAAGAAGAACGACGTCGTCCTCGGCGGCTCCTCCAACGGCCTGTTCGCCTACGACGGCCCGTCGATGGTGTCGGGCAAGCCCAAGCGGCTGTGGGCGGCGACCCTGCCCGGTCGGGTGGTTCAGGTGATCAAGGCCGACACCACGGGTGACGGCCGCGACGAGCTGATCGTCGCCGCCAGTTCGGCGGCCGCGATCGTCGACGCCCGCACCGGCAAGGTCCTCACCACCATCAAGGCGGACGCCGGCGAGTACGTGCGCAACGTCGTCGCCTCCGACCTCGACGGCGACGGCGCCGCCGAGGTGGCCGTGGCCACCGACAAGGTCCGCGCGTACGACGGCGACGGCACCCTGAAGTGGGCGTACACGGTCCCGGCGGAGATCGGCACCCCGGCGTTCGCGGACCTGTCCGCGGCCGACGGCAAGGTCTACGCCCAGTACCAGACCCGCGGAAAGAACCCCACCGCCCCGGTCGCCGTGGGCGGGGCCGCACTCAACGGCAAGGACGGCTCCGTCACCTGGTCGTTCACCCCGAAGGCGCCCGCCAGCAGCCAGGGCGACGTCCTCGGCATCCCGCTGCGGGCCGGCACCTTCGCCTCGCCGGGCATCCCCTACGCCGACGGGCACGCGGTGGTCTTCACCTACGTGGTGCGCGGCAACTCCGAGCAGGCGCCGCCCAACCAGCTGACCAACATGGTGCAGATCCGCGACGGCCGCACCGGCGAGCTGCTGCACGAGGCCAAGGCGGGCGGCTTCGCCACGCTCGCGAACTGGATGACCGGCCCCGAGGGCCTGGTGGAGAACAGCCTCGCCTCGCTGCGCAATTACGGCGCCGACGGTGTGGACCGCACGCCGCGGGCCATTGCCGAGGTCCGCAGCGGCTCCTTCGCCAAGGGCCCGGACGGCGCCCGTGTCCTGGTCCGCAGCGGCGAGACGTTCGTCGCGCTCTACGACCCGGCGGTGCTGCAGGCCGGCATCGAACCGCACCAGCTGGCCGACACCGGTTACAACGCCTGGGGCGCCCGCGAGCACTTCGTGGCCGACCTCGACGCCGATGGGAAGGACGAGATCGTCACGCTCGCCTTCGACGGGTACGGCACCGACCGCACGGCCGGCCTCGTCGGCAACGAGGTCGTGAGCCCGTACACGGCGATCCGCTCGGCGATCACCCTGAGCATCGACAAGGCCTGACACCGACAGTGCCGACCCCCTGGGCCTGGCCCAGGGGGTCGTCGGCATGCTCGGTTACAGTGACGCCCTTATGGACGCACGACGCACGGACGAGGCCCCCGACTCCGGTGCCCCACTGCTGCGCCTGCACCTTTTCGATGGCTTCCGGGCGACTCGTGACGGCGGCCCCGAGCCCGCCGAACGCTGGTCGCGGCCCAGCGCCAGGACCCTGGTGAAGCTGCTCGCCGTCGTCCCCGGACACCGGCTCCACCGCGAGCAGGCCATGGACATCTGCTGGCCCGACGCCGATCCGCAGTCCGCGGCGGGCAGCCTGCGCGTCGCCCTGCACGCCGCCCGGCACGCCCTGGAACCCGAACTCGCCCCGCGCGCCGCGTCGTCGTATCTCATATCCGACGGCGGCATGCTCTTCCTCGACCAGACGGCCGTGTGGATCGACGCCGACGCGGCGGAGACAGCGGCGGAAGCGACGCTCGCCGAGGGGGGAGCGGCCGAACTGGCAGCCGTCCTCGACCTGTTCAGCGGCGAGCTGCTGCCCGAGGACCGGTACGTGGACTGGGCCGAGGAGCGCCGCGGGCGGCTCGCGCTGCTGAGGGAGCGGCTGCTGCTCGGCCTCGCGGAGGCGCACCTGGCCAACGGCGCGGCAGCGGATGCGGCCACCGCCGCCGAACGCGTCCTCGCCACCAGCCCCGCCGAGGAGCTGGCCCACCGCGTTCTCATCGACGCCGCCCTGCGCCAGGGCCTGCGGCGGCGCGCGCTGCACCAGTACCACCTGTGCCGCGAGGCGCTCGACGCGGAACTCGGCGTCCGCCCGGGGCCCGAGACGGAGCAGCTGCACCGGGCCGCCCTCGCGGCGGCGCCCACCCCCGTCCCCATCAGGACAACGTTGCCAGCGCCGCTACGGGCCGAACCGGCCACCCCGCTGCACGGCCGCGACGCGGTGCTCGACCGGCTTCTCGCCGCCGATGGGCCGCCGGTCACCCTGCTCACCGGCGAGGCGGGCATCGGCAAGACGCGTCTGGTGGGCGAGGTGGCGCGGCGGGCCGCGGCGTCCGGCACCGCCGTGCTGTGGGGCGGCGGTCAGGACGCGGAGGGGCACACGCCGTACGGGGCGTTCGCCGAGGCGCTCGACGGGTGGCTGGCCGAGCACGACGCGGCGCAGCGCGCGCGGATCGGCGCCGAGTACCCCGAACTCGCCGCGTTCCTCCCGTCGTTGGGGCAGGTGCGGACGCCGGGGGAGCGCAGCCCCGAGGAGGAGCGCGACCGGCTGTTCCGGGCCGGCGCGGCCCTGCTCGGCGATCTGGCCGCCGCCCGCCCTGTGCTCGCGGTCCTCGACGATCTGCACGCCGCCGACACCGGCTCGTACCAGCTCATGAGCCATCTGGCCCGGCGCGCCGCGGAGCGCGGGATCCGGCTGCGGTTCCTGGTGACGTACCGCGAGGAGGAACTCCCCGAAGGCGACGCACGGCGTTCCATCTTGAGCTTCCTGGTACGTCAACGGCTCGCCGTACGCGAGGAGTTGGGTCTCCTGGACCGGGAGGCGTGCCTCGCGGTGGCCCGCGCCGCCGCGCCGCGCCCCGGGCAGGAGCACCGGGTGTGGGAACTCTCCCTCGGCAACCCGCTGTTCGCCCTCGAACTCGCCCGCGACCTGGCCGAGGGACCGGCCGACGCGGGGGCGCCCGAAGGCGTGCGGGAGCTGGTGGCGGACCGGCTCGTGCGCCTCGACCCCGACGCGCGGCGCCTGGTCGAGGCGCTGTCCGTGGCCGGGGGAGAGGCGGCCCTGTCCGAACTCCTCGACGTCGCCGAGCACGGCCTGCACCCGCCGGTGACCGGGGCCGCGGCCGCCGACGGGGTCGAGCGGGCCATCGGGGCCTCGCTGGTGGAGGAACGGCAGGTCGTGGTGGCCGGGCGGCCCGAACCGGGGCTCGCCTTCCGGCACCCGCTGGTCCGCCTCACCTGCTACGAGCGGCTGACGGCGGTCCGCCGCAGGCAACTGCACGGCGCGTTCGCGCGGGCCGTCCTCGCCCGCCGCCCCGACGCGGTCGACGCGCTCGCCTCGCACTTCGCCCGCGCCGACGACCCGCGCGCCGCCGAGTACCTGCGCCGCGCCGCCGAACGCGCCGCCGCCCTCTACGCCAACGACACGGCCGACCGCTACTACCGCGACCTCGTCGCCCGCCTCGACGTCGACGCGGCCCGCGCCCGCCTGGCCCACAGCCAGGTCCTCGCGAGAATGGGCCACTTCGCGGAAGCGGCCGAGGCGCTGCGGCAGGCCCTCGCCGAGTTCGTCAGGCGGCGTCCTGGAGCGCGGGCCCGTCGAGGCCCGTGTCGCCGTGGATCTCGGGCGCGGTCTCGATCGTACGGATC
>NZ_JAOZYC010000206.1:0-29894 GCF_035798155.1 Streptomyces endophyticus | reverse complement strand
TTCCGTTTCCGGTTCGGATTTCATTTCCGGTGGCCGTTGGAGGGCCTTTGCCTTTCGGCGGTGCCGACTTTATCAGAGATTCTGAGTCGGAATTTCCCGCCCCTGTCGGGGACTTGGTCCGGGCACCTGAGTGCGCCGGGTTCCCCTTGAGCGGAGCCGTAAACGTACTGGAGCGGGGCGCCCCGATGCAAATCGAGGCGCCCCGCTCCTTACGTGCCTCAGACCTCGACGACGACCGGAAGGATCATCGGGCGTCGGCGGTACGTGTCCGAGACCCACTTGCCCAGCGTGCGGCGGATGAGCTGCTGCAGCTGATGGGGCTCGACGACGCCGTCCTGGGCCGACTTCTCCAGGACGTCCTGGATCCTCGGGAGGACGGCGTGGAACGCCGAGTCCTCGATACCGGAACCACGGGCCTGGATGTTCGGACCACTGGTGATCTTGCCGGTGCTGGAGTCCACCACCACGAAGACCGAGATGATGCCCTCGTCCCCGAGGATCTTCCGGTCCTTGAGCGCGGGCTCGCCCACGTCGCCGACCGAGAGGCCGTCCACGTAGACGTAACCGGCCTGAACCTTGCCGGAGATCCTGGCCTTGCCGCCGACGAGGTCGACGACGACGCCGTCCTCCGCGATGACGATGCGGTCGTGCGGGACCCCGGTGAGGGCGCCGAGCTCGGCGTTGGCGCGCAAGTGGCGCCATTCGCCGTGGACCGGCATCAGGTTCTTGGGCTTGCAGATGTTGTAGAAGTACAGGAGCTCGCCCGCGGACGCGTGGCCCGAGACGTGCACCTTGGCGTTGCCCTTGTGGACCACGTTCGCGCCCCAGCGGGTCAGGCCGTTGATCACGCGGTAGACCGCGTTCTCGTTGCCGGGGATCAGCGACGACGCCAGGATCACCGTGTCACCGGAGACGATCCGGATCTGGTGGTCGCGGTTGGCCATGCGGGACAGCGCCGCCATCGGCTCGCCCTGGGAGCCCGTGCAGACCAGGACGACCTGGCTGTCGGGCAGGTCGTCGAGCGACTTGACGTCCACCACCAGGCCGGCGGGGACCTTCAGGTAGCCGAGGTCCCGGGCGATGCCCATGTTGCGGACCATCGAGCGGCCGACGAAGGCGACCCGGCGGCCGTACTCGTGTGCGGCGTCCAGGATCTGCTGGATGCGGTGCACATGGCTGGCGAAGGACGCGACGATGATGCGCTTCTGCGCACTGCCGAAGACGCCGCGGATCACGTTCGAGATGTCGCGCTCGGGCGGGACGAAGCCCGGGACCTCGGCGTTCGTCGAGTCGGTGAGGAGGAGGTCGATGCCCTCCTCACCGAGCCTGGCGAAGGTCGGGAGGTCGGTCAGGCGACCGTCCAGCGGAAGCTGGTCCATCTTGAAGTCGCCGGTGTGGACGACCATGCCCGCCGGAGTGCGGATGGCGACGGCCAGCGCGTCCGGAATGGAGTGGTTGACCGCGATGAACTCGCAGTCGAACGGGCCGAGCCGCTCGCGTTCGCCCTCGGAGACCTCGAGCGTGTACGGGCGGATGCGGTGTTCCTGAAGCTTCGCCTCGATGAGGGCGAGGGTCAGCTTGGAGCCGATCAGCGGGATGTCCGGCTTCTCGCGGAGGAGATAGGGGACGGCGCCGATGTGGTCCTCGTGCCCGTGCGTCAGGACGATGCCCTCGATGTCGTCGAGGCGGTCCCTGATGGACGTGAAGTCCGGCAGGATCAGGTCGATTCCGGGCTGCTCCTCCTCGGGGAAGAGCACTCCGCAGTCGACGATCAGCAGACGGCCTTCGTACTCGAAGACGGTCATGTTGCGCCCGATCTCACCGAGGCCGCCGAGCGGGGTGACCCGCAGGCCGCTCTTCGGAAGCTTCGGCGGGGCGCCGAGTTCAGGATGCGGATGACTCAAAAGACTCTCCTCAACCACGCGCGCCACGTACCTATGGGCACGTGGCGCGCATGACGTTCGTGCGATAGCAGTTGTGGTGGTTCCTGGGTCCTGCTGTTCAGTTGGTGATTCTGTTCATTCAGTTGTGAAGCTTTGCCAAGTCTGTGATCAGAGTTGTACCCCGCCGGCGGCAAGATCGATCTTGAGCTGGGCCGTTTCTTCCGGGGTGAGTTCCACGAGCGGCAGGCGCAGCGGCCCTGCGGGTACGCCCTGGAGGCCGAGGGCGGCCTTCGTCGTGATGACGCCCTGCGTACGGAACATGCCGGTGAAGACCGGGAGCAGCTTCTGGTGGATCTCCGTCGCCTTGTGCACGTCGCCCGTCGAGAAGGCGTCGAGCATGGCGCGCAGCTCTGGCGCGACGACGTGACCGACGACCGAGACGAAGCCGCACGCACCGACCGAGAGCAGCGGCAGGTTCAGCATGTCGTCGCCGGAGTACCAGGCGAGGCCCGAGCGGGCGATGGCCCAGGAGGCGCGGCCGAGGTCGCCCTTGGCGTCCTTGTTGGCCACGATGCGCGGGTGCTCGGCGAGCCGGACGATCGTGTCCGTGTTGATCGGTACGCCGCTGCGGCCCGGGATGTCGTAGAGCATCACGGGGAGTTCGGTCGCGTCGGCGATCGCCGTGAAGTGGCGGAGCAGGCCCTCTTGCGGGGGCTTGTTGTAGTACGGCGTCACCGTGAGCAGGCCGTGCGCGCCGGCCTGCTGGGCCTGGCGGGCGAGCTCGATGCTGTGGCGGGTGTCGTTGGTGCCGACGCCGGCGACGACGTGGGCGCGGTCACCGACCGCCTCGACGACGGCTCGTACGAGATCCGATTTCTCCGCGTTGCTGGTGGTCGGGGACTCGCCGGTGGTGCCGTTGACGACCAGGCCGTCATTGCCTGCGTCCACCAGGTGGGCGGCGAGCCGCTGCGCGCCGTCGAGGTCGAGTGCGCCGTCCGCCGCAAAGGGCGTGACCATGGCGGTGAGGACCCTCCCGAAGGGGGTCTGCGGAGTCGAGGTCGGAGCCATGGGTAACACGCTACTCGCTGCTCACTACCGGGTCCCCCCTCGGGGGATGCGATAAGTCGGGACGAATCGCCGACGGGCCTGACAAAGGTGGAGCCCGGCACTGCCTGCTCGGGGGTTCAAGCAGTGCCGGGTCCGTTTGATCAGGCTAGATGAACTTTATGAAAAGCCGCAATACGGACACTTCGGTCGGGTGCCCGTACATCTGTGCCGATGCCCGAACTACGGCGCCACACGGCCGTTGCCATTGAACGCCGCGTACGTGAGCGGCATGAGCGCGGCCCACTCCGCCTCCATCTTCTCGCCGACCATCTCGATCTCCCGCTGCGGGAAGGACGGCACCTTGGCGAGCTCGTGCTGCGTGCGCAGCCCGAGGAAGTGCATCAGCGAGCGCGCGTTGCACGTCGCGTACATCGACGAGAACAGGCCGACCGGGAGCACCGCGCGGGCCACCTCGCGGGCGACGCCCGCGGCCAGCATCTCCTGGTACGCCTCGTACGCCTGGCGGTACGAGTCCTCCATGACGCGGGTCGTCAGCTCCTGCTGGGCCTGGGTGCCCTCGACGAACACGTACTTGCCCGGGCGGCCCTCCTGGACCAGCTTGCGGTCGGCGTCCGGGACGTAGAAGGTCGGCTGGAGCTCCCTGTACCTGCCCGATTCCTCGTTGTACGACCAGCCCACGCGGTGCCGCATGAACTCGCGGAAGACGAAGATCGGGGCGCTGATCAGGAACGTCATCGAGTTGTGCTCGAAGGGGCTGCCGTGGCGGTCCCTCATCAGGTAGTTGATCAGGCCCTTGGAGCGCTCGGGGTCCTTCGACAGCTCGTCGATCGACTGCTCGCCGAGCGTCGAGACGCGGGCCGCGAACAGCACGTCCGTGTCGCTCGCGGTGTGCTTCACCAGCTCGACGGTGACATCGCCGAGGAACGTCGGCTTGAGGTCTTCAGCTGGGGTTTCGGTCATGCTGCCGGGGTCCTTCCCATCACTTCGCAAGGGCGGCGCCCACTCTACGGGCCACCACTGACAACGGGCATTCATGCGGTGATCTCCGGCGAACGGGAGCGAAGTTTGGTGAATTTGGTGAAACAGGGCACCCTTTGAGGCGATCGCTCGTCTGTGTAGATGAACACACTTTGTTCGAGCATCTTGAGTCGCTTGAGGAGACGCAGCCCCATGTTCCGTCGGCGCGAGCCCGTACCGTTCGCCTTCATAGCCGAAGCCGACCAATTCCGTAGCAACGTCACACCGCCCGAGCGCGAGCGTGCCTCCGCCGGGCAGCGCGCCGGACGCGCGCTCGTCGGCCTCACCGTCGTGGCCGGCCTCGTGGGCGCCCTGTTGATCGGGATGCCGGCCCTGTCGATCGATCAGACCACGCAGCACGTACAGCAGTCGGAGGCATCCGACAGTCGCTGACGGTCGCCACCTCGCACTGTCCCCCTCCGGCCCCCCTGGGGTGGAAGGCCGGTGCGACCCCGGATAGCCTCACCGGGCACTGCCCCGATACCGCGTGGACCGAGTGAGGACCCGTCGTGCCCCTGCCCTTCCTGACGGCCGACCGTGCTTTGGACGAGGCCGCGGACATCCCGCTGCCCTTCGACGACCGCGACCAGTGGCGCCGCCCCTACCGGCCCGGTCCCTACCGGGTGGGGGCGGCCGCGCTGCTGCTGCTCCTCGCGTCGTACGTGCTGTTCGCCTCGGTCATCATCGCCGTCGCGGGTGACACGTCCGCCGCGACGGTCTGCGGAGTGCTCGCGGTGCTGATCATCGCGTCGGCGCTGCGGCTGCTGCGCATGGGCACCTGGGTGAGCGCGCGGGGGCTGCGCCACGTCGGCTTCTTCTTCACCCGCACGGCGCCCTGGGAGCGGGTCGCCACCGCGCGTACGGTGCAGCAGCCCGTGCGCTGGCTCGGGCTGCCCCGCACCGTGCAGGGGCAGGCGCTGATCCTCGTACAGCGGGATCAGCAGGGGGATCAGACGACGCTGCTGACCAGTCACAGCGCGGACTTCCTGGGGCGGGGCACGGCGTTCGACCGGGCCGCCGACACCGTCGAGGTCTGGGCCGAGGAGTACCGCGCCCGGCACTGACGCACGCGCGCGTGGACGCACGACGAAGGGGCCGCACCGGCACGATGCCGGTGCGGCCCCTTCGTCTGTGGATCGGACGCCTCCGTGGATCAGGCGCCTACGGAGCGGCCTTCATGGAGTGCGATCGCGCGCTGCATCGCCTTTCGCGCGCGCGGGGTGTCCCGTGCGTCCCGGTAGGCGACGGCGAGGCGGAACCAGCAGCGCCAGTCCCCCGGTGCGTCCTCCGTCTCGACCTTGCGCCTGGCGAAGACCTCGTCGGCGGAGTCGCGGTCGATGCGGCCGTAAGTGTCGCGGCGGAGTTCGTCGACGGGCAGCCCGCCCTCCGCCTCCAGGAGTTCACCGAGCCGGTTGGCCTTGGTGACGAACCGGGTGTTCGCCCACAGGAACCACACGCCGATCACCGGCAGGATCAGCACCGCGACACCGAAGGTGATCGTCAGCAGCGTGCCCTGCTGAAGGAGCATCACGCCGCGGTCGCCGGCCAGGACGAAGTAGAAGACCAGGACGACGGCCGTGACGGCATACGTGATTTTCGCGCGCATCGCAGCAGGTCAGCCGTTCAGATCGAGGAAGTGTTCCAGGCCGAAGGTGAGGCCGGGGGCCGCGCCGACCTTGCGGGCGCCGAGCAGGATGCCCGGCATGAAGCTGCTGTGGTGCAGCGAGTCGTGCCGGATCGTCAGCGTCTCGCCCTCGGCGCCCAGGAGGACCTCCTGGTGCGCCAGGAGGCCGCGCAGGCGGACCGAGTGGACCGGGACGCCGTCGACGTCCGCGCCGCGCGCTCCGTCGAGCGCTGTGGCCGTGGCATCGGGCGCGGGGGCGCTGCCCGCCTTCTCCCGCGCCGCCGCGATCAGCTGCGCGGTGCGGGCGGCCGTGCCGGACGGGGCGTCGACCTTCTTCGGGTGGTGCAGCTCGATGACCTCGACGGACTCGAAGTACGGCGCCGCCGCCTCCGCGAACTTCATGGTCAGGACCGCGCCGATGGAGAAGTTCGGGGCGATGAGCACGCCCGTCTCCGGGGAGTCCGCCAGCCACTGGTTCAGCTGCGCGAGGCGCTCGTCGGTCCAGCCCGTGGTGCCGACGACGGCGTGGATCCCGTGACGTACACAGAACTCCAGGTTCTCCATCACCGAGTCGGGCGTGGTCAGTTCGACCACGACCTGGGCGCCGGACTCGACGAGGACGTCCAGCTTGTCGCCACGGCCGAGGGCCGCGACCAGCTCCATGTCCTCGGCCGCCTCGACAGCCCGTACGGCCTCGGAGCCGATGCGGCCCTTGGCCCCGACGACCGCCACGCGCAGCTTGCTCATGATCTCCCAGTTCCTTCGGTGCGTACTGAAATGCGTACGGAAAGCGGTGTTACGCGACCGCTTCGTGCAGGCGCGATGCCTGCTTGTCCTTGAGCGGGCCGATGACCGACAGGGACGGGCGCTGTCCCAGGATGTCGCGTGCGACCGCGCGCACCTCGTCCGGGGTCACCGCCGAGATGCGCTCCAGCATCGCGTCGACCGACATCTGCTCGCCCCAGCACAGCTCGCTCTTGCCGATGCGGTGCATGAGCGCCCCGGTGTCCTCCAGGCCGAGGACCGTGGAACCCGCGAGCTGGCCGATGGCGCGGCTGATCTCGTCGTCGCTGATGCCGTGCTGCGCGACCTGGTCCAGCTCGTCGCGGCAGATCTTCAGGACATCGTGCACCTGGCTCGGCCTGCAGCCCGCGTAGACGCCGAACAGGCCGCAGTCGGCGAAGCCCGAGGTGTACGAGTACACGCTGTACGCCAACCCGCGCTTCTCCCGGACCTCCTGGAACAGGCGGGACGACATGCCGCCGCCGAGCGCCGTGTTGAGCACGCCCATGGCCCAGCGGCGGTCGTCCGTGCGGGCGAGGCCCGGCATGCCGAGGATGACGTGGGCCTGCTCGGTCTTGCGGCCGAGGAGCTCCATGCGTCCGGCGGCGCGCAGGGTCTTGCGGCCTGCGCGCGGGGCGATCGGCGTGGCGGGGGCCTGTGGGGCACCCGCCTTGTCGAAGGCGGCGCGGACCTGGCGTACGACCTTGTCGTGGTCGACGTTGCCGGCCGCGGCCACGACCAGGTGCGTCGGGTCGTAGTGCTTCTTGTAGAAGCGGGTGATCTGGCCCCGGCTGAGCGCGTTGACCGTGTCGACCGAGCCGAGGACCGGGCGGCCGAGGGGGGTGTCGCCGAGCATCGTGTGCGAGAACAGGTCGTGCACGACGTCACCGGCGTCGTCCTCGGTCATCGCGATCTCTTCGAGGATCACGCCGCGCTCCGCGTCGACGTCCTCCTCCGAGATGAGCGAGCCGGTCAGCATGTCGCAGACGACGTCGATGGCGAGCGGCAGGTCGGTGTCGAGCACGCGCGCGTAGTAGCAGGTGAACTCCTTCGACGTGAAGGCGTTCATCTCGCCGCCGACCGCGTCTATCGCGGCCGAGATGTCCAGCGCGCTGCGCTTCCTGGTGCCCTTGAAGAGCAGGTGTTCCAGGTAGTGCGTCGCACCGTTCAGCGTCGGTGTCTCGTCGCGCGAGCCCACGTGCGCCCAGATGCCGAAGGTGGCCGAGCGGACCGAGGGCAGGGTCTCGGTGACGATGCGCAGGCCGTTCGGCAGCGTCGTCTTGCGGACCGTGCCGATGCCGCCTGTGCCCTTGATGAGGGTTTGGGTACGGGCGACGGCCCGCCCCTCCGAAGAGGTGCGGGCCGTCGCCTGGGTGCTACGGGACGTCACTTGTCGGTGTCGTCCTTCTCCTCGTCGCCCTCTTCGCCCTCGACCACGGGGATCAGGGAGAGCTTGCCGCGGGAGTCGATCTCGGCGATCTCGACCTGGACCTTCTGGCCCACGCCGACAACGTCCTCGACGTTCTCCACGCGCTTGCCGCCGGCGAGCTTGCGGATCTGCGAGATGTGCAGCAGACCGTCCTTGCCCGGCATGAGCGACACGAACGCACCGAAGGTCGTCGTCTTCACGACGGTGCCCAGGTAGCGCTCGCCGACCTCCGGCATGGTCGGGTTGGCGATGCCGTTGATCGTGGCGCGGGCGGCCTCGGCCTGCGAGCCCTGCTGGGCACCGATGTAGATGGTGCCGTCGTCCTCGATCGTGATGTCGGCGCCGGTGTCCTCCTGGATCTGGTTGATCATCTTGCCCTTCGGGCCGATGACCTCACCGATCTTGTCCACGGGGATCTTGACCGTGATGATCCGCGGGGCGTTCGGGGACATCTCGTCCGGGACGTCGATCGCTTCCATCATCACGTCGAGGATGTGGAGGCGGGCGTCACGGGCCTGCTTGAGGGCGGCGGCCAGAACGGAGGCCGGGATGCCGTCGAGCTTCGTGTCCAGCTGGAGCGCGGTCACGAACTCCTTGGTGCCGGCGACCTTGAAGTCCATGTCACCGAACGCGTCCTCGGCACCGAGGATGTCGGTGAGGGCGACGTAGTGCGTCTCGCCCTTGATCTCCTGCGAGATCAGGCCCATGGCGATACCGGCGACGGCGGCCTTCAGCGGCACACCGGCGTTCAGCAGCGACATGGTGGAGGCGCAGACGGAGCCCATCGACGTCGAGCCGTTGGAACCGAGGGCCTCGGAGACCTGACGGATCGCGTAGGGGAACTCCTCGCGCGTCGGCAGGACCGGCACGATCGCGCGCTCGGCGAGCGCGCCGTGGCCGATCTCGCGGCGCTTCGGGGAGCCCACACGGCCCGTCTCACCGACGGAGTACGGCGGGAAGTTGTAGTTGTGCATGTAGCGCTTGCGGGTCACCGGCGAAAGGGTGTCCAGCTGCTGCTCCATGCGCAGCATGTTCAGCGTGGTGACGCCCAGGATCTGAGTCTCGCCACGCTCGAACAGGGCGGAGCCGTGCACGCGCGGGATGGCCTCGACCTCGGCGGCCAGGGTGCGGATGTCGGTGACACCGCGGCCGTCGATGCGGACCTTGTCCTTGATGACGCGCTCACGGACCAGGGACTTCGTCAGCGAGCGGTACGCCGCCGAAATCTCCTTCTCGCGGCCCTCGAACTGCGGGAGCAGCTTCTCGGCGGCCAGACCCTTGACGCGGTCCAGCTCGGCCTCGCGCTCCTGCTTGCCCGCGATGGTGAGGGCGGCGGAGAGCTCGGTCTTGACCGCGGCGGTCAGGGCCTCGAGCACGTCGTCCTGGTAGTCCAGGAAGATCGGGAACTCGGCGGTCGGCTTGGCGGCCTTCGCGGCGAGGTCCGACTGGGCCTTGCAGAGGACCTTGATGAAGGGCTTCGCGGCGTCGAGACCGGCGGCGACGACCTCCTCGGTCGGCGCCTCGGCGCCGCCCTGGACCAGCTGGATGGTCTTGTCGGTGGCCTCGGCCTCGACCATCATGATCGCGACGTCGCCGTCCTCCAGGACGCGACCGGCGACGACCATGTCGAAGACGGCGTCCTCGAGCTCGGTGTGCGTCGGGAACGCGACCCACTGGCCGTTGATCAGCGCGACACGGACGCCGCCGACCGGGCCGGAGAAGGGCAGACCGGCCAGCTGCGTCGACGCGGACGCGGCGTTGATCGCCACGACGTCGTACAGGTGGTCGGGGTTGAGCGCCATGATCGTGGCGACGACCTGGATCTCGTTACGCAGGCCCTTCTTGAAGGACGGGCGCAGCGGACG
This sequence comes from Streptomyces endophyticus, assembly GCF_035798155.1. Taxonomy (NCBI): domain Bacteria; kingdom Bacillati; phylum Actinomycetota; class Actinomycetes; order Kitasatosporales; family Streptomycetaceae; genus Streptomyces; species Streptomyces endophyticus. The sequence continues at coordinate 20,225 of NZ_JAOZYC010000206.1, read as the reverse complement.
GTCGATGAGGCGGCAGGTGAGGATCGCGTCCTCGGAGGGCCGGCCCTCACGGCGGAAGAAGGAGCCGGGGATCTTGCCGGCCGCGTACTGCCGCTCCTCGACGTCCACCGTGAGGGGGAAGAAGTCGAGGTTGTCCTTGGGGTTCTTCGAGGCCGAGGTGGCCGAGAGCACCATGGTGTCGTCGTCGAGGTAGGCGACGGCGGAGCCGGCGGCCTGGCGGGCCAGACGGCCCGTCTCGAAGCGGATGGTGCGGGTGCCGAAGGAGCCGTTGTCAATGACGGCCTCGGCGTAGTGGGTCTCGTTCTCCACTAGCGTTTTCTCCGTTTACTTTCGTCTGAATGCGTCTTTTGTCCAGCACGGCCCGTGTGGCCGAGGGACGGAACGGAGAAGCGCGCCTTGAGTGCGGGCCGGTCTTCGATCGAAGCTCCCGGGGATCCTCTTGCGTCTCCGGGGGCCACTACCGAGGACCGGCGGCGGCGAGGTGGCGCTTCTCCTCATATGCGTGGTCGTACGTCACCAGACTACAAAGCCTCGGTGACAGTGCGCACGTACGGCAAAGGGAGCGGCCCCCTCAATCGGGAACCGCCCCCTCTCACAGCGTCTCTATCGGGCGCCGGCCGCACCGCGGCGGATGCCGAGGCGCTCGACCAGCACACGGAAGCGCGCGATGTCCTTCTTGGCCAGGTACTGCAGCAGGCGGCGACGCTGGCCGACCAGGATGAGCAGGCCCCGACGCGAGTGGTGGTCGTGCTTGTGCGTCTTGAGGTGCTCGGTCAGGTCCGAGATGCGGCGGGAGAGCATGGCGACCTGGACCTCGGGAGAGCCGGTGTCGCCCTCCTTGGTGCCGAACTCGGTCATGATCTGCTTCTTCGTAGCGGTGTCGAGAGCCACGCTTACTCCTCGTAGAGTCTTGATTGCCGCCGAGCGCCCCTGGTCTACATCTCAGGAGAGCTTCTGTAACTCGGAGGCGGGATCCGCTGGGCGCTGCTCCCCAGGTAAGTCCTGCGATGCCGGGGAGCGCGTACACAAGCGGCCGTCACACAGCCTACCAGCCACCCGGCGGCCGCCCCGACGGCGGCCGACCGGGCCACGGATCAGCTGACCATGCTGCGCACCTGCGTGTAGAGGCCGAGCACCGCGAGGCACAGCGGTACGAGGGTCAGCAGCACGAAGCCGTCGAACAGGTCGAGCATGCGACCCCAGAACGGGGAGACGCCCTTGCGCGGCACGGACAGGCCGACGATCACGAGCAGGCCCGCTCCCCCGCCGATCGCGGCGGCGAACCAGAGGATGTGGATGTTGAGCGGGGCACTGTCGCCCTGGATGAAGCTCTGCAGGAGGGCGTGCGGGGTGTTCAGGGTCACGCCGAGGATCAGCAGACCGAGAATCACCAGGCCACCCACGACCAGGGACGCGACCTGCGCGGTGTAGTCGAACAGACGGGCGCGCAGCATGACGGCGATGCCGGCGGCCAGGGCCAGCAGCTGCGCCCAGACGTCGTCGGAGAATCCGAGGACCACACCGGCCGAGGCGACGGCGAGGGCCGCGCAGCCGATGACGAGGCCGAGGAGCAGCTCGTGGGCGCGGCGGACCTGGGCACCGATGCGGTCGAAGTCGATGTGCTCTTCCTCGTCGCGCCCGTAGTCGCGGCCCTGGGAGATCTGGTCCGGCGAGCGGTAGCCGATGGGCAGCCGGGCGGAGCGGGAGGACATGCCGGGCAGCCAGGCCATCGCGATGATCGCGACGACCGCGGTGACGGCGGCGACCTCGCTCGGCGAGGCCTCGGTGACCAGCGCGCCGAACGTGGCCAGGGCGCCGATGGCCGAGCCGAGGGCCGCGGCGACGAACACGGCGTCGCCGTGCGGCAGCAGCACCACGAGCAGCGCGGAGGCGATCAGCACCACGACACAGCCGGACAGCAGCTGCAGCCGGCCCGGGCCCGAGTCGACCTCGGTCGGGAAGATCCCGGAGCCCGCGATCAGCAGGTGCGGCAGGGCGGCGAGGCCCAGCGAGGTGGACGCGGCACGGTCGTCGTACACCCGCGCGCGGACGACGGAGAGGGACACGAGCAGGATGCCGACGACACCGGCGATGATGCCGGGCAGGCTGTGCATGTCGCGGTCGAGCGGGTTCGAGAACCAGAGCGCGAACGCCATCAGCGTCAGCAGCAGGACACCCGCCCCGAGGCCGACGACGCTCATCAGGCCGTCGCTCCAGCGGCGCCTGTCGCGGCGGACCGCGGAGGCGACCGCGTCGGACACGTCGTCGAACACGGCCGCGGGCAGCGACTCGGCGAACGGGCGCAGCAGCAGCACGTCGCCGTCGAGGACCCGCTGGTCGGCGAGCGAGCGGCCGGCGTCGAGGACGGTGCCGTCCCGGCGGACCAGGTGGTACCCGGTGGGGTCGCCCTCGGCCTGGCTCTGCCCGGAGAGCTGGAGGATCTCCGGGTAGATGTCGGCCAGAGCGGCGTCTTCGGGCAGGGCCACATCGATACGTGCGTCCGGTGCGGCGACGGTGACCCGGCAGAAGCCGGTTCCGCCCCCGGCAAGAGCTGTGGTGCTCACCTCGCGGTTCCCCCTAATGTCATGACTTGGTGTGGCATCGGTGCGGCGGCGCGGCCTCCGGACGGCGTCACGCGCGGTGCGTCAGCGTAGCGTCCTGGGCCCATCTCACCCCACAGGCCCCGCCACTTGACGAGAGTCAGTAGGATCACCGGGCACGCCGGAGCTCTTTGCCTTCGGCCTGGGGGAACCGCCAGTAACGGGGGCGGTCCGACATTTCCCGACGTGCACGACATCCGTGCGCGCAGAACTGATCGTCGACTGAAGATTTAAGGACTGGTGCTTCGGTGAGCGTGGTCATCGTCAAGCGACCGCCTCGGGTGTTGCCACCCGACGTACCGACGGACGAGGTGCGTCTCGAGCCGCCGCCGGAGCTGGCGCGCGCCGAGGACCAGAACCTCATGATGAGCCTGCTGCCCATGCTGGGCATGGGCACGTCGTCGGCGTTCTTCTTCACCTCCGGCCAGTCGATCATGAAGATCATGGGTGGCGTCATGATCGTCTCCACCCTGGCGATGGCGCTGGCGCAGCTGGTGAAGGCCCGGCAGGGCGGCGGGGCCGAGATGGCCCAGGAACGCCAGGACTACCTCAAGTACTTGACCCAGATCCGGCGTGACGTGCGGACCACCGCACGCATGCAACGCGACGGGCAGTACTTCCTGCACCCCAACCCCGAGCAGCTGTGGGCGCTGGTCGCCGAGGGCCGCCGGGTGTGGGAACGGCGCGGGAGCGACTCGGACTTCACGCAGGTGCGGCTCGGGCTCGGCCCGCAGCAGCTGGCAACTCCGTTGATGGCGCCGGAGACCGCGCCGCTCGACGAGCTGGAACCGCTCACCGCGCACGCGATGAAGTCGTTCCTGGAGACCCACGGCACGCTGGACGCGCTGCCGTTGGCCGTATCGCTGCGCTCCTTCTACCACGTGAGTGTCTCCGGTGATCCGGACACCACGTACGGCGCCTCCCGGGCGATGATCGCCCAACTGTGCACCCTGCACTCGCCCGAGGACCTGCGGGTCGTCGTCGTCGCGTCGCCCGGCGCGATGGCCGAGTGGGAGTGGACGAAGTGGCTGCCGCACGTGCAGCACAGCAGCACCGACGGCGCCGGCTCCCAGCGGGTGATCGTGGGTGACCTCGGCGAGGTCGAAGAGATGCTCGCCGACGAGCTGGAGGGCCGCGGCCGGTTCAACCCGCAGGGCCCGCCGGTGGTCGACCAGCCGCACCTCATCGTCGTCATGGACGGCGGCACCGTGCCCGACGACTCGCTCATCGCGGGCGCCGAGGGACTGCAGGGGGTGACCATCGTCGAGGTGGTCCCCGGCGTCGTGGAGGAGCTGCGCGGCTCGCTCTCCGTGCAGGTCCAGCCGGACAGCCTGCTGCTCGAATCGCAGGGCGGCACCCAGTACAGCGGCACCTGCGACACCCTGTCGCTCACCGAGGCCGAGGCGCTCGCGCGTCAGCTCGCGCCGCTGCGCGCCGGTTCGGCGGACGGCGACGAACCGCTCCTCGCCAACCTGGACTTCACCGAGCTGATGGGCATCGGCGACGCCGGTTCGGTGGATGTCGCGCGCACCTGGCGGCCCCGCACCCTGCACGAGCGGCTCCGTGTGCCGCTCGGTGTGGACCGCGACGGGCAGCCGGTCATGCTCGACATCAAGGAGGCCTCGCAGGAGGGCATGGGCCCGCACGGCCTGTGCGTCGGCGCCACCGGTTCCGGTAAGTCCGAGGTGCTCCGCACCCTCGTGCTCGCCCTCACGGTGACGCACTCATCGGAGACGCTGAACTTCATCCTCGCGGACTTCAAGGGCGGCGCGACCTTCGCGGGCATGTCCGAACTCCCGCACGTCGCCGCCGTGATCACCAACCTGGCCGACGACCTCACCCTGATCGACCGCATGCGCGACTCGATCACCGGTGAGCTCCAGCGCCGCCAGGAGCTGCTCCGCTCGGCGGGCAACTACGCGAACATCACCGACTACGAGAAGGCCCGCGCGGCCGGCGCCCCGCTGGAGCCGCTGCCCTCCCTCGTCATGGTGCTCGACGAGTTCTCCGAACTCCTCACCGCGCGCCCGGACTTCATCGAGATGTTCATCCAGATCGGCCGCATCGGCCGTTCCATGGGTGTGCACATGCTGCTCGCCTCGCAGCGCCTGGAGGAGGGCAAGCTCCGCGGCCTGGACACCTTCCTCTCGTACCGGATCGGTCTGCGTACGTTCTCGGCCGCCGAGTCCCGTACGGCGATCGGTGTCCCGGACGCGTACCACCTGCCGAACGTTCCCGGCTCGGGCATCCTCAAGTACGACACCGAGACGATGATCCAGTTCAAGGCGGCGTACGTCGGTGGCGTCTACCGGGCCGGTGGCGGCGGTGGCGGCGGTTCGCGCACCCACCGGCAGCCGGTGCTCTTCACGGCCGCGCCCGTCACCGAGCAGATCATCCACGAGCCGGAGCCCGAGGTCGTTCCCGACCAGGTCGACGACGCGCTCGCGGACACCGTGCTCGACGTGATCGTGGCGCGGATCGTCGGCCAGGGCCCGCCCGCACACCAGGTGTGGCTGGCGCCGCTCGAGGAGTCCCCTTCGGTGGACTCGCTTCTCCCGCCGCTGTCGACGACTCCGGAGCGCGGCCTGCACGCCGCCGACTACCCGGCGCTCGGCAAGCTGGTCGTGCCGATGGCCCTGGTGGACAAGCCGTTCGAGCAGCGGCGCGACATCCAGTACCTGGACTTCTCCGGTTCGGCCGGTCACGGGCTCGTGGTCGGTGGTCCGCAGTCCGGCAAGTCGACGCTGATCCGGTCGATCATGACCTCGTTCGCGCTCACCCACACCCCGGCCGAAGTGCAGTTCTACTGCCTGGACTTCGGTGGCGGCGGCATGCTCGCGATGGAGGGCCTGCCGCACGTCGGCGGGGCCGCCTCGCGCCTCGACTCCGAGAAGGTGCGCCGTACGGTCGCCGAGGTGCGCGGCATCCTCAACGAGCGCGAGGAGTTCTTCCGCGCCAACAACATCGACTCGATCGGCACGTACCGGACGCGCCGCGCCGCCGGCCAGTACCCGGATCAGCGGTGGGGCGACGTCTTCCTCGTCATCGACGGCTGGTCCGCCTTCAAGACCGACTACGAGCAGCTCGACCCGGTCATCCTCGACCTGGCCTCGCGCGGCCTCGGCTTCGGTGTCCACCTGATCATCGGCTCCGGCCGCTACACCGAGGTCAGGCCCGCCCTGCGCGACCAGCTCCTCAACCGGGTGGAGCTCAAGCTCGGTGACCCGATGGAGTCGGAGTTCGACCGCAAGAAGATGGAGGCCGTGCCGCTCGGCATGCCCGGCCGCGGCCTGACCCCCGACAAGCTCAGCTCGCTCGGCGGACTGCCCCGGATCGACGCCTCCTCCGACGTGGAGACCCTCGGCCAGGCCATCGAGCACATGGTGACGACGGTCTCCGAACACTGGCAGGGCCCGCCGGCCCCGCCGGTGCGGATGCTGCCGACCAAGCTGCACATCAGCGAGGTCCCCAAGGGCAGCGACTTCCCCGAGCGGGGTGTCGCGATCGGTGTCGACGAGACGACGCTGTCGCCGTCGTTCATCGACTTCGAGACCGACCCGCTGATGGTGATCTACGGAGAGTCCGAGTCCGGCAAGTCGGCGGTTCTGCGAATGATCGCCAAGCAGATCTCCGAGCGGTACGCGACCGACAAGGCGCTCATCGTCGTCGGCGACTACCGGCGCGCGCACCTGAGCGAGATGCCCGAGTCGCACCTCTACAAGTACTGCGCTTCGGGGCCGCAGCTCCAGGAGGTCGTCACGAGCCTCGCGGGCTCCATGGGCCGTCGCATGCCGGGCCCTGACGTCACGCCGGAGCAGCTGCGCAACCGCTCCTGGTACGACCTGCCGGACGCGTTCATCATCGTCGACGACTACGACCTGGTGGCCACCAGCTCCGGCAACCCGCTCCAGTCGCTGCTCGAGTACCTGCCGTTCGCCCGCGACCTGGGCCTGCGCGTCATCGTCGCGCGCAGCTCCTCGGGTGCGGCGCGTTCGTCCTTCGAGCCGGTCATGCAGCGCATGAAGGAGCTCGGCGCGACGGGTCTCGTGCTGTCCGGCGACCCGGGCGAGGGCCAGATCTTCGGCCCGCTCAAGCCGCAGCGGCTGCCGCAGGGCCGAGGCATGCTCGTCACCCGCAAGGGCGGGGCGCAGCTGGTGCAGACGGCTTGGCTGCCGATGCGGAGCAGCTGACGAACACGTAGTGCTCGCGTCCGTGTGACGTGTGTACGGTACGGCGCCGGGGATCGGGTCACCGATCCCCGGCGCCGTACGCGCAACGGGACCAGAGGAGACGGAAGTTGACCACCGCACCGCGCACCTCCGACGAGGCACTCGCGATCGCCCGGACGACGTTCCAGCCGCTGTGCGCGGACGGAACCCCGGCGACGCTCAACGTCCAGGAGTTCGACCTGGGCTTCCTGATCTACGCGACCTTCCCGCCGACCGAGCCGCCCTCGTACGGTGGCAGCCACCTGGTCATCTCCAAGACCGACGGCTCGACGATGTACGTCCCGAACTTCCCGCCGGATTCGGCGATCAGCCTTTACCGGCGGCAGGTCGGGCAGGGCTGAGGCCGGCGCTCGGGGCTCGTTCGCCGCACTGTCAGCGGGCGGCACTAGGGCCCTTCTGACGGATCAGGCTGGACGCGGACGGCGTCCACGTGCGGTGCCGACAAGCGGGGTCTGGTGCGTGCAGCTGCAAGGCGGAGGAGGGCGTCAACGCGGAGCGTTGGCAACCGACGACAACGCCGAAGGGGGTCCCCCCTGCTCCTTAAGAGCTTGGGGGAGTGCGCACCAGGGCTCGCGACTCCAGCAAGATCCGTCAGAAGGGCCCTAGACTTTGTCGGCAGTGGTCAGCAGGCTGGTGGGGCAGGCGTGCGGCACGTGACTTCGGGGGAAACGGGGCATGGGGGAACACGGGGAGAACGGCGGGGAGAACGGCCGCGTCGGGTATGAGCCGCATCCGTTGATCGGCGGCCGGGGTGCCGCACTGCGGGATCTGGCCGTTTGGCGGGCCGGCGGGGCGGGCGCGCCGCGTGTCGTGCTGCTCACCGGCTCGCCGGGGTGCGGGAGTTCGCGGCTGCTGACCGGGTTCCTGATGCTGTGCGACCCCGGTTATCGCGAGCGCATCGCTCTTGAGCGGCTCGACCCCGCGACGGTTCCGCCGCCGCTGCCCGCCCCCGCCGTGCCGAGCGCCGCGGGACGCACGCCCGCGCAGGTGCTGTGGCTGCTCGCCGACCACTACGGCTTCGATGTCACGCGCGACGCCGAGGTGTACGAGGCCCTGGGCGCGGGCGAGCGGGTCGTCGTGGTGCCCTATGTGGATCAGGCCGGTCCTGTGCGGGCCGGACGGGGGCCCGGGCGGATGCTGCGGGAGCTGTTGCTGCCGCTGGCGGGCATCGAGAGCGTGCGGCTGCTCGCCGAGGTTCCGCGCGAGTCGGCGTCGGTGCTCGTCCAGGCGCTGCCTGCCGGGACGGTCCAGGTGATCGATCTGGACGCGCCCGAGTTCCTCGACGTTGAAGGGCTCGCCCTGCAGGCCGAGGTGACGCTCGATCCGGCGTTCGGTGCGCCGGATCTGCCGTTCACGGTGGACGCGGGGGCACGGCGCGCGCTCGCGTCGGCGCTTGCCGGGCGGGCCGCGTCCGGGGGCAGCGGCAGTCGGCTGACCGTGCAACTGGCCACCACCGGCTGGCTGTTGGCTCCCGAGCCGGCGCCGCGGCCCGATGGCGTTCCCGGCACGCCCGGCGAAGCACTCGACCTCCACGCGCGCCGTCTCGGTGCCGATCCGTCCGTCCTGCGCGCGACACTCGCGCCGCTGGCGCTCGTGGAGGGTGCGGGACTCCCGCTGAGCCTGTGGGCTCCGCTCGCTTCCGCGCTCGCGGGGCGGGACATGGCGGCGGAGATCGCGGACGGGATGCTCCTCGCGGGGCCGTTCGTCCAGCCGGTCGAGGAGGCGGCGGCCGAGGGCGAGGCACAGATCGCTCTCGCACACCCCGCCCTCGGCGGGACGATCCGTGCGCAGTTGCCCGACCTGGCGGCCGCCCAGCTGAGGCTCGCGCAGGCGCTGCTCGGTCAGGTACCCGACCAGGACTGGTCCCGGGCCGCCCGCTACGTACGCGACGGGATCGCGGGACACGCCCTCGGCGCCGGCCAGCTGCCGCGGCTGCTCACCGACCCGTCGTTGATGGCGTACGCGGACCCTGTGGCGCTGCGCGCGGCGGTCGAGGAGGTCGAGGCGGACGAGGCATCGGCCGCCAGGCTGCCGCCTCCGGCCCGCACGTATCTGCGCACCGCCCCGCTCCTCACTCGTACCCAGGCCGATCCTCCGTTGCGCGCGAAGCTCCTCGCGGCGGCGTTCGACGAGGACGGGCTGCCCGAGTACGCGCAGGCCCTTCGTGCCCGCCCCGAGTTCGCCGTGCAGGACGGCCGGCCGGCCTCGGTACCTTCCCCGACCGTCCCCCACCCCCGTCCGATGGAGACCCAGCCGTGACCACGCACGACCAGGACGAACGGCACGCCGCGCAGCCGGACGGCGGCGGCTCACCCGCCGCCACGGGGCCCGGCAACACCGCGGTGTTCACGTACGTCGATCCGCGCACCGGTGAGGAGACGTACCTGACGCGCGTCTCGGGCCCGGGCCTGCCGCACGTCGAGTACCAGGTGTGGGCGGACCTGCGCGCCGCGGACGTACCCGCGAGCAACGTGGTGGCGGTTCACACCGACCTCAGCCCCAGCTCCCTGCCGGGCGGCTACACCCTGAACGCGCTCAGGGCCGGTTTCCCGAGCGCTGCCCTCTCCTCCAGCCACCCGTACGGCGGGGACCCGGCCGAGCGCGCGGAGGGCGTCACCTCGCTGACCGCGCAGGTGGAGTCGATGGCTCAGCTCACGGGCCAGGCGCCGCCGCCGCGCCCGCACCGCGTGCCGCTGCCCGCCCCGACGACCTCGGCGCCGACGCTGCTGGCCGAACTCCCGGGGAATCTTCCCGTGCAGCGCTACGGGACGGAATCGCTCGCTTCGGCCGCGCTCCCCGAAGCCGCGCGCGCCGCCCTCGCGAGCCCCGGGCTCCCCGCCGACATCCGCTTCTTCTTCACCGCGGACCGACCCGAGAGCCCGCCACGCGGCGGACTGTTCGTGGACGCGGCGAGCCACTTGCGGGAGCTCGGGGCGGAACTGTCCCCCGCTGCCGCCGACATCCTCTCCGCGCACACCCGCGTCGGCACGGACGGCCAGTACGTCATCACGGTGCAGCAGGAGGCCGGCAGCGTATGGGCGGCCAACCCGACGACGGGCAGCGGCCGTTACGTCAACGCGTCGGTCGCCGCCTTCGCGCACTGCCTCGCCACGCTCGCCGCCACGCGCGAGCTCATGGTGGGCATGAACCCGTACGAGGCGGGGTCAACGGTCGCCGACCTCCAGGCCCGCCTGATCGCGCTCGACCCCACGTGCTTCGACGACGCCGGCAACTGGTGGTCGGTGATCATCGAGCAGATGTGGCACGGCCTGTTCTGACGCACTGACCGCCCGTCCGCAGACCGAGAGGACCCTCATGCCCCGCGAAGGATTCCGTACCGATACGACGTCCCTGGCCGAGGAAGGCTCGAACTTCCAGGACCTGGGCACCGCGTTCGCCAAGGCGGCGGCCTCCCTGCAGAACGGCCTGGCCTCCGTGAACGCCTGCGCCCCCACCAGCGGCGAGGCTCCTCCGCCCGAGAAGGGCCAGGTGGAGGGCTTCGTCCAGGGCCTGACCACCTTCGCCGACAAGGCGGACATGCCGCCGTGGGGCGACGACGAGATCGGCGAGAAGTTCGGCCTCGCCTACGAAGGTCTGCAGACCGGCATGTTCGAGTCGATGCAGCACCTGGCGCAGAAGCTGACGAACATCGGCGGCGCGCTCGGCGCGATGGCCAAGAACCACGACGAGAACGAGTCCTTCAACGAGCAACTGATCCGTCAGGAGAAGAACGACATCAACTTCGCGGCGGGCGGGGACGGCAGCACGATCTCCAGCATGACCAAGATGACGTGACGCGGACCGGCGTCAGAAGGCTTGCCCCACCCCGATGACCAGGAGCGATCCGACCATCAGCCACAAGCCCTGACGGCCCATGCCGCCGACGCCGCGCACGGCGAGCCACAGTGCGCCACAGGCACCGACGACACCCAGGGCGTTGGCACCGAGCGCGACCGCGCCGGCGCTCCCTACGGCCTGACCAATGAGCGCCGCGACGGCCGCCGCGAGGAATACGGCCGCGCACACGATCCCCCGCAGCCGCTCGCGCCGCGCCGCCTCGGCGACCCGCGCCTGCTCCTCGGCGAGCGCGCGCTCCTCCGGCGGAAGCTCGGTCTCCCACTTCCGCGAGAAGTCCGCCTCCCACTGCAGGCCGGTGCCGTCTCCACCCGTACGTGTCATGCCCGCGACCCTAGCCGACCTGGGGGCCGCGACTCATCCTGAGCCGGCCCCCGCCCTTTACGGCTCGTAGTGATCCGTGAGGCTCTCGGTGGCGGCCTCCCAGAAGTGGGACCCGCCCACGTCGTCCGGCAGCGCGACGGCGGCACCGGCCTGCAGTGACAGGAGGCGGGAACCTCGTCATCGTGGCCGTAGGCCCCAGCAAAGATCTCGGCGGGCTCGGGACTCCGTCCAAGAGCCATCCCCCCCCGGTGGCCTGGGGGCTGCCGGAGGGGCGGAGGTGGGGTAAGTTCCACTCCGGCCCGGGGGTGTCCCGGATCCCCTCCACCTGCGCCGATCCCTATCTTCGTGCCATGGCCACCGAGACCCGCAACTCCCGTATCCGCACCCGTGGTTCATGGACCCGCAGGGGGGTGGCCGTGGTCGCCGCGCTGCTCCTCGCGGGCGGCGTCGCCGCGCCGGCCGCCACGGCCCTCGACAACGCCCCGGCGACCGCCCACCGGACCCGCGGCACCCTCGTCTCCGTCACCCCGGTCACCACGCTCACCCGCGCCGAGGTCGTCCGGTGGCTCACCGAGCACGGCATGGACGCCGAGCAGGTGCGCCACGGCGTCCGGACCTACCGGCTGACCTACCGGACACCGGATGCGTACGGCCGCCCCACCACCGCCACCGGCCTGTTCACCGTCCCCGCCGGCGGCGACCGGCGCCTCGGCCTCGTCTCCGACACCCACGGCACCATGGTCAACCGCGGCTACGCCCCCTCCGTCGGCGACGACTTCGGCCGCATCCCCTCCTACCTGTACGCCTCCACCGGCAGGGCCGTCGCCGCCCCCGACTACCTGGGCCTCGGCGAGGGCCCCGGCCGCCACCCGTACATGGATACGGCGTCCTCGGTGACCGCCTCCCTCGACATGCTGCGCGCCGCCCGCTACGCCGCGCACCGTCTGGACCGCCCGCTCACCGGCGACGTCTACGCCACCGGCTTCTCCCAGGGCGGCCAGGTCGCGATGGCGCTGGGCAAGGCGCTCCGGTCGGGCGCCGACCACGGCTTCCGCCTGAAGGCGCTGGCACCGGTCAGCGGTCCTTACGACCTCTCGGGCCAGGAGATCCCGGCCCTGTACGACGGCCGGGTCAACGACACCAGCGGCATCTTCTACACCACGTACTTCCTCGTCGCCCAGAACCGGCTGCACCCGCTCTACAAGGACCCGGCCGAGGTGTTCCGCGCCCCCTACGCGAGCCGGGTGGAGTCCCTCTTCGACGGCGACCACCAGGAGGAGGACGTCGTCAACGCCCTCCCCAGGACGGTGAAGGAGCTGCTCACCCCCGCCTACTACCGGCAGCTGCGGCACCCCACGGGCGCACTGCGCGCCACCCTCAAGGCCAACGACGGTGCCTGCGCCTGGAAGCCGAAGATCCCGGTCCGCCTGTACGCCGCGGCGGGCGACAGCGACGTCCCGATCGGCAACGCGTACAGCTGCGCCCGCCGGCTGGGCGGCCGAACCCCGGTCCTGGACCAGGGCGCCCGGGACCACTTCGGAGGCTTCCGGTCGGCGGCACCCAAGATCGCCGAGTGGTTCAGCCCCCAGGGGCGCGGGTAACCGCCCTGCCCTTCCCGCAAGGGCTCCCCGGCGGACGGCAGTGCGCCATGTCCGCGTGCACCTGCCGCGCCTGACCCGGGCCCAGCCGCGCCGGCCGCTACAACTCCCGCAGGGCCACGCCCCACATGCCGGAGGCCGCCCCCACCGGGTCAACGGCCGATTGAAGGCCTTGTACGCGATCGGGCAGGCAGCGGTTCCCGTCCCGGTCGCGATCGTTGGTGTGGAAGTGGAGCGCCAGCAGCCACACCGAGGTCATCGCCAGGAAGTCCTCGACGCTGCGGCCCACGACCTCGGCCTCGCGGAACATCGCGCGGTCCTCGCCGGGCAGCGCCAGCACCCGGCCGCTGGGGCCGTCGATCACCACGTCCGTGCCCATCCACGTACCAAAGACGAAGAACGGTCCCGCGGCCTCGATGATCCTGCCAGTACGGTCCGTGGCCCGCGGCACCTCGACGGGCCACTCGACCTCGCGCAGGAACCGCTCCGGCCGGGTTGGGGGCGGGCCGCTGTGCGTGCCGTGCGCCACACGCCACCAGGCAGAGTCCCATTCGAGGCCGTGAAAACCGAGGCCGTGCCGGTCCCGGAACGACGGCACCCCCTGGGTCGTGAGGAACTCGCGAGTTGCCCGATGGGTGAGCCCGTCCGGCAACAGCGGCGGCGGGATCGGCACCAGCGCACCGGGCACGTCCTCGTCCGCGAACAGGGCGCCCAGATCGGCGGGCCGGGGCGCCGGGCCATGGTGCGGAACGGTGGCCGGCGCCTCCATCCAGTACGGGCAGGAAACCTGCGAGGGCCGCAGAGTGAAGCCCGTGAAGGGGACGCCGGAGGCCGGTTCGACGCAGAACAGACCGCCGATGCCGCCCATCACCACCAAGCCCTCTACGGGAACGGGCTGGAGCTCCAGGAGATAGGGATGAAGCATCTCCTCTCCTACGACGGTCAGTGGGTCGGGCAGCGGTGTCACCTGCGCGTACTCCTCGGGAGTGAGGGTGCGCACCGCGGCGATCAGCTCATCGTTCTCCTCGGAGTCCGGCCACAGCTCGCTGGAGAGCAGCTCACCGGTCGCGACGTCGTAGATCTTGGTGACGTCGCGCCGTTCCACGGCCACCAGCACCGGCCTGTCGTGCAGGCGCGCCTGAAAGGCGTCCGACACGTCGTGAAAGGGCAGGTACGACAGGTGGATACCGCCCGGCGGACGCCAGTGCGACCAGCGCACCCGCCACGGCAGCGCGATACCACTCTCCTCGACGCCGTCGGCGAGTGCGGTGTCTCCCCGTACGGTCGCCTGGAAGTGCAGCCATGCCGCCCACGTGGGCTGCGTGCACGGAAGCAGTCGGTACTGGCGGGCGTACGCCGCGTCGGCGAGCGCCGAACCCACGGGAATGTCCGCCATCTCCATGCCCGCACCCTCGGCCGCCTCCAGCAGCGACTGCGGCGCAAGGTGCGCGACGTGACGGCCCTCGCGCAACAACGTCGTCAGCTCCCCCGCCGCCACGTCACCCGCCGCGTCCGCCGCGACGCAGTGCGCGGCCAGCGCCGTCGCGGCGTACCGCCCCATCGCGCCGGACGCGGCCCAGCCGTCCGGGTGCGCGAAGTCCGCGCTCAACTCCTTGATACTGGCCGCCAGATGGCGGTGCACCCGCGCCCGCTCGCCCGCAGGCGTCGACGACCGCAACGCTCGTGCGACACCCTCCTCACCGAAGGAGACGACGCCGTCGCCGGCGTCCACCACGGTCACCACGTCGCGATGGGCGTCGGCCACGTCCAACAACTGCTCCCGGCCCGGCCGGCGACCGGTCAGTCCTGCCACCAACTCCTGCCAGATACCGACCGGCACCTCGTACGCCTGTGCAAGCGCGAGCGCGCCCAGCTCGGCGGGCAAACCGCTCGTGGGCACATCCGGTGCCCCGGCCGCGAGCGGAAGGGCGCGCACGTCGTCGCCCAGCACCCCCACGGCATGAACACTCACGATGACGGTGTGCCCGCGCCGCGCCACGCGCTGCAGCGCCGCCATCAGCCGCTCCGGATCCCCACTCGTACGCGTCCGCCCGGCAAAGTCGAGGTTCCGCACGAGGATCAGCCGCGCCGGACGCTTCGGCACCTTCCGCGCCGACCACAGGCCCGACGGCGGGAACGTCGCGTCGAGACTCCGCAGGATCTCGGTGATCGCCTCGTCACCGGTGCCGACCGAGGCGTCGACGAGAACACTGCCGGCCACTCGTTCGTGCACCGCGGCCAGCACTTGGGCCGCCACCCGCCCCGAAGGATCGACGACGGCCTGCACACCCTGCCCGGCAAACCTCTCCCAGCCGTCGACCAGCCGGCCGATCAGCTCACGGGCCGACAACTCCCCATCCTGCCAAGGCTGTTGTTCCTGGGCGTTCATGTCCCTGCTTTCCGCGTCCTGCCGTGGTGCAACAAAGAGCCTATGCCGATGTGGAGTCCGATCCAGCATCGTTACCGAGAGCAACCATCTGCCGGCGCATCACCATCCACATCTCCGTTACCTGGTTGAGGTGATCTGTCATCTCCTCGTCCATCGCGTCCTTATCCGATTTAGATTTTGTGTGCCGGTATGTCGTGCTGTAGTAGACCGGAACGCCCTTCATGGATTCGTACTCCGTGATAGCCCGGGAGCATTCGGCGTATCCGGAATTGAGGCTCCTGGAACCGCAGGGTTCCCGTTCCGTGTACAGACCGGCGACGGTGTATGTGGGCGCGTCACCGTCCGCCGTGGCCGCGTTGATCCGGTCGACCCAACTCAGGATGTGGGACTCGGAATGCAGGGGGGTGACCCGGTCCCCGCCTGTGGGCACGGAGGAATCGATGACGTAGGTGCTGTTGCCCTCGGCATCGACGAGTTCGACGACGGCGTAATTCTTCTCGGAGACATCCGGACCGACTCCGTCCGCCTTCGAACCAGCCATGACGGCTACGTTCGACGAACGACTCTTATTCTGTGCCGCGGCATCCTGGCTCTTCAAGGCCTGGAGGCCCTGCTTTGCCGCCGAGCCCTGTCGCCGCTTGGGCTCCACCTTCGAGGCCGATTCCTCACGCCGCCTGACCGCCGTCGACCGATAGTCGTTCGTGGCAGGGTTGGGCACCGCGTTCTCACCCGTCCCCTTGGTGGTTCCGACGTACGGCCCCTGCCCGTCGGGCGCGGGCCGAGGACTGACACCGACCGCGTTGCTTCCGTGGAACGCGTTGCTCATACGGGCGAGCGTAGTGATCACCGCATATTTCTCACCATCGTTCATGTTCGTGAAATCTTCACCAAGAGCGGCCCGTAGCTCGGTCCCGGTGAAAGCTATCGGGGGGACCTTCTCCATCGGGAATTCGGCAACAGCCTTGTCGTACGCCTGTTGCGCCTTGTCCCTCTTCTCGACCGCCTCGGCGAGCGGGCCCGCCCTTTTCGCGTCGGCCTCAGCCGTGGCGCCCTTGTCCTCGAGCTCCTTGATCTTGTTCTCGAGGTCCCACACCTTTGCGTTCTCTTCTTGCAGTGCACGCCTGGGCGTTTCCAGGGGCTCCATGGCCTGCTCGTACCGCTCCCGGCGATCGGCGGCCTCCTGCATAAGGTGGGCCAACGGCGCATCGGGATCCTCGACCAGGTGGCGAATTCTCTCGTCCACGGACTCTATGTCGATCGGATATACGTCGTGAGAGTCGCGCAGGCCATCCTGGATCGGGTCCGGTGGCGTGTTCTGCCGAATGTCCCCTGCCTTCTCCCGCACGAGCCCGGCATTGCGCTCGGCGCGCGTATCGTCCATGTCCCGTCGGGCGGCGGTATGGTCCTCGACCCCTGACTGCGAGGAGGGGTCGGGCGCCGCGCCGTACGAGCCCGCGGGTTGCCCTTCCTGGACCGGGGACTGCGGCTGCGGCTGCGTCTGGGGCTCGGGCTGTGCGTTGGGTGCCGGTTGGGAGTCGGCTTGGGAATGCTGAGAACTGGACTGGGTTTCCGACGGAGTTTCGGACTGCGTGTCGGACTGCGATGAGGAATCCGCCGACTCCTCGGTCGTCTGCTGCGACTTGTCCCACGGTGCGTCCATCGTCTGCCCGTTGGAGTCGAACGGGACGTAGCGGACGCCGGCTGCGCCGGTGTGGATGGGGTTGGGGCTGACTTCGCCGGTCTGGTGGTCGACCCAGATGATCTGGCCGTTGTGGTTGTAGACGTTGAAGGCGTGTCCGCCGCCACCCGGCCACTGCACGCCCACCACGGCCGCCGAGCCGGGGCCCGCCTCCTGGAGGTGCTGGGCTATTCGCCCGTACGGGTTGGGGTGGTCGGCGCCGGCCCAGATCTGGGGGCGGCCCGCCCAGGCGTCGAGATTGTTGTACGAGTCGCGCTCGGGCGACATCGTGTCCAGCGAGCCGTCCTGATTCTTGTCCGGGGTGCGCGGCGCCGAGACCTGGGGGTTGCCGAACCAGGTGGACAGGCCCGAACGGGCGTTGTCCAGACAGTTGTTGGAACGTCCGGGTTGCTCGATCCCGTGGTCGTTCTGGAGTTGGGCCCATTCGCCGTTGGGGTCCGGGTGGCGCTGGGGGGTGCCGTCCTCATTGCGGGGGACGGCGTCCAGGAGGGCCTGTTGGTCGGCGGGGTCGGGTGGCAGGAGCCCGTAGGGAGCGTGGTTCAGGCTGTCGCGGATCTGCTGGAGGCTCCGGCCCTGGGACAGCGGCGCCGGCTGGTCCTGCTTGGGGGGCGTCGTGTCGGAGGACTCCTGCGCGGGGTGGCCGTTCGAACTGGGCTGCTGGGCACCGGGATTGTTGTTCGGGGTCTGAATCGGGACCTGAATCGGGACCTGGGTCGGCGCCTGGTTCGGGGTCTGGTTCGGGGGCTGGTGCGGTGTCTGGCTCGGAGCCTGGTTCGGCGTCTGACTTGGCGTCTGATTCGGGTTCTGGGTCGGGGCCTGGTTCGGCGTCTGGTTCGGGGCCTGGTTCGGGGCCTGGTTCGCAGGATGATGCGGCGACTGGGTCTGGCTTGGTGCCTGGTTCGGCGTCTGATTCGGGCCCTGGCTTGGTGCCTGGTTCGGTGACTGATTCGGGCCCTGGTTCGCAGGATGATGCGGGGTCTGGTTGGGCGTCTGGTGCGGGGTGGGTGTGGACGACAAGCCAGGCTGGTTCGGGGTGTTGGGGTTGGGATTGGAGTTGGGGGTGCCGGGCCTGTTGTTGGTGGGGGTGTTGGGGCGGGGCGTCGAGGGGGTTGTCGGCTCGCGGCGGGTCGGTGTGGGTGTCGTGCGTTGGGGGGCGTCGGTACGGGGATTCGTCGTGGGGTTGGGCTGGCGCGACGGGCCCTGAGTCGGCGTAGTGGGGGTGTTCGTGGCCGGGCCCGGGGTCACCGGCGGTGCGGTGTTCGGTGTCTGGTTCGGGGTCGGTGTTGTGGAGTTCGGGTCGCCGGCAGGCGTGGGGTTCGCCGTGGGTGCGGAGCGGGTCGGGGCGTGGGCCTCCGTGGCCGTGGCGCTTTGGGAGTGGAACGTGGGGCTGGACGACGTACGCGAGGGCGAGTCGGAGCCCGTGTGGGCGCCCGTACCCGCGCTGGGTATGGAGCCCGGCGTCGTAGAGGTGGAGGCGGGGGACGAGGTGTCGGTGGGCGTGGGGGTGCCCGCCGGCGCCGCCGTCGTCGTGGGTTGTTGGACCTGGGTACGTGGGTCCGTCGCGGTGGACGGATCATTCCCGCGGTCGGGCGAAGGGGTCTGTGCGGCAGGGCCGTTGGACTCCTGCGTCGGGGCGGCGCTCTCCGAGGCCGTGTTGATGCTCTGGGACGGATCGGGCTGCCCGGTGGGCGGCGCCGTATCCGGCGTGGAGACAGGTGCGGGCGACGGCGTGTCCGCGTCCACGCGCGCGTGCGGCACCGAGGAGGACGGGTCCGACTGCGCGGCGGGCGCGGACGTGGCCGTCTCGCTGCCATTGCGCTGCGAGTCCGTACCCGTCGACACGTCCGGCGTTCCGGGCGAGGAGTCCGGTGTGCTCGACGGACCCGTGGAGCCGCCGGCATCGGACGACGTGGAAGATCCGGACGCGGGCTGCTGCTCGTTGTAGCCCGCGTCGAACGGGGTCAGCGGCCGATCGGACGACGGCGCCGGTGCCGGGGTCGGGGTCGACGTCGGGGTCGGAGTCGGGGTCGACGTCGGAGTCGGGGTCGACGTCGATCCTGCGTCACCGTTCGAACCCGCCTGCGAAGCAACTCCCGTACTGCTATTGCCTGTTGTTCCCGAGCCGCCGGTGTCGCCGGAAGCCGAAGAACCAGCCGCACCCCCTCCACCACCCCCGGACGCCCCGGAGCCAGAACCACCGGACGCCGCTTCACCGGAACCAGCCCCCGCCCCGGCAGCCCCCGACGTACCTCCAGAACCGTCCCCGCCGGAACCACCACCGGAGCCGGAACCACCACCGGCCCCGGACGCAGACCCGGACCCGGCCCCTGAACCGGAACCCGTCCCGGAACCGGCCCCCGCATCCGCATCCGTCCCGGCCGACGACGACGTGTTCCCCGCCGCGCTGTCCAGCCCGCCCCGCGCATGGTGCCCGGCCCGGCCCGCACCCCCGTCCCGCAGCGACTCGCCCAGCGTCTGGCCGAAGTTGTCGAACCCGTCCTTGACCGCCTTCTTGCCCGCATCTGCGGTCCGGCCCAGGTTGTAGCCGTCCTGCGCACCGAAGTTCTGGTTCACCGTCTGCGCGACGAGATCCTTGCTCATCTCCTCCAGCGCGGAGACGAACGGCTCCTTCACCGCCTCCAGCGCCGCTTCCAGCAGCGCCTGCGCGGCCTCCTTCAAAATCTTGCGCACCGCGATCCGGGTCACCTGCGTCATCGCCGCCGACGCCGCCGCCGATATCCCGAACGTGACCACCGCCGTCGCCGCCGCCACCGCGATCTGGACCGCCAGCACGATCAGTTGGATGATCACCGCGATCTTCATCCCGATGATCAGCATCGCCGCGACATCGAAGACCGACGCGATCACCTCGGCCGCCTGCCGCGCGTCGTCCAGGTACCCGGACCCGCCCGAGAACTTGTCCCACTTCTCCACGAACGCGTCGATCGACTCGCCGTAGTTGTCCGACGTCACATTCCCGGCCGACTTCATCGCCGACACCTGAATGTCCCCGACCTGCGCCCCGAAATCCCGCCACGTCTGCGCAGCCTGCATCATGTGGTCCTCGTTGGCCGTCGGCCAATCGAAGCCCAACATCTCCAGCAGCCAGGCCAACTCGTCCGGCAGCATCATCGCCATGGCGGCATCTCCCCCGTGTCGCCGTACATCCGCCGGACCCCGTGTGCCCCAACAGACGCAATTTTGCGCGGAGTTTACCAAGCCATACGGACACCTGGGCACCCCCACCGGCCTCGCATGTCCCGTTGTCAGAGGTCACCCTTAAAGTGGGCAAGCACGTGTTTACGGGGAACCAGGGAGAGTCGTGAGCTGGCAGAACAGCCCCATGGCAGGGCCGCAGCAGCACCCCATGGCGGCTGCCCAGCAGATCGCCTACGAGCCGCATCCGTTCATCGGCGGCCGCGCCTCCGCCCTGCGCGCGCTCGCCGCCTGGCGGGCCGCCGCACCGGGCGCGCCGCGCGTCGCGCTCCTCACCGGCTCGCCGGGGTGCGGCAGTTCGCGGCTGCTGACCGG
>NZ_JAOZYC010000205.1:0-29991 GCF_035798155.1 Streptomyces endophyticus | reverse complement strand
CCCCCCCCCCCCCACCCCGCTGCTCAATCGCCGCAGGGGCTTAATGTGCCGAACCGCGCTCGATGGCACCGGACCGGGGCCGGCGGATTACAACCGGCTCAGGCCAGCCGTTGCTGACAGGACGTCCTGGATGGCCTCGCGGTCGCCGACCTGGCCGGCCGCCGCTTCCTCCGGGAGGACGTGGCCCGCGGCGAGGCGGCAGAATTCGACGCCGTCCAGGGCGACATGGGCCACCTCCCGCCCGGCGGAGCCGACCGCCGCGGGGGAGTCGAGGGCGATCAGCCACTCGCCGCCGCCCGCTCCCTCGACCTCCAGGCGCAGGCTGCGCGCGGGGCGCCCCGCCCCGACGAGTTCCCGGGCGGGGGCCGCGAGGCCGTGCCGGCGGCGCGTGGCCAGGGAGCCGGGGAGCAGTCGGGCGGCGAGGTCGATCATCCGGTTGAGGTGGCGCGGGGCCGGGGCCTCGTACGGGTAGTCGACCGCGTCCGCGATGTCGCCGGCGTGGATCCAGCACTCGAAGGCCCGGTCGATCATCGCGTCGCGCAGCGCGAGCTCGAAATTGCCGTACGAGACCGGGAGTTGACCGGAGCCTCCGGCGCCGCCCTTGTCCGGGCCGGCGAAGGACACCGTGCGGATCACGGAGTGCGACTGGTCGCGCCAGGGCGCCCGTGCCGCGCGCGTGGGCGGGAAGTAGGAGGCCTTCCAGTACGCCTTGGTGCGCGCGGTGGGGTCGAGGAGCGCCGGCGCCGGGTCCTCCAGGCCGAGGGCGCGGGCGACCAGGCCGTCGACGCTGGTGAGGTGGGCGATCACCCCGGCGACCGTGGTCTTCTTGCCGACCTGCTCCGCACCCTCGTACCAGCGCAGCCGGACCGGCGCGTGCCATTCGCCGTCGCCGATGTCCTGGAGCAGCGCGTCGAGCCGGGCGGTCTCCGCGTCGTACGGGGTGGCCCAGCCGGGGACGGGGATGCGCGCGGGGCGGCGGGTGAGGCAGCCCTCCAGGACGCGGGAGCGCAGCATCGGGTCAAGGTCGAGGCTCTCCTCGGCGTGCAGCAGGCCCACGGCGTCGCGCAGCCGCAGCGCCTCCTCGGCGCAGGCGCCGCAGTCGCCCAGGTGGATCTCGACGGCGGCGGCCTCCTCGGGGGCGCAGGCGGCCAGTGCCCAGGCGCCGAGCAGCGACTTGAGGACGCGGTGCTCCAGGACGGCCGGTTCGGCCGCCGTCACGTCGGGCAGCGGGCGGCCGGTGTCCTCGATGGAGGAGCGGGGGGTCGGTATCCAGGGCCGGTCGACCGGTCCTGTGCCCTCGGGTTCCTCCTCGTAGGGGTCGAACCGGTCCGGCCCGTTCGCCGCGCTCACGCCGGCCTCCCGTAGCTGCGGCCGGGAGGTGTGCCCGTGTTGTGGGCCGTCGACAGGAGCTGCAGGCCGAGGCGGAGCCTGCGGCGGGCCTCGTCCTCGGTGACGCCGAGGTCGGCGGCGGTCTGGCGGTAGTCACGGCGCTGGAAGTACGCGAGGTTGAGCGCGTCGCGCAGCGGGGCGGGCATGGACGTCACGATGTAGTCGGCGCGGGCCGCTGCGGAGGCGTGACGCACCTTGCGCTCCAGGTCCTCGGTGGTGCCGAGCCCGGTGCGCACGAGGGCGGCGGACTCGGTCTGACGCAGGCGCTGCACCGCGTGCCGGTGGGTGAGGGTGGCGATGAAGGAGCGCAGCGGGCCCTGCTTGGGGTCGTAGGACTCCGGATTCTCCCAGATCTGGGTGAACACGTCACGGGTGATCTGGTCGGCCGCCGTCTCGTCGTCGAGCACGCGGTGTGCGAGGCCGTGCACCAGTGAGGCGAACCGGTCGTAGAGCTCGCCGAGCGCGGCCGCCTCCCCGTGGGCCAGGCGCTGCTGCATCCTGCGGTCCCAGCGGGACGGGGTGTCCTTGGGCATGGGGCCCCCTCACCGACTGCCTGAACTACTTTGCCTTGTACTCGAATGTAACCGTGAGCGTCGACAACACACGCACCTTTGCCGCATTGTGCGCCCCCGAAGAGCAGCAGGTGGTAAAGGCCATTCGTACCTTGGAACGCGATGAGCGCTTTGGTTCACATGTGACCGGCCAGGGCTTAACCAGGCCATATGTGATAGGTCTGCGGGAGTGTTTCATCCCGGTGCGGCAGGGCAGCCGCGCAGAAGAAACGTAGGGACAGATTCCGGATCGTCGATATTCCCGAGCGAGAGGCGTTGCGCGTGACGCTCAAGGTGACCGAGTCAGGGCAGGGCGACTGGGCCGTCGTGTGCGCGTCGGGCGAGATGGACCTCGTGACGTCGCCGGCGCTGCGCCAGCAGGTGCACGAGGCGGTGGCGGACGGCCGCCGCAGCGTCGTGCTCGACCTCTCCGACGTGCTGTTCTGTGATTCGAGCGGCGTCGGTGTGCTGATCGCGTCGCGCCGCCTGATGCGCTCCTGTCAGGGCCGCCTGCGCCTGATCCTGCCGGCCCAGGGCGCGGTCGACGGCTCCCACGTGAACCGCGTACTCGGCGCCCTCGGCGTCCGCCGCCTCTTCGACGTCTACCCGGACGTCGCCTCGGCGGTGGACGAGGACGCGGCGCCGATGTCGGCGTAACGGCTTGTACCGGATTTTCACCGGCCTTGACACAATCGCCGCAGTTCGGGGCGTGCGCGCACGGGACCGTCGTACGCTCCGATGCGTAAGACCCATCGACCCGAGAGGCGGCCCATGAGCATGGACGAGCGGAGGATCGCGGCCCGGTTCGCCGGCTTCGACCAGGACGGCAACGGATATATCGACCGCGAGGACTTCTACGTCGCCGCGAAGGCGCTGCTCGCCGAGTTCGGTGTCACGGCGCGCTCCGGACGCGGGCAGTCGCTGTTCGCCGGAGCCGAGGCGTTCTGGCAGGGCATGGCCGGGATCGCGGATGTGGACGGGGACCAGCGGGTGACCCGCGAGGAGTTCGTGACCGGGGCCGTGAAGCGGCTGCGGGACAACCCGGACCGGTTCGCCGAGATCGCTCGGCCGTTTCTGCGGGGTGCGCTTGCGGTGGCCGGTGCCGAGGCGTCCGGGATCGATGCGGATACCGCGCGGCGGGTGCTTGGTGTGCTCGGGGTCGAGCCGGATGTGGCGCGGGCGGCGGCGGGTGCGCTTGATGCGGATGGCGCCGGCCGGATCTCGGAGGATGCGGCGGTACGGGCCTTTGCCCGGTACTTCACCGTTCCGGAATAGCCGCACCGGCGTTGCGGTCCCGGGGCTCCGCCCCGGACCCCGCTGCTCAATCGCCGCAGGGGCTTGATGTGGCCCCGGGCCCCGCGCCTCAATCGGCGGCGGGGCTTGATGTGGTCCCGGGCCCCGCGCCTCAATCGGCGGCGGGGCTTGATGTGGTCCCGCTGAAGCGCTCTCGTAGTTTGTATTTCAGGACCTTGCGCAGTGTCTCGTTGCGTGGCAGTGCGTCGACCACCTCCAGTTGCTCGGGCAGCTTGAACGTGGACAGGCCCTGTTCGCGCAGGTACGCGGTGAGTTCGGGCATGGTCAACCGTGCCCGCCCCGCGTGCAGTTCGAGCACCGCGCACACCCGCTCCCCGCGCTCGGCGTCGGGCAGGCCGATCACCGCCGCGTCCTGGACCGCGGGGTGCTCGTGCAGCAGGTCCTCGATCTCCTTCGCGGAGATGTTCTCGCCCTTGCGGATGATGACGTCCTTGGCGCGGCCGGTGAGGACCAGGTGGCCCTCGGGCAGCAGATGGCCCAGGTCGCCGGTGATCAGGAAGCCGTCCTCGTCGAAGGCGTCCGCGCTCTGGCGCGGGTCGAGGTAGCCCTGGCAGACGGCCTCGCCGCGCAGCCGTACGTCGCCGTCGACGCCCGGCGGCACCTGCTTTCCTTCGGCGTCGACGACGCGGATCTCCATGCCCTCGGGCGGGCGGCCCTCCGTCGTCGCCAGGTTCTCCGCCGTGTCGTCCGGCGCCCCCATCGTGATCATTGGCACCTCGGTCATGCCGTATCCGTGGGTGAGTTGGACGTCCATCTCGCGGACGACGGAGTGGTAGACCTCCGGCGGCTTCGGGGCCCCGCCGCCCGCCAGCAGGCGCAGCGTGGGGATCAGCTTGGCGTCCGGCTGCTTGCGTTGTTCGGTCAGGAACATCGAGTAGAAGGCCGTCGAGCCGCCCGCGACCGTCACCCCGTGCCTGCGGTACTCGTCCAGCGAGTCCGGCATCCCGAAGTGCTCGAACATCACCGCAGGGAAGCCATACAGGAGCAGCATCACGGTGTAGTCGGGGCCCGCTATGTGCGCGAACGGGAACGCCATCGAGCCGACGTCGGAGGCGGACAGGTGCAGGGCGTGGGCGAGGCAGGAGCCGCCCGCGATGAGGGAGCGGTCCGTGTGCAGCACGCCCTTGGGGTCGGACGTCGTGCCCGACGTCCAGTAGATCCAGCGGACGTCCGTCCCGGAGGCGGGCGGCGGGGGCAGTACGGACGGGTCGCCCTCCGGCAGGTCCTCGTACGCCTCGAAGATGCCGCGCGCGCCGAGCCGCCGGGCCATGTCGGTGTGGTCGAAGCCGCGCCAGGTGCCCGGTGTCGCGAAGAAGTCGGCCTTCGACTCCCGTAGCGCGAAGCCGACTTCGCGGTCCCGGTAGAAGGGGATGATCGGCGACTGCACCGCCCCGATGCGGGCGAGCGCGAAGGAGAGCAGGGCGGTCTCGATGCGGGTGGGGAGCTGCCAGGCGACCACCGTGCCGGGGCGGATGCCCAGGTCGTACAGGCCCGCCGCCACGCGTTCGCCGCGTTCGCGCAGGGCGCCGAAGGTCAGGGTGCGGTCGCCCTGGATCAGCACCGGGTGGTCGGGGGTGAGTTCGGCGCGGCGCTCGACGAGCTCCCAGAGCGTGCGGGAGGCGCCCAGGGCGTGTGCGGTGTCGGTCATCTTCGTACCCCTTCACGACCACAGCCGTCAGCTGACGGGTTGTCAGATCTGGCTGAGAGCGTAAGTCCGCGCTCCTTGTCGGTCCAGAGGTGCGGGGCTAGCCTGCTTTCTGACGGGTCATCAGATACGGCGAGGGGCTGAACACTCATGACGGAACTGCCGCGCATCGTCAGCGTCGACGACCATGTGATCGAACCGCCTCATCTCTTCGAGACCTGGCTGCCGGCCAAGTACCGGGACAAGGGGCCCAAGCCACTGACCGAGGGAATCGGCGAACTCGCCTACGTAGCGGGCAAATACCAGATCACGATGGATCCGGCGGGGCCGCCCACGGACTGGTGGATCTACGAGGACCTCAAGTTCCCGTACAAGCGCAATATCGCGGCCGTCGGCTTCGACCGCGACGACATGACCCTGGAAGGGATCACGCGGGCCGAGATGCGGCGCGGGTGCTGGGACCCCAAGGCGCGGCTCGCGGACATGGACCTCAACCACGTCGAGGCCAGCCTCTGCTTCCCGACCTTCCCCCGCTTCTGCGGGCAGACCTTCGCGGAGGCGCACGACAAGGAGGTCGCGCTCGCCTGCGTGCGCGCCTACAACGACTGGATGGTCGAGGAGTGGTGCGGGGACAGCGGCGGTCGGCTCATCCCGCTGTGCATCATCCCGCTGTGGGACGTCGAGC
Organism: Streptomyces endophyticus; assembly: GCF_035798155.1. Lineage (NCBI taxonomy): Bacteria > Bacillati > Actinomycetota > Actinomycetes > Kitasatosporales > Streptomycetaceae > Streptomyces > Streptomyces endophyticus. The sequence goes on along the minus strand of NZ_JAOZYC010000205.1, from coordinate 24,407 downwards.
TCGCCGTCGCGGAGATCCGGCGCAATGCCGCGCGGGGCGTCAAGGCCGTGACGTTCTCCGAGATCCCCACCCACCTGGGACTGCCGTCCATCCACTCCGGCTACTGGGACCCGTTCTTCGCGGTCTGCCAGGAGACCGGGACGGTCGTCAACATGCACATCGGCTCCAGCTCGCAGATGCCGGCCGCGTCCCCGGACGCGCCGCCCGCCGTCCAGGCCTCGCTCAGCTTCAACAACGCGATGGCCTCGATGATGGACTTCCTGTTCAGCGGCGTTCTCGTGAAGTTCCCGCGGCTCAAGCTCGCGTACAGCGAGGGGCAGATGGGCTGGATCCCGTACGCCCTGGAGCGCGCCGACGACGTGTGGGAGGAGCACCGCGCGTGGGGCGGCGTCCGGGACCTGATCCCCGAGCCCCCGTCCACGTACTACTACCGGCAGATCTTCTGCTGCTTCTTCCGCGACAAGCACGGGGTGGCGTCCCTCGACACCGTCGGCCGGGACAACGCGACGTTCGAGACGGACTACCCGCACGTCGACTCGACCTTCCCGAACACCAAGGAGGTCGCGCTCGACCACGTGAAGGGCCTCGACGACGAGACGATCTACAAGCTGATGCGCGGCAACGCCATCCGCATGCTCGATCTCGACCTGGACCGGTAGCCCGTGGACCTCACGTACACGGACGAGGAAGAGGGGTTCCGGGCGCGGCTGCGGGAGTGGCTGGGCGGCGTGCTGCCCACGCTGCCGCCGAAGCCGTCGCCCGACGACTGGCCGGGCAGACGCGCGTACGACATGGGCTGGCAGCGGCGCCTGTCCGACGCCGGGTACGGGGACGTGCACTGGGACGCCTCGCCCACGAAGAGGCTCATCTTCCTGGAGGAGACGGAGAGGGCGGGCGCACCCTACGTAGGCGCGAATTTCGTCGGGCTGCTGCACGCGGGGCCGACCATCGCCGCCGAGGGCAGCCCCGAGCAGCGGGACCGGTGGCTCGCGCCGATCCTGCGCGGGGACGAGGTGTGGTGCCAGGGGTTCAGCGAACCGGACGCCGGGTCCGACCTGGCGGCGCTGCGTACGAGGGCCCGGCGCGAGGGCGACGAGTACGTGATCAGCGGCTCGAAGATCTGGACCTCGCACGCCGAGGTCGCCGACTGGTGCGAACTGCTGGTGCGCACCGACCCGTCCGCGCCCAAGCACCGCGGCATCTCCTGGCTCGCCATGCCGATGGACGCGCCCGGCATCACGGTGCGGCCGCTGCGCACGCTCGCCGGGTCGACCGAGTTCGCCGAGATGTTCCTCGACGACGTGCGGGTGCCGGTCGGCAACCGGGTCGGCGAGGAGAACGACGGCTGGCGCGTGACCATGGTGACCCTGTCCTTCGAGCGCGGCACCGCGTTCGTCGGCGAGGTCGTCGCCTGCCGCCGGGTGCTCGGCGAGCTCGCCGCCCACGCGAAGAAGACCGGCCGCTGGGACGATGCCGTACTCCGTCGCGAACTCGCCCTGCTATCAGCCGAGTTCGGTGCCCTGTGGCGGCTCACTCAGTGGAACGTGAGCGAGGCGCAGGCGACCGGCGGCGTGCCGGGTGTGGGCGGCTCGGTCTTCAAGCTGCGCTACTCGCACGCCCGGCAGCGGTTGTACGAGGCCGCGGCCCGGGTCCTCGGCGGTGCGGGCGCGCTCGACACCGACCAGGAGTGGACGCTCGACCGGCTCTCCTCGCTGTCGTACACGATCGCCGCCGGCACCTCGCAGATCCAGCGCAACATCGTCGCCGAGCGGATCCTCGGACTGCCCAAGTCTTCAAAGGGGGGACGGTAGGCGTGCACTTTCAACTGACCGAGGACCAACGGGCGTTGCGCGACGGCACGCGGGAGCTGCTCGCCGGACGGTTCGACCGGGACGCGCTGCGGGCCGCGGTGGACGCCGACACCCCGGCCGTCGACCGGGGGCTGTGGCGGGAGCTCGGCGAGGCAGGGCTCTTCTCGCTGTGCCTGCCGGAGGCGGCGGGCGGGGTCGGGCTCGGACTGCCGGACGCGGTGGTGGTGTTCGAGGAGGTGGGGCGGGCGCTGGTGCCGGGCCCGCTGGTGGCCACCTTCCTCGCGGCGGGCACGGTGCCGGGCGCGGCGGCGGGCGAGGCGGTGGTGACCACGCCGTACGGGTCCCTGCTGCCGTGGCGGGACGACGCGGACGTGGTGCGCGACGACGTGTCCACGGCCCGCCCGATCGCCTCGGCGGACCCGCTCACCCCACTGCACGCGCTCCCGGACCCGGCCCCCGTCCCCCTCGAAGCGACCCTCCTGTACGCCGCCGAACAGCTCGGCTCGGCGGGACGCACGCTCGACATGGCCGTCCAACACGCCCGGGAGCGTGAGCAGTTCGGAGCGCCGATCGGGTCGTTCCAGGCGGTGAAGCACCTGTGCGCCGAGATGCTCGTACGGGTCGAGGTGGCCCGTGCCGCCGTGTACGCGGCGGCCGTCACCGCCGATCCGGTCGAGGTCGCGGCGGCCGAACTGCTCGCCGACGAGGCCGCGGTGCAGGGCGCCCGCGACTGCCTCCAGGTGCACGGCGGCATGGGCTTCACCTGGGAGGCAGACGTACATCTGCATCTGAAGCGGGCGTGGGTGCGGGCCGAGTTGGGCGGCAGCGCGAGGGGTGCGGAAGAGGTGCTCGCGGCCGCGCTCTGAGCCGTGTACGAGGGTGGCCGCGCGTCCGGAAAACGGACGCGCGGACGCCGTAGCGGACGGCCTGAGCAAGGATGTACGCACAGTCACTGTGCGTGGTTATCGGGTTGTGTCCTGCGGGAGGCTCGTCACGGCACGGAGTCGGCGTCCTGCTCCGGTACCTTGTGGCAGATGCGAGTGGTGCTGAACCCGAGCGACGGCGCCGGTGTTGCCTCCGAGGCGGCTCCGGCTTCCACACGGTGTCGATCCGCGGCCCTGCCACGGGGCGCCCATCGCAGCGCAGGGCGGGATTCCGCACCCGCCTGTTCGAGCCCCGGCCGGACGCGTCGCACAGTATGCCGCACGCGTACTCCTTCGCGCTGGAATATGCCCGAAGCGCTTGTTGGGGTGACTGAACGTCAACCATGCTGTGCCTCAAGGGGTTCACGTTCCGTGATCCCTCTCACTGGACAGCACGGTAAGTGGCGCGAGGCAGTACTCCAGGGTTCCCGCCGGATTCGGATGGTGTGAGCGGTGCAGGTGCTTCAGGTTCAACTGGAGGTCGGGGCCGACCCCGCGGAGGTGGGGCGGGCCCGCAGGTGGGCGCGCTCGCGTCTCGCCGGTTCGGGCATAGAGGCCGATGAGTCCTTGGCCGAGACGCTGATTCTGATCGTCTCCGAGCTGGTCACCAACGCCGTGGTGCACACAGGGCACCCCGCCGTGCTGCGCCTGGCGCTGCCCAGTGGCGTTCCCGCGGCGTGCCTCGGCACCGTCCGCGTGGAGGTCGCCGACACCTGTGAGTTGCCGCCGGCGCCCCGGCACGCGGACGGCGAGGAGACGAACGGGCGGGGGCTCGAACTCGTCGACGGGCTCGCGGACCGCTGGGGCTGGCGCTCCGAGGGGACGGGCAAGGCGATCTGGTGCGAGATCGACCAGTGCGCCGTGGCCACGACCGGCGCGTTCCAGGGTGTGGCGTTCGAAGCGGTGTGAGCGCGCACGAAGCGGCGCGGGTCCCGTGGGGGGCCCGCGCCGCTTTCCGTGTCCGGCGGGTCCGTCAGAACACCGCCACCGGGGCCACCGGTGTCCCCGTACCGCCCTTGAAGGGTTCCGGCATCGCCGACAGCAGGAACGAGTGGCGTCCCACTTCTCCACAGGCTGTGGACAAAGTTTCGAGATTCCAGTTCTGGCCTTGCAGCATCCCCATCTCGACCAGGTCGAGCGCGTGCACGGGCAGCCACAGGTTCTCGATCTCCGGCGGGAAGATCTCGAAGGTCAGGGTGTCGTTGGCGACCGCCGCCACGTCCCGCGCGTGGAACCACTCGGGCGTGCGCACCGAAAGTCCCGGAGACGGATAGCCGTAGCCGTGCTTGTCCCCGGCCAGGTACACCTGGAGCTGCCCGGTGCGTACGAGCACGATGTCGCCGGCCTTGACCGTCACGCGCCCGAACTCGGCCGCCTCGTCGAGGTCTTCGGGGGTGACCGCGTGGTCCCCGGGCAGCCGGTCGAGTCCCTTCGCCGCCGCCACGTCGAGCAGCACGCCGCGCGAGACGATGTACGGCGCCTTGTCGATGCCGCTGAACTGTGCGCCGTGGTGCGCCGTGATGGTGTCGGCGGGGCGGCCGTTGTAGAGCTTGCCGGAGTGCGAGACGTGCGTGAGGGCGTCCCAGTGGGTGGCCGCCTGTAGGCCCATCGTCACGGCGTCGTCGCTGGTGGCGACGGTTTCCGGGCCGAAGATCTCCTGGTTGATCTGCACCATCGTGTGGAACGGGTTGATGCGGCCGGGGATCAGACCCGACTGCACGCCGTCCTCCTTGAGGGGCAGCGCGAGCGGGACGCGGCGGCCCGTGCGGACCTCGGCGGCGGCCTCGCGCACGACATCGTCGGTGACGAGATTCAGGGTGCCGATCTCGTCGGCCTCCCCCCAACGCCCCCAGTTGTTCACGCGTTTGGCGATGTCGTGGAACTCGGCGGGCAGGGGCATCGGGTCCTCCCGGGTCTTGTGTTCCGGTATCTGACGGGTCGTAGAATCCGACCGGAGTTGAAATCTAACGGGTCGTCAGAAACCGCGGGAAGGGGCCGGACATGGGGAACTTCTTGGCAGGCAAGGTCGTCGCCGTCACGGGGGCGGGACGAGGCATCGGCAGGGCGGTGGCACTCGCGTGCGCCGCCGAGGGCGCGAAGGTCGTCGTCAACGACTACGGCGTGTCCATAGAGGGCGGCGAGCCCACGTCGGACGTGGCGCAGGGCGTCGTCAAGGAGATCGAGGCGGCGGGCGGCACGGCGGTCGCCGTGGCCGACGACGTGTCGACGATGGCCGGTGGCCAGCGCATCGTGGACACGGCCGTGAACGAGTACGGGCGGATCGACGGGGTCGTGTGCGTCGCCGGGATCCTGCGCGAGCGGATGCTGTTCAACATGGCCGAGGACGAGTGGGACCCGGTCGTCCAGACGCACCTCAAGGGCACCTTCACCGTCTTCCGTGCCGCGTCCGCCGTCATGCGCAAGCAGAAGACGGGCACACTCATCGGCTTCACCAGCGGAAACCACCAGGGGTCCGTGGCGCAGGCCAACTACGCCTCCGCCAAGGGCGGCATCATCTCGCTCGTGCGCAGCGCGGCCCTCGGGCTCAACAAGTACGGGGTGACCGCGAACGCCGTCGCGCCCGTGGCCCGTACCCGCATGTCGGCGAATGTGCCGATGGAGCTGAAGGAGATCGGGGAGCCGGAGGACGTCGCGGCCTTCGTCGTCTATCTGCTCAGCGAGCGGGCCCGCGAGGAGAAGATCACCGGGCAGGTCTACACGGTGGCCGGCCCGAAGATCGCCGTATGGGCGCAGCCGCGCGAGCTGCGCGCCGGGTACGCGGACGGCGGGCCCTGGACGCCGGAGAAGATCGCGGACTTCCTGCCGGGGACGGTCGGCACCGACCCCATGCCGCTCCTTGAGCAGCTCCAGGAGATGGCGCGGGCGGCGGCCGCCAAGGATCGACCCAACCAGTAATGGGGGTGGCGGGGCGTGGAGTTCGGGTTCGGGTTCGACAAGGCGGATGACGCCGACCGCACGGACACAGCCTTCCGGGAAGAGGCCCGGGAGTGGCTCGAGAAACATCTGGACGAGCGGTTCACGGCCGCCGTGGGACGCGGAGGCCCCGGCAGCGAGCACGAGGTCGGCGCGGAACGACGTGCCTGGGAACAGGAGTTGGGCAAGGGCGGCTGGATCGGCCTCGGCTGGCCCACGGACCCGGCGGCGGGCTACGGCAACCGCGTCGCCACGCTCACCCAGCAGGTCGTCTGGGCGGAGGAGTACGCGCGCGTGCGGGCGCCCGGCCGCTACGGCCACATCGGCGAGAACCTCCTCGCTCCCACCCTGCTCGCGTACGGCACCGAGGAGCAGCAGCGCCGCTTCCTGCCCGGCATCGCACGCGGCGAGGACCTGTGGTGCCAGGGCTACAGCGAGCCGGGGGCGGGCTCCGACCTGGCGTCGCTGCGCACGTCGGCGACCCGTGACAAGGACGGCCGCTGGCGGGTGAGCGGCCAGAAGGTGTGGACGTCGCTCGCGCACGAGGCCGACTGGTGCTTCGTGCTGGCCCGCACCGACCCGCAGGCGCGCCGCCACAAGGGCATCTCCTTCCTCCTCGTCCCCATGGACCAGCCGGACCACATCGACGTACGGCCGATCCGGCAGCTCACCGGGACGAGCGAGTTCAACGAGGTGTTCTTCGACGGCGCCGTCGCCGAGGAGGTCGTCGGCGGCGAGGGCGAGGGCTGGAAGGTCGCCATGGGCCTGCTCGCCTTCGAACGCGGGGTCTCCACCCTCGCCCAGCAGATCGGGTTCGGCGAGGAACTGCGGGCGGTCGTACGCACGGCCACCGCCAACGGGGCGATCCGGGACCCGCTCGTACGCGCCCAGCTCGTACGGCTGTGGGCCGAGCTGCGCACGATGCGCTGGAACGCGCTGCGCACGCTCGGCGGCGCGCCCGACGCGGGCGCCCCGAGCGTCGCCAAGCTGCTGTGGGGCGGCTGGCACCAGCGGCTCGGCGAGCTGGCCCTACGGGTGCGCGGCGCACAGGCATGCGTCGGCCCCACGGACTGGACCCCCGACCGGCCCTACGAACTCGACGAACAGCAGCGTCTCTTCCTCTTCAGCCGGGCCGACACGATCTACGGCGGCTCGGACGAGATCCAGCGCACCATCATCGCCGAGCGGGTGCTCGGCCTGCCCAGGGAGGCCACGTGAGGGGTGTTGTGTTCGACGGCCAACAGGCCGTCGTCGTAGACGACTTGGAGATACGGGATCCGGGCCCGGGGGAGGTGCTCGTCGGCGTCGCCGCCGCGGGCCTGTGCCACAGCGACCTGTCGGTGATCGACGGGACGATCCCGTTCCCGCGCCCGGTGGTGCTCGGGCACGAGGGTGCGGGCGTGGTGGAGGCGGTCGGCTCGGGCGTCACCCACGTCGCGCCCGGCGATCACGTGTCGCTCTCCACGCTCGCCAACTGCGGGGCCTGCGCGGAGTGCGACCGGGGCCGCCCGACGATGTGCCGCAAGGCGATCGGCATGCCGCAGAAACCGTTCGCGCGAGGCGGCAAGGACCTCTTTCAGTTCGCCTCGAACTCGGCGTTCGCCGAGCGGACCGTGGTGAAGGCCGTGCAGGCGGTGAAGATCCCGAAGGAGATCCCACTGACCTCGGCGGCACTGATCGGCTGCGGAGTGCTCACGGGCGTGGGCGCGGTCCTCAACCGGGCGCGGGTCGACCGCGGCGACACGGTCGTCGTCATCGGCACGGGCGGAGTCGGCCTCAACGTCCTCCAAGGGGCCCGGATCGCGGGCGCGTTGAGGATCGTCGCGGTGGACTCCAACCCGGCGAAGGAGGAAGTGGCACGGCAGTTCGGCGCCACGGACTTCCTCACGGACGTGGGGTCGGTCAGGGAGGTACTGCCGGACGGCGCCGACCACGTCTTCGAGTGCGTGGGCCGAGTGGAACTCATCCGCGCCGCGATCGACCTCCTCGACCGGCACGGCCAGGCCGTGATCCTCGGCATGCCGGCGGCGAAGGCGGAGGCGTCCTTCGTGCCCGCCGAGCTGTTCCTCGACAAGTCGGTGCTCGGCTGCCGCTACGGCTCCTCGCGCCCGCAGCGCGACATCAAGCTGTACGCGGACCTGTACGCGCAGGGCCGGCTGCTGCTCGACGAGCTGGTGACGCGGACGTACCCGGTGGAGGACTTCGGGAAGGCGGTCGAGGACGCGGAGGCGGGGAGGGTGGCGCGCGGGGTCCTGACCTTCTGACCCACCGGGCCGGGGTGCGGCCGCCGGGGTCGCCGCACCCCTTCCGACCGATCTGCCGCACCCCTTCCCATCTGACGACCCGTCAGCTTCAATGGATTTCATGATGGGACACGCAGGGATGGCGGCCACCGTCGTCCGCTACCTCAGGTCGGTCGGTGCTCCCACCGCGGAGTCACCGGTGGAGGCGCTGCCGCGCCCGGATCTCCGGGCCGTCGGCGACGACGAGCGGGCGCCCGTGGACCCGGCCGAATTCCGCCGCGTCATGGGCGAGTTCGCCAGCGGGGTGACCGTGGTGACGGCCGCCGAACCCGACGCGGGCCCCGCCGGCTTCGCCTGCCAGTCCTTCGCGTCCCTGTCCCTCGACCCGCCCCTCGTCGCGTTCATGGTGGCGCGCACCTCGACGACGTGGCCGCGGATCGCCCGGGCGGGGGCGTTCTGCGTGAACGTACTGGGCGCGGAGCAGGGCGAGTTGTGCCGGGGCTTCGCGGTCAGCGGGGCGGACAAGTTCGCCGGCGTCGCGTATGAAGAGGCGCCGGTGTCGGGCGCGCCGCGGCTCGACGGCGCCGCCGCGTGGATCGACTGCACCATCCACGCGGTGCACACGGGTGGGGACCACCTGATCGTGGTGGGCCGCGTGACGGCCCTCGGCTCGGCGGGCGGCGGCGCGGGGCCGCTGCTGTTCCACCGGGGCGCGTTCTCGGCGCTACGCGACTGAGGGCACGGTGGTGGTGTCCGCACGCCCGCGCCGGATGATGAGCGACATCAGCGCCGCCGCGGCGCACAGCGCGCCCGAGGCGTACCAGACCACGTCGTACGACCCGAAGACATCCCGCGCCACACCCCCCAGGAAAGCCACAACCGCGGCCCCCACCTGGTGCGAGGCGAGCACCCAGCCGAACACGATCGCGCTGTCCTCGCCGTAGTGCTCACGGCACAACGCGATGGTCGGCGGCACGGTGGCGACCCAATCCAAGCCATAGAACACAATGAAGAAGACCATCGGCGGCCGAACGTCCGGCGCGAGCAGCATCGGCAGGAACAGCAGCGAGATGCCGCGCAGCGCGTAATAGACGGCGAGCAGCCGGCGCGCCTCGATCCGGTCGGTGAACCAGCCCGACGCGATCGTCCCCACGACGTCGAAGACGCCGATGACGGCGAGCAGTGAGGCGGCCGTGGTGATGGGCATGTGGTGGTCGTGGGCCGCGGGCACGAAGTGCGTCTTGACCAGGCCGTTCGTGGAGGCGCCGCAGATCGCGAAGGTGCCGGCGAGCAGCCAGAAGGGCCCGGTGCGGGAGGCCTTCACGAGCACGGTCACGGCCCGCTTCCCGGCGCCCCGCACGGGCGCGGGCTTCGGCACGAACTCCTTCGCCCCGTACGGCTCCACACCCGCGTCGGCGGGGTGGTCGCGCAGCAGCAGCCACACCAACGGGACCACGGCGAGCGCGGAGAGCGCCACGGTCACGGCGGCGGGCCGCCAGCCGTGCCGGTCCACGATCCAGGACAGCAGCGGCAGGAAGACCAGCTGCCCCGAGGCCCCGGCCGCGGTCAGCACGCCAGTGACCAGCCCACGCCGCGCGACGAACCACCTATTGGTGACGGTGGCGGCGAAGGCGAGCGCCATCGACCCGCTCCCGAGCCCCACCAACACACCCCAGTACATGACCAGTTGCCAGGCAGCCGTCATCCACACGGTGAGCAGCGACCCGCCGGAGATGACGATCAGCGCGACGGCGACGACCTTCCGTATCCCGAACCGGTCCATGAGCGCGGCGGCGAACGGGGCCGTGACCCCGTACAGCGCGAGGTTCACGGACACGGCGAAGCCGATGGTGCCGCGCGACCAGCCGAACCCCGTGACGGGATCGTGCAGCGGCTCGATGAGCAGCCCCGGCAAGGAGGCGAAGGCGGCGGCACCGACGATCGTCACGAAGGTCACGGCGGCCACGGCCCAGGCGCGGTGAGGGCTCCTGCGGGGACGGCGCCTTTGACGGGGGCCGCCCGGCTGCGGCTTCGCCTGCTCCTCCGCCTGCTTCTGCATCTGCGTCTCGGTCACCCGAAAAGCTTCGGCGATCTCCCTGCCCGGAACGAGTGGCCCGAATGCCATTGTTCGCTAGGATCGGGCCATGCCCCGAAACGAACGGCACACCCCGCACCGCGTCGCGGTGCTCGCGCTCGACGGCCTCATCCCCTTCGAGTTCGGCATCCCGCAGCGCATCTTCGGCCGCGCCCGCGACGCCACGGGGGCGCGGCTGTACGAGGTGGTGACCTGCGCGGTCCGCGAGCCGGGGCGGATCAGGACCGACGCCGACTTCGACATCCTGGTCGACCAGGGGCCCGAGGCCCTCGGCAGCGCGGACACCGTGATCGTTCCGGCGTCGTACGAGAAGGGCCTGATCTCCGAAGAGGGCCGTCTGAGGCCCGATTTGGCTGCGGCCATGGCTCGCGTGCGCCCCGGTACGCGGATGGTCTCCATCTGCACCGGCAGCTACGTCCTCGCGGCCGCGGGCCTGCTCGACGGCCGGCCCGCCACCACGCACTGGGCGGACGCCGACCACTTCCAGCGCCTGTTCCCGCACATCAAGGTCGACCCCAACGTGCTGTTCATCGACGACGGCGACGTGCTCTCCTCGGCGGGCGTCGCCGCGGGCATCGACCTGTGCCTGCACCTCGTGCGGCGCGACCACGGCGCCGCCGTCGCCAACGACGTGGCCCGCCGCACCGTCGTACCGCCGCACCGGGACGGCGGCCAGGCCCAGTACATCGAACGCCCGCTCCCGGAACCCCAGTTGGCGTCCACGGCGCGCGCTCGCGCATGGGCCTTGGAGCACTTGGGCGACCCCATCCAGCTCCGCGACCTCGCCGACCGCGAATCCCTGTCCGTCCGCACGTTCACGCGCCGCTTCCGGGAGGAGGTGGGCGTCAGCCCCGGCCAGTGGCTCACCGGCCAGCGCGTGGAACGCGCCCGCCACCTCCTGGAGACCTCCGGCCTCTCCATCGACGAGGTGGCCCGCCGCTCGGGCTTCGGCACGGCCCAGTCCATGCGCCAGCACTTCCACGCTTCGGTGGGGGTAACGCCTACGTCGTACCGCCGCACGTTCCGGGCGGGGGCGCCGGCTTGAGGTAGCGGCGCCTGGGCCGAGGGTTCCCGGCAAAGCCACGCAGCGAACAACTGTGACGGGAAACCACGATCTGTTCGTGGTTTCCCGTCACAGTCCAGGTACGGGGTACCGGGTGCGGGGTGCGGAGGGCTCAGCGTCCCCTGAACTCCGGCCGGCGGCGCTCTACGAAGCTTGCGACGCCCTCGTTCGCGTCGTGCGTGCCCATGTTCAGCTCCTGGGCTGTGGCCTCCGCTGCGAAGGCCGTGGAGCGGTCCGAGTCGAGGGAGGTGTTGATCAGGGACTTGGTCATCGCCAGGGCGCGGGTCGGGCCCGTTGCGAGGCGTTCTGACCATTCCTTCGCCACCTTCGGCAGCTCGTCGTCCGGGACGACCCGGTTGACCAGGCCGAGGCGTTCCGCGTCGGCGGCGGGCAGTGCGTCGCCGAAGAACATGAGTTCCTTGGCGCGCTGCGGGCCGATCAGGCGGGGGAGGAGGTAGGCGCCGCCCCCGTCCGGGACGAGCCCGCGGCGGACGAACACCTCGATGAAGCGCGCGGACTCGGCCGCGAGGACCAGGTCGCAGGCGAGCGCGAGGTGCGCCCCGATGCCCGCCGCCGTGCCGTTCACCGCCGCGATCACCGGCTTCTCGCAGTCCTGGACGGCGGTGATCAGGCGCTGCGCGCCGAGGCGGATCATGCGGGCGACGTCGCCCACGACCCGTTCCCCGTCGTCCGTGCCGCCTCCGCCTCGCAGGTCGGCCCCGGCGCAGAAGCCCTTGCCCGTCGCGGTGATCACGACGGCCCGTACGTCCGGGTCGGCGGAGGCCGCGGCGAGCAGCGCGATGACGCGTTCGCGCTGGTCCCAGGTGACGGCGTTCATGGCCTCGGGCCGGTTGAGGGTGATCCACGAGACGCCGTTGTCAGTGGCGTGCAGTACCAATGAGTCCAGGGGATTTTCGGGTTGCGGGGAATCTGCGGGGGAGGGGTGGGGCATGGGTGGGCTCCGTTTTGTCGGTCGGCGGTCAGTGGCACACGGCGAGCGCGTCGAGGGCGACCGCGCCCTGGCCGCGCGGCAGCACCATCAGCGGGTTGATGTCCAGCTCGGCGAGGTCGTCGCCGAGTTCGAGTGCCATCCGCTGTACGCGCAGGATCACCTCGACCAGCGCGTCGATGTCGACGGGCGGCGCCCCCCTGACCCCGTCGAGCAGGGCCCGGCCCCGGAGTTGGTCGAGTACGGCCCGCGCCTGGCTCTCGCCGAAGGGCGGCACGGCGACGGCGGTGTCGCGCAGCACCTCCACGAGTACGCCGCCGAGGCCGACGGTCACGGTGGGGCCGAACAGGTCGTCGTGGGTGACGCCGACGACCATCTCGACGCCCCGCTCGACCATCTGGCAGACGAGGACGCCGTCGAGCTCGATGCCTTCGTAGCGGGCGATGTCGGTGAGTTCGCGGTACGCGTCCCGTACCTGGCTCGCGGACGTCAATCCGACCTTGACCAGGCCGAATTCGGACTTGTGGGCGAGCTGCGGCGCCGATGCCTTCATGACGACCGGGTAGCCGACGAGGGAGGCGGCCCGCACCGCCGCCGCCGCGCTCGTCACCAACTGCTCGCGCGGCACCCGGATCCCGTACGCCCGCAGCAGTTGCTTGGCCGCGTGCTCGCTCAGCTGGTGGCCCGGGCGCATCAGGGCCTGCGCCTTGCGGAAGGAGGGCGAGGGCGTGCGCGGCGCCTCGTCGAAGGGGGAGACGTACGAGGCCGTGAAGCGGTGGTGGTCGAGGTAGGCGCGGACGGCGGTGATGCAGTTGGCGAACGTGCGGAAGGTGGCGACGCGGGAGGAGCCGAGGAGCGTCGTGCGGTAGGCGTCCTCGGTGCCGACGGGCGAGCCCCACACCACGCACACCAGCTTGTCCGTCTGCTCGGCCGCGTCCACCAGGTCCTGGGCCAGCTTGTCGCTCATGGGCGGGAAGGGGCCGGTGATCGGGCAGATGAGGACGCCCACGGACGGGTCGGCCAGGATCGCGTCGATGATCTTTCGGCCGCGCCAGTCGCCGACCGGGTGGCCGCCGTTGTCGACCGGGTTCGCCACGCTCAGGTAGTCAGGTATCCATTGGTGCAGTTCCTCTTGTTTTTCCTGTGGAAGCGTGGGGAGTTGGAGGCCGGCTTCCGTGGCCAGGTCGGAGAAGTGGGCGCCGGTGCCGCCGGAGATCGAGTACACGACGACGCCGTCCGCCTGTGGCGGCTTGGCGCGGGCGAGCAGGGCGGAGGTGTCCTGGAGCTCGTCGAGCCCGTCGACGCGGATGACGCCGAACTGCCGCATGGCGGCGTCCACGACGGTGTCGGCGCCGGTGAGCTTCCCGGTGTGGGACGCGGCGGTACGGGCACCGGTCTCGGTCCGGCCGACCTTCACGGCGACGACCGGCACCCCTTCGCGCGCGGCCCGGTCGGCGGCGAGGAGGAAGGAGCGGCCGTCCTTGAGGCCCTCCACATAGCAGGCGATGGCGCCGACCTCGGGCCGCTGCGCGAAGTAGGAGATGAAGTCGGCGGTCTCCAGGTCGGCCTCGTTGCCGGTCGGTGCCCAGTGGGAGAGGCGGATGCCGAGTTCCTGGAGGGAGAAGACGGGGCGGCCCTGGTGGCCGGACTGGGTGATGAGTGCGATGGCCGGTCCTTCGAGGTCCTCGCGGAAGCGCTCGAAGGCGTTGAGGTTGGTGTTCGGGCCGAGGAGGCGCAGGCCCGAGCGCTCCACGGCGGCGGAGAGGCGCGCCTGCGCGGCGGCGCCCTCGTCGCCGGTCTCGGCGAACCCGGACGCGAAGGCGACGGCGAACTTCACCTTCGTGTCGGCGAGTTGCTCGATGACGGGCAGCGGATCGGCGACGAGCAGCACGGCGAGGTCCACCTGCTCGGGCAGCTCGGCGATGGAGGGGGAGCAGGGGAGGCCGAAGACGGTCTCTCGGGTCGGGTGCACCGGATACAGGCGCGCGCCGACCCGCTCCGCCCAGCCCATCAGCTGCCGGGTGATGCCGGTGTTGGGCCGCCCCTCGGCGTCGGACGCGCCGACGACGGCGACGGATTCGGGCCGGAAGAACCGGTCCAGATCCGGTACGTCGGAGTGCAGTGGGCGCCCGCTGACGTCCAGCTCTTCGGTGCCGGCCCGCCCGTGCACGGCGGGTCCGGGCTGCTCACCGCAGGCGATCACGCGGGCCCGGCGGGAGTCGGTGGTCAGGGTGCCGTACGTCGATCCAAGCATCGGTCCGCCCGCTCCTGTGTGACAGCGACATCTCTTGCCTGTGCAGTCTGTGCAGCTTGTTCAGTCTGTGCGGTCTGTGCAGCTTGTGTGGTCTGCGGCAGTGCCTCGGAGTTCCCTCGAGGAATAGCTGACGCTCAGTCAGATTACAGAACTGACGCTGTGTCAGGAACAGGGCTGCAGGCAAAGAGGTGGGACGAGTGTTCCGAGGGGCGTGCTCGCGCGGGTGTCCCGGCCCGTCTCAGGAGGGGAGTTGTGCGGCCACTGCCTTGCCGATGCGGCCGGCGTCGAGGGCGAGTTCGCGGAGCATGCCGGATATCGGGTTCGTGTAGCCGGTGAAGTGGAGGCCGGGGAGCGAAGGGGTGCGGGGGGAGGCGGAGCGGGGGCGTCCGGTGGCGGGGTCGAGGACGTCCAGGTGGCCCACCAGGTCCTGAAGGCCCTGCTGGTATCCGGTGGCCGCGATCACCGTGTCCGGGGTGACGCGGGTGCCGTCGGAGAGGACCACCGCGTCCGCGTCGAAGGAGGTGACGGCGGCGACGGGTTCGACCTTCCCGGTCCGTACGGCGTCGATGAAGCCGACGTCCTGCACCGGGATGGCGCCCTCGCGCACCCGCGAGTAGAGGCCGGTGTCGGGGCGTCGCAGGCCCTGCGCCGACAGGTCGGGCACGCTCATCTTGCCGAGGGGCACCGCGAGCCGGTCCACCAGGCCGACCGGCAGGCGCCGGCAGAGGATGCCGGTGCGCTGGGCGGGCCAGCCGAGCGTGGAGCGGCGCACGATGTGCGGCGCGGTGCGCACGGCGATGCGGACGCGCGCGGCGCCGCCCTCGATGAGGTCGACGGCGATCTCGGTGCCGGTGTTTCCCGCGCCGACGACGAGGACGTCCTGGCCGGTGAAGGGGGCCGGGCTGCGGTACTCGCCCGCGTGCAGCAGCTTCCCGGTGTACGTGGAGGCGCCGGGCCAGTCGGGCAGGTGCGGGGTGTGGTTGTAGCCGGTGGCGACGACCACGGCGGCCGAGGTCAGCTCGCGGCCACCGGTGGCCCGCAGCAGCCAGCCCGGACCGTCGGGGGTCCGCTCGACGCGGGTGACCTCGACGCCCGTGACGACTTCCAGGTCGTGGTGCTCGACGTACTTCTCCAGATAGCGCACGACGTCGTCGCGGGCGACCCAGCGGCCGAAGTGGCGCGGCATCGGCAGTCCGGGCAGGCCCGAGAGGCGGCGCGTGGTGTGCAGGTGGAGGCGGTCGTAATGGCCGCGCCAGGAGGTGCCGACGTGGTCGGACTTCTCCAGGACGACGGCCCGGACACCGTGCGCCTCGAGGCCGACGGCCGCGGCGAGTCCGCCGGGACCGCCCCCGATGACGTACACGGGCGGGCGTTCATGGCTGCGTGCCGGTGCTTGTGGGGAGTCGGCCATGCACGGAGCGTATTCCGATGCCGGTTTGAGCGGGACCGGTCAAGACGGAAACCGGTTGCGAATTGATCACGGGCAGCGATCCGTGCCGCTCGGCCGTTGTCGCGTGCGGGGCCCTTGCGGAGGTGGTGCCGGATGCGTTGAACTGGCCTACCTCACTAACTGACGTACCGTCAGAAAATGAAGGAGGGGCCGGACTTCATGGACGCGATAGGGCTCAGCGGCGCCGAGTGGCTCGCCGTGCTGCGCATCGGGCTCGGCCTGTGGTGGCTGGAGAGCTGGCGGCACAAGGACAAGAAGGGCTGGTTCGAGCGGGGGACGGGTATCGCCTGGGCCGCCGATGTCGCGGGCAAGCACAAGTGGAACGCGGTGCGCAGCGGCTTCGAGGTCGTCGTGAAGCCGCGGCCGAAGACGATGGCGTATGTCGTGGTGTATGCCGAACTCGCCCTGGGGATCGGGCTGATCCTCGGATTCCTGACGCCGATCGCGCTGGTCGGCGGACTGCTGCTGAATCTTCTGTACTTCACGCTCATGATCCATGACTGGGCCGAGCAGGGGCAGAACGCGATGATGGGTCTGATCTCGCTCGTCGCGCTGTTCGCCATGTCCTGGCAGGCCTGGTCCCTCGACCACGCGATCGGACTGTTCTCGTGAGTGCTGTAGGCGGCGACGTACGTTTCGATGTCCCCGAGCCCGATGCCTTCACGCGGCCCTACTGGGAGGCGGCCGCAGAGGGGCGGCTGCTGCTCAGGCACTGCGGGGGCTGCGGGCGTGACCATCACTATCCGCGGGAGTTCTGCCCGTTCTGCTGGAGTGAGTCCCCCGAGGAAGTGGGGTGGGTGGACGCGAGTGGTCGCGCCACGCTCTATACGTGGTCCGTCGTGCACCGCAACGATCTGCCGCCCTTCGGGGGGCGTACGCCGTACACCGCCGCGGTCGTCGATCTCGCCGAGGGGCCGCGGATGATGACGGAGATCGTGGAGTGCGCGGAGGCCGATCTGCGGATGGGGATGGAGCTGACGGTCGCCTTCCGAGAGGGCGGAGAAGGCTTCGCCGTGCCGGTGTTCAGGCCTGCGGCGTAAGCGGCGCGGCCATGCGGTGGCCCGCGCCGTAATCCGGTGGCTGTGCGGCTGCGCGCGCGGCCATCATGGCCCGATGACGACCTCACGGGCACGCACGGGCGAGTGGCTGCTGACGTCGAGTCTCGATGAATTCGACGCACAGGCCGGGGAGTTGCTGGCCTCTGACCCGTCGCTGCACACCGTGGCGCTCAGTGTCACCGCGCGCATGCGGGCGTCCGGCTGGGCGGCCGACGGCGCGCGCTTCGGTGTGTGGACAGGGCCCGGCGGCCGGGCGACCGGCTACTTCTTCTGGACGCCGCCCCACTTCCTGTACGTGGCGCTGCCCGGAGAGGGAGCGGGCCGCAAGGAGGCGGCCGACGCCCTGGTCGACGCCCTCGCCGGGCTGCCGGTCGACGGCGCGAACGGCGCGCTGGAGTCGACGGCCGCCCTCGCCGGGGCCTGGCTCGAACGGCATCCCGGTGCGCGGGCCGAGCGTGTGACGCGGCAGCGGCTGTTCCGGCTCGGTGAACTCACACCGCCGAAGAGCCTGCCCGAGGGCGGGTCGCGGGTCGCGGGCGAGGCCGACCGGGGCCTTCTCGCGGACTGGCATCTGGCCTTCGAGGCGGAGGCGCACGCGCGCAACGCCGCGACGCGGGAGCAGGCCGAGGCGTGGGCCGACGAGCGCATCGCCTACGGCGGCATCACGCTCTGGGAGGACGCCGGCGGCGCTCCCGTCTCGATGGCGGGCCTCACCCGCGGGTCGCTGGGCACCGTCCGGGTCGCCCCCGTCTACACGCCGCCCGCGCTGCGCGGCCGGGGGTACGCGGCCGCCGTCACCGCCGAGGTCAGCCGGGCCGCGCGGGCCGGGGGCGCCGAAGAGGTGCTGCTCTTCACGGACCTCTCCAACCCGACGAGCAACGCCCTCTATCAGCGCCTCGGCTACCGGCCGGTCCGGGAGTTCGCGGTGTGGGAGTTCACGGGGCGAGGCTGAGGGGCGGCGCTCGCGCGGCCGGGGTTCCGGCGATCGCGGCCCACGGCGCGACGGTTCGAGCGGTCGAGGCTCCGGTCGCCGCCGCCGCACGGGCGGGCGTCCCAGGCGTTAGGGCCCTTCTGACGGATCTTGCTGGAGTCGCGAGCCCTGGCACGCACATCTGCGGCGTTGTCGTCGGTTGCCAACGCTCCGCGTTGACGCCCTCCTCCGCCTTGCAGCTGCACGCACCAGACCCCGCTTGTCGGCACCGCACGTGGACGCCGTCCGCGTCCAGCCTGATCCGTCAGAAGGACCCTAGCGGTCCCGGCGCTCACGCCCTGAGCGGTCGCGGCGTCACGGCCACAGCAGCTCCTTGACCCAGCCCTCCGTCGTGCGTCGGTACCGGAGGCGTACGTGGCGGCGGCGGGTGTCGCCCTGGAAGAACTCCACCTCGTCCGGGGTCAGCTCGTAGACCGTCCAGGAGGGGGCCGCGGCGTCCGGTTCGTGCTGCGCGCGCTCCCACGCCGCGTCCGAGGCGCGCTCCAACTCCTCGTAGGAGCCGAGCTGTTCGCTCTGGTGGCCGACGAGTGCCGAGGCGAGCGCGCCGGTCGAGCGGGCGTGCAGGTCGGCGTGGGCGGTCTCGGGTGGCGCCGTGCGGACGGGGCCGCGGACCCGGATCTGGCGGCCCTGCGACGGCCAGTAGAAGCCGAGCGCCGCGTACGGGTGCGCGGCGAGCTGGCGGCCCTTCGCGCTGCCCGCGTGCGAGGCGAAGTGCCAGCCGTGCGTCTCGTCGGCGCCGTGCAGCATCACCGTGCGGATGTCGGGGTGGCCCTCGGCGTCCGTCGTCGCGAGCGACGGGGTGTGCGGCTCGGGCTGGCCCGCCGCCACGGCCGCGGCGAACCACTGCGTGAACAGGGGGAGCGGCGCCGCGGGTGTGTTCCGCGGGTCGAAGTCGGGCAGCTCGGTGTCCCATACGCGCAGGGAGCGCAGCAGGGCGTCCAGATCGGGTTCCGGTTCCATCCCCCGATTCTCGCCCCCGCCCCCCGATTCCCGCCCCCGCCCCTCAGTCCCGCCCCAGCACCACCGTCCCCGCCGAGCAGAACCATCCACCCGTCCCGGACGCCACCGCCAGCCGCGGCAGCGAACCGTCCGCCCGCCGGACCTGGTGGTCGCCCGCCTCGCCGCGCAGTTGCCGTGCCGCTTCCACCAGGAGGAACAGGCCGCGCATGCCGGGGTGCTGGGCGGACAGGCCGCCGCCGTCCGTGTTCGTCGGCAGCTCGCCGTCGTGCAGGAGGCGGCCCTTCTCGACGAAGGCGCCGCCTTCCCCCTTGGCGCAGAAGCCCAGGTCCTCCAGGGTCACGAGCGTCATGTACGTGAAGGCGTCGTAGATCTCCGCGATGTCGATCTCGGACGGGGTGACCCCGGCCCGTTCGAAGGCGAGGCGCCCGCTCACCGCCGCCGGTGAGACCGTGAAGTCGTCCCACTCGGACATGGTGGTGTGCGAGACGTGCTCTCCGGAGCCCAGTACCCAGACCGGAGGTTTTGCGCAGTCGCGCACCAGGTCCTCGGCCACGAGCAGCACCGCGGCGCCGCCGTCCGAGCGTATGCAGCAGTGCAGTTTCGTGAAGGGGTCCGCGATCATCGGGCCGTCCAGCACCTCGTCGACCGTGATCGGGTCGCGGAACATGGCGTCCGGGTTGCGGGAGGCGTTCGCGCGGGCCTGGACCGCGACCTGGGCGAGCTGCTCAAGGGTCGTGCCGTACTCGTGCATGTGGCGGCGGGCCGCCATCGCGTACTTGGCGATCAGCGAGTGGCCGTACGGGACCTCGAACTGGAGGGGGCCGCGCGCGCCGAAGGAGAGGTTCGAGGTGCGGCGCTTCGCCTTGATGTCGGCGCGGGCCGTGGAACCGTAGACGAGGAGGACGGCGCGCGCGTGGCCCGCCCGGATCGCGTCGGCCGCGTGCGCCGCCATGACCTCCCAGGTGGAGCCGCCGACCGAAGTGGAGTCGACCCAGCGGGGTTTGAGCCCCAGGTATTCGGCGACCTCGACCGGTGCGAGGGTGCCGAGGCCCGCCGACGCGAAGCCGTCGATGACGGAAGGGGACAGGCCCGCGTCGGCGAGCGCCCGGCGGGCGGCCTGGGCGTGCAGGGCGTAGGGAGTGGCTTCGTCGACGCGGCCGCAGTCGGAGAGGGCGATGCCCGTGATGGCGACCTTGCTTCCGCTCTCAGTCATGAATCTGACGGTACATCAGATACGGGGGTGTGGAGGAGTGTGCGTGGGAGTGTGCGTAGCTCTGGGCATCCGGCGGTCGGCGTCCTAACATGACGCCCCGTCAGAAAGGGGCCCACATGGACGCCAGGTTCACCGAGGAACAGCAAGAGATCCGCCGTACCCTGCGCGAACTCGCCACCAAGCGCTGCACCCCGGACGACGTCAAGGCCGCCACGCGCACCCCCGTCGGCCATGACCTCGCCCTGTGGGGCACCCTCAGCGCGGAGCTCGGCCTGCCGGGGCTCGCGCTGCCGGAGGAGTGCGGGGGCGTGGGCGGAACCTTCGTAGAACTCGCGCTGGCGGGCGAAGAGTTGGGGCGCGCGCTCGCGCCCACGCCGCTGCTCGCCACCAGCGGGCTCGCGGCCCCGCTGATCTCCGCCCTCGGCACGGAGGCGCAGCGCTCCGCGCTGCTGCCGAAGATCGCCGAGGGCGCCTTGACCGCGACGCTCGCCGTGCCGGGCACGGGCCTCGCCACCGCTCTCGGGCTCGTCGCCGACAACGCCGGGGACTGGGCGGGCGGCGGCCGGGCGGGCGGCGTACAGGCCGGCCGGCAGGAGAACGGATGGCGGCTCTATGGGCAGGCCGAGCAGGTGCTCGACGGCCACAGCGCCGGGCTGCTGCTCGTCGCCGCGCACACCGGGGGCTTCGCCCGCTCCCGCACGCTCCTGTTCCTCGTCCGCGAGGACGCCCCCGGACTCGTCCGCGTGCGCCAGACGGCCATGGACGAGACGCGGCCGCAGGCGCGCATCGAACTCCGCAATGTCGAGGCCGAGTTGCTGGGGACCGAGGACGGAGATGTGACCGGTGCGCTTGCCGCCGTCGGGGACACCGTCGCCACGCTGCTCGCCGCCGAGGCCGTAGGTGCCGCGGACCGGGCCCTTGAGCGGACCGTCGAGTACGTCAAGGAACGGGAGCAGTTCGGCCGGCCCGTCGGCTCCTTCCAGGCCGTGAAGCACCGGCTCGCCGATGTGTACGTACAGGTGCAGGCGGCGCGCTCGGCCGCGTACTACGCGGCGTGGGCCGCGAGCACCCCCGATGAGGCCCGCGTCGGCGGGCTCGCGCTCGCCCAGGCGCTGGAAGCGCTGCGGACCGGGGCGGGCGAGGCCGTGCAGCTGCACGGCGGCATCGGGTTCACCTGGGAGCACGAGGCGCACCTGTACCTGAAGCGGGCCACCGGCGACGAGCTGCTGTTCGGGCCCGTGCACCTGCTGCGCGACCGTGCCGCGCAGGCCGCCGAGCTGTTCGCGCCGGGGCCCGGCCTGGAGGTGGCGGTCTGATGGCGCCACCGGGCATCAAGCTGGTGCAGAAGGTGTCGTCGACGCGGACGTTCGGCCGCCTCGCGCCGCACGTCATTCCCGCCCTGGACCGCGCCGTGCACCGGCTCACGCGCGGAAAGGTGCTGCTCAGCGCGCAGATGCTGCCGGGCGTGATCCTCTGCGTGCGCGGCGCGAAGAGCGGGATCGAGCGGCGTACTCCACTCGCGTGCATGCCCGAGGAGGAGCGGGGGACCTGGCTGCTGATCGGGTCGAACTTCGGGCGGCCCGGTCATCCCGCCTGGACCGCGAATCTGCTCGCGCATCCGGACGCCGAGATCAACTGGCGCGGTGCGGACGTCCCGGTGACGGCCCGGCTCCTTCAGGGTCCTGAGCGGGAGGAGGCCTGGGCGGCGGCGCTGAAATTCTGGCCGCCCTACGCCACGTACCAGCGGCGGGTGGAACGGGAGATCCGGCTGTTCCGGCTCGAGCGTCGCTGAGCGGGTCACTGGAAGCTGCAACAGCGGCGGCTCACGTTGGACCACGCGAACCGCCGCTGCACGACAGGACCAGGAAGATTTACTTGGTGGGCTTCTTTCCGGTCACGCCCAGGTGCACCAACAGCGCGAGGTTCGGCTTGAGTTCGGCCTGCTTGACACCCCAGGTCTGGAAGCCCTTCTGATGCGAGGCGACCGCCGCGAGCATCGCGACCAGTGAACCGGCCACCGCGGCCGGACTCACGTCCTTGTCGACCTTGCCCTTGTCCTGAAGGTCCTTGACGGCGTCCGCGAGAGAGTTGTTCACCGAGTTCAGGATCTTCATGCGGAGCTTGTAGAAGCGCTTGTCGCCCTCGGCCGCGCCGAGGTCGACGACCCGCAGGATCGCGTCGTTCTTGCGCCAGAACTCCAGGAATCCGTCCACGAGTTCCTGCGCCGTGGCCCAGCCGGCCTTGCCGACCCAGGAGCGGTCCGCGACCAGTTCGGTCAACCCCGCGCCCACGGTGGCCATTTGCTCGGCGATCTCCAGGACGGCGCCCTCGACGTCCGGGAAATACTGATAGAAGGTCGCGGGCGAAGTGCCCGCCTTTCGCGCGACATCAATGACTTTGACGTCCCGGTAGGGCGAGGAGCTGAGCATCTCGCCGAGGCAGTCGAGCAGCTTCTGACGTGTTGCCTGACCACGCCGGCCGGCCACGCGGCCGTCGACGGTCCGTACTTGTCCTGTCATGCCGTCAGCTTACCGAGGGGTGATCGGAGCGCGATCTGGCCGACTGCAAATGGGGTTGGCCGTCATGACCTCCGGTCAAATGACGCGCCGTGAGCGACGGGAATTGGCCAAACGTTCGAATTTCAATCACAGGGGCCCGTTCGGCCTGGTTAGCGTGACGCTCATGCGTCCCGCCCGCCGCGACCGGCTCGACTTCCCCGAAATTCCCGAAGGGGCCCCGTGCTGGGCCGACGTCCGGCTCGCGGACGTCGAGGCGGGCAAGCGGTTCTACGGCGATCTCTTCGGCTGGACCTTCGACGAGGGCGCGGGCGCCGAGCGCGGCTACTACACGGCGGCGTACAGCGAGGACCGCGGCGTCGCCGCCCTCGCCCCGGCGAATCTGGGCGTCCAGTGGCGGGTGCACCTGGCCGTGCGCGACGCGTACGCCGCCGCCGAACGGGTCGTCGCGGCGGGCGGGCACATCGTGGCGGGGCCGCTGTCCGGCGGGACGGAGGCGACCGTGGCGCTCGCGCTGGGTCCCGAGGGGGCGGCGTTCGTGCTGCGGCAGGCGGGGAGCCACCGGGGCTTCGAGGCGGTGGGTGGGGCCGGGGCGTTCTGCGGCGCCGAGCTGCTCACACCCGATGCCGCGCTGAGCGAATCCTTCTACGGGGCCGTATTCGAAGAGGGGGTCTTCGGGGTGGCGGTCCGCCGTAGGGTCGTCCCCGAGGGGCCCGGCCGGTTCCTGCTCCACTTCGGCTGCGCCGACGCCGACGCCACGGCGGCGGCCGCGGTCCGCCTCGGCGGGCGGGTGCGGGTGGGGCCGCACCCCACGGCGTACGGACGGGCCGCCGTGATCGAGGATGATCAAGGGGCGGTGTTCGCGGTGTGCGAGCAGGCGTGAGAGGCCCGAAAACTCCGAGACACCCCGTTTTGACCCGAGGTTCGCAACTGAGGGCCGAGACAGGAAGAATCGGGGTGTGTGCCGCCGTGGCGCTTCGGTGGTGAGACGCTGGCGGGGGCCGTGAGTGCGGTGGCCCGCACGGGGAGGTGGCAGGCAAGTGATGGATCAGCTGACGCAGCACGATCCGAGGCGGATCGGTCCGTTCGAGGTTCTGGGACGGCTCGGCGCGGGCGGCATGGGCCTGGTCTATCTGGCGCGCTCGGCCTCGGGCCGACGCGTGGCGATCAAGACGGTGCGTACGGAACTCGCGGAGGACCAGCTGTTCCGGGTCCGCTTCACGCGCGAGGTCGAGGCGGCACGGGCGGTGTCCGGTTTCTATACGGCCGCCGTCGTCGACGCCGACCCGCGCGCGGCCGTGCCCTGGCTCGCCACCGCGTACGTGCCCGCGCCCTCCCTCGAAGAAATAGTGAACGAGACCGGGCCGCTGCCCGCCCAGGCCGTGCGCTGGCTCGCCGCGGGCGTCGCCGAGGCCCTGCAGTCGATCCACGGCGCGGGCCTGGTGCACCGCGACCTCAAGCCGTCGAACGTGCTGGTCGTCGAGGACGGTCCGCGCGTCATCGACTTCGGCATCGCGTCCGGCGTCTCGAACACGCGCCTGACCATGACGAACGTGGCGGTGGGCACGCCCGCGTACATGTCGCCCGAGCAGGCGAAGGACTCGCGCAGCGTGACGGGGGCGTCGGACGTCTTCTCGCTCGGCTCGACCCTCGTCTTCGCGGCGACCGGGCACGCCCCGTTCCACGGCGCGAACCCGGTCGAGACCGTGTTCATGCTGCTGCGAGAGGGCCCGGACCTGGAAGGGCTCCCGGAGGAGCTGCGGCCGCTGCTCGAAGCGTGCATGCAGATGGACGCGGCCAAGCGGCCCTCCCCCGCCGACCTGCAGTCCCAGCTCGCCCCGCACCTGTTCGGCGCGGGCAGTGACGACAGCGGCACCTCGGTGCTCCTGCCGAACCTCCATCACCCCGCCCGGATCGCCGAGGACGCCGCCGTCGTCGACCTCATCA
>NZ_JAOZYC010000204.1:0-30752 GCF_035798155.1 Streptomyces endophyticus | reverse complement strand
TCCGCCACAACGTCACCCGGCGGACGGCCCCCGCCCGGACAGCACCTCACCGTAGGCCTGCATCAGATCCGGCAACCGCAACGTCGCCAGGTCGTCCCGCGTGGGCTCCGCCGCATACCCGGTCAACCGAAGGTCCCGGTACGCGCACGACTTCTCGTACAGCGTCCGCAGGAACCGCCCGTTCCCGAGCTCGTCGATCCATCCCTGGTCCACCACGTGCCCGGCGATCGAGCGGAGCTCGTCCCGCGCCTCCTCGTCCCACACGTCCCCGTTCTCACCCGCGAGCACCTCGCCGATCGAGGTGAGTTCGAGCGGCCGGTACGAGGGGAAGTCGACCCGCGTCGTGAAGCGCGAGGACAGTCCGGGGTTGGCGGCGAGCAGCCGGTCCATCCCCTCCGGATACCCGGCGAGGATCACCACCAGGTGATCCCGGTTGTCCTCCGCCCGCTTCAGCAGCACCTGAAGCGCCTCGTCGCCGTACGCGTCGCCCTTCCCGTAGCCGGTGTTGGACAGCGCGTACGCCTCGTCGACGAACAGCACGCCACCGAGCGCCGAGTCGATGAGTTCATTCGCCTTCACGGCGGTCTGGCCCAGATACTCGCCCACCAGGTCCGCCCGCTGCGCCTCCACGAGGTGGTCCCCGCCGAGCAGCCCGAGCGCGTAGAAGACCCGCCCCAGAATCCGCGCCACGGTCGTCTTGCCCGTACCCGAGGGCCCGGAGAACACGAAGTGCCGCTTCGGAGGCTGGACCGGAAGCCCCTGCCCGGACCGGAGCCGCGCCATGTTCAACTGGGCGGACAGCGCCTTCACTTGACGCTTCACGGGCTCCAGGCCCACCATCCGCTCCAGCTCGGTGAGCGCCTCCTCCAGGAGTACCGGATCCGTGCTGCTGGCCGGCAGCGGCGCGGGCACCGGCACCACGGCCTTCTCCCGCACCATGTCGGCGTCGTCGCCGGCCGCGCCGCCGGGGGGCGGCAGATCGGGGTCGGTCACCTTCAGGTTGCGCCCGTCGCTCTCGTACAGCGGATCGCCCACGTCGCCGTCGAGCCCGTCCTGGTATCCCGTCATGGGCATGGGCGTGAGATCGGACCCGTCGCCGAAGTCCCCGTACCCGTCCCCCTCGGCGATCGCCGCGAGCCGCGCGGAGGTGTCCATGAAGGCGGGGTCGACCCGGTGCACCGCCCGGTACAGGGGGAGCGCGGCCGCCGAACGCCCCGTGCCCTCATGGGCCCTGGCCAGCCAGTAGCGCAGCTCCTTGCGCTGCGGCTGCTCGCTGCGGCAGCGCATCAGGGCCGAGGAGAGCAGCGGCTCCGCCTGCCCGTACATCTCCAGGCGCACCCGGGCCATGCCACCGAAGAGACCGGCCTCGATGCCGAGCATCGGATCGTCGGTCAACGGGTCGGTGTGCCGCACCAGTTGATCCCAATCCTTCACCAGGTACGAGCGACAGGCGTGCAGGAACCGCACCTGTGGGTCCGCGTCGAACGGTGGCAGGGTGGCCAACGCCTGGTCCAGGTCCGGGACATGGCGCCCGTCCAGCCAGTGCGAGGCGTGCGCGAGCAGCAGGTCGCGCGGGTGCTCGAGCACCGGCTGTACCCACCAGCCGAGCCAGTACCAGGAGTTGAGCGTGCGCCGGTGGCGCATGCGCTGCTCCCCGAACCGGTCGCGGTGCCGGAACATGCGCAGCAGCGCGGTCGTCGTGTCGACGCGCAGGGCGTGCAGCCCGAGCCAGCCGTCGGCCATCCCCGGGTCCATCCGTACCGCGGTGCGGAATTCGTCCTCCGCCTGCGGATACGCACCCATGGTGTAGGCGTCGACGCCTCGCAGCCAGGCGAGGTCGGCCGGGCCGGCCTGTGCACCGGTGCCGAAGTCCATCACGTCCCCCACAAACCGTGCCCCCGATGAACCGCTCTGTCATGGACGGGAGTTGTCACGATGCGGACCGCGAGCCGTCCGTGGACCGCACCGAGGGCATCGTACCTGCGGGGGCGAGCTCGGCCGTAGGGCGCGACCCGGTCGGATCGGGGCACGAGCGGGGGATTCGGTGCAGGTGAGCGCGGTACCGAATGGTGACCCAGGGTGAGCGAAGCACGCCTCGGTGCGCTCGGGAAGGGGCCTTGAGGGCAGAACGAAGCCCCCGATCACGGGGGAACAACCGGGGGCTTCGCGTCTGTAGGCGGCCCCGAAAGACCGCACATTCAGAACGTAAGTCCTGTACGGCCCCTCGGTCAAGCAGAGTTGGGACCCTCGTGGAAAGTGGCGGAAGGCCGTTTCCACAGGTTCACCGGACCGCTGGCGGTCCATCACTGTGAGTGATTTTCCCCTTCAAGTGTGGGATCCCGCCAGGCCCTTCCCGCACCTCATATCCCTCTGGACACTCGCGTACCAAAAGGTGTGCGAAGGGGAGGGACGGGTTCTCCTGGAAGTGCTCCCGCTCCGCTGGGATCCAGCCGTCCCAGAACTCTCGCTGCGCCTCGCCGTCCCGCGCCCGCCCCCGTGCCCAGGCCGCCTCGTGGGGCATGTCGAGCCACAGCAACATCGCGAGTTCCGGCCGAAGTTCGCTCCGTCCCGCCCCCACGCCCTCGATCAGGACGACGTCCGCGGGCGGCAGCTCGCGCACGCCGGTGTAGCGGCGTGCATGCCAGTCGTACGTCTCGTGGCGCGCGGCCTCGCCGCGGGAGAGCGGGGCGAGGACCTGGGCGCGCAGGCGCTCGGTCCAGGCGAAGAGCGCGTCGTGGCTCGCGAGGTCGTCGAGCCGCAGGACGGGCGCCCCACCGAGCGCCTCCGCCAGCCGCACCGCGAAGGTCGACTTGCCGGAACCCGCGTGCCCGTCGATGCCCACGAGCCGCACGGGGCCGCAGGAGGGCGGCAGCCGGCGGATCCGAGCGGCGCAGTCGGCGAGGGGCACATGGTGGTAGCTCACGGCCGCAAGGGTACGACGCCGCCCGGATCGGTTTCACGCACGCCGCCGCAGGTCATGCCAGTGGTGAAGACCAATATTTGTGCCGGTGCCGCGCCGCGAAACGCTGGTGGAAATCCCGCCCCGGCGGCCATAGTTGGCGCAATCTGTCACGTCAGTCTCCGTCTCCGTCACGTCCGTCAGAACCGACGACCGAGGGATCAGCCGATGACCCGACCCGAAACCCCGTCCCCGCTCTCCCGGAGAACCGTTCTCGCGGCGGCCGCGGGCGCCGCGCTCGCCACGACGGCCATGGCGGGCAGCGCACGCGCCGCCACGCCCGCGCAGCAGTCCGCACACGCCGCACGGAAGGGCGCCGTGAACCGCCTCGTGGACAACCGCACCTGGACGACGTCCGTCGACTGGCGCTCCGGCACCGCGCACGGCACGCGCGTCGTGGGCGGCGCGCGCCCCGGCGTGACGATCGGCGCGCCCGCCGGCACGACGACGTACAAGGATCCGCACCTGAACAAGACGGCCGAGTGGGAGTACGCCGAGTGGCTCTCCCCGGTCCACGCGCTCTCGGTCCCCGCCACCGAGGTCATCGCGTCCTGGAACGCGCACACCCCGAAGGGCACCTGGATCCAGATCGAACTCCAGGGCACCTATACGGACGCCGCCACGACCCCCTGGTACGTGATGGGCCGCTGGACCGCGGGTGACGACAAGGACGCGGACATCCGCCGCACGTCCGTGGACGATCAGTCGGACGGGAAGTCGAGCATCTGGACGGACACGTTCTCCATCGACGACGCGGCCTCGGGCCTGCGCCTGGTCTCCTACCGGCTGCGGCTGAGGCTGCTGCGCGCGCCGGGTTCGAACGCGGCACCCACGGTGTGGCGCCTGGGCGCGATGGGCTCGGACGTCCCGGACCGCTTCACGGTGCCCGCGTCCACGCCGGGCCTCGCCAAGGAGCTGAAGGTCCCGCGCTACTCGCAGAACATCCACGTCGGCCAGTACCCCGAATACGACAACGGGGGAGAGGCCTGGTGCAGCCCCACGTCCTCGCAGATGATCATCGAGTACTGGGGCCGGAAGCCGACGCCGGAGCAGCTCGCCTGGGTGGACCCCTCGTACGCCGATCCGCAGGTCTGCCACGCGGCGCGTCATACGTATGACTACCAGTACGAGGGCTGCGGCAACTGGCCGTTCAACGCGGCGTACGCGGCGACGTACAAGGACCTGCAGGGCGTCGTGACCCGCCTCTCCTCCCTCGCCGACCTGGAGAAGCTGATCGCGGCCGGTGTCCCGGCCATAACGTCCCAGTCGTTCCTCAAGGAGGAGCTGACCGGCGCGGGCTACGGCACCTCGGGACACCTGATGACGGTCATCGGCTTCACCGCCGACGGCGACGTGATCGCCAACGACCCGGCCTCCCCCAGCGACGCCGCGGTCCGCCGCGTCTACAAGAGGCGTGAGTGGGAGAACATCTGGCTGCGTACCAAGCGCTACAACGCCACCGGCAAGGTCGTCTCCGGGACCGGCGGCGTCTGCTACCTGTACTTCCCGGCCCACCCGACCGAGAAGCAGCGCAAGGCGCTGGCGGCGGTGGGCGTGCGCTGAGCGGGACCCGCACCTCGGCGAGTGGCGGCAGTGGGCACTCGCCGAGGACGCTTCCCGGCGGCCGGACCGGGCCGTTCGATGCGGGTCAGCCGGTGACGACCGGGTTGACGACCCAGTCCGGGTGGCCCGGCATCGGCGGGGTCTTGGAGCCGTACAGCCACGGGCGCAGGAAGCCCGTCAGGTCGTGGCCCGCGACCTTCGAGGCGAGCCGGATGTAGTCGGCCGTCGACGCCGTCTTCCCCCGGTACTGGGTGACCCACGCCCGCTCGATCCTCGCGAAGGTCTCCGCGCCGACCTGCTCGCGCAGCGCGTACAGGACGAGCGCCGAGCCGTCGTAGCGCATCCGCTTGAAGAGGTTGGGCTCCGTGGGCTCGGCGGGGGCGCCGTAGTCGTGGCGCCACTGGTCGTGGTTCTCGTAGGCCGTCTTCATGGCGGCCTCGAAGCTGTCGCCGCCGTGCTCCTCGGAGTACCAGCGCTCGTAGAAGCGGGCGTGGCCCTCGCTCACCCACAGGTCGGACCAGGTGGCGATCCCGACGCTGTCGCCGAGCCACTGGTGGGTCAGCTCGTGGACGAGATTGCGCTCGGCGTCGACCTTCGTGCCGAGCAGATCCGCCTTCGGGACGAGGGACAGCGTCTGCGTCTCCAGGGCCACGCCGAGGTCCGTGTCGCCGACGAGGACGCCGTACCGGTTGAACGGATAGGGCCCCAACTTCTCTTGCAGCCAGGTCAGGTGTTCGGGCGTCAGGTCGCGGTACTGCTTGGTCGGCGCCACGAGCGCGTCCGGGACGACATCGCGCAGCGGCAGCCCGCCCGGCCCCTTGCTGTCGATCAACGTGAACTTCCCGATGGCCAGTTGGACCAGCTGCGTCGCGATCGGCTGCTCGGAGTCGTACGTCCAGCGGACCCGGCCGTCGCTCCGCTCGGTACGGTCGACGAGGCGCCCGTTCGCGACGGCCGTCCGGTCGGCCGGGGTCGTCACGCGGAACGTGACGGGGGCGCGCCGGCTCGGGTGGTCATTGGACGGGAAGATCATCTTGGCCCCGTTGGGCTGCGGGTACAAGACCGTCCCGTCGGGCGTCGGGATCCAGCCGTAGTCCTCGATCGCGTCGTCGCGGTGGCGCACCTGCGTCGGGTCGGCCGTGTAGCCGACCTTCACGGTGAAGGCGCTGCCCTTGGGTATCGGTGAGGCGGGCGTGACGACCAGCTCGTCGCCGTCCCGCCGGGTCTGCGCGGCGCGGCCGTTCACGGTCACCGAGCGCAGCTCGTTCCCGGCGAAGTCGAGGTCGAAGCGGGACAGCGCCTGCGTCGCCGTGGCCTTGACGGTGGTGGAGGCGGCGAACGGGGTCCTCGGCGCCTGCCAGTCGAAGTCGAGCGTGTAGTGGCGCACGGTGTAGCCCCCGTTCCCGTCGAGCGGGAACATCGGGTCGCCGAGGCCCGCGGCGCCCGGCGCCGGGCGGTCGGTGGCCGCCCGGGAGACCGCCACCGGGCCGGTCAGCGCCGCGGTGACGGTGATCGCGGCGGCGAGGACGAGACGGGTTCTGCGGCGTGGTGTCCGGTACGTACTCATCGGGAACCTTCCGGTCGGACGGAACGCGTCTCTCTGTGGGACGCACGACGCGGCGGCCCGGTTGTACGTGACCAAGGTCTCGGCGGCACGGTGGCCATCCGATGGCAAGGTGGAGAAGGCGCCGCAGAACCTGAGGCGCAGCCGGGGGAGTCAGGACCAGCACCGCGACCCGAGCGAGACACCCATGACCGCACATTCCGCCACCGCTTCCACAGCCGCCGCGCGCGCTCGCACCGGCGGGCCCGAGGACAACGGGCCGAAGATCCTCGAACACGTCCTGGGCTGGACCTTCGTCGTGGTCCTCGCGATGCTCGTCACCCAGCTCGGCCTGATGTGACCGGTCCGTCGCGCACCGCGACGTGACGCGCACCACCACGGCCCCCGCCGCGCAGGCGTGAGGGCGCCTCGGGAAATGCCATACTGCGGCATTCGCAGGGAGTCCGAGACCAGGGCCGGAATTGAACACTAGCCACCAGCGGGTGCGCGGCACCGAACGCTCCGCCGCCCGCCGCGCCGAACTCATCGCCATCGGGCGGAAGTTGTTCGCCGACACGTCCTACGACGCGCTGTCCATGGATGAGATAGCGCAGCACGCGGGCGTGGCCAAGGGGTTGATCTACTACTACTTCGAGTCCAAGCGCGGCTACTACCTGGCGATCATCGAGGAGTCCGTCGGCGAACTCGTCGACGGCGCGAGCAGCGTCGGTGACCTGGCCCCCGTGGAGCGCGTGCACCGCACGGTGGAGGGCTATCTGCGCTACGCGGAGCGGAACCAGGCGGCGTACCGCACGATCGTCACGGGTGGCGTGGGCTTCGACGCCCAGGTGCAGGCCATCAGGGACGGGGTGCGGGACGCACTGATCGCCACCATCGCCCGGGCCGCGTACGGGACTTCGTGGGTGCCGCGGCTCGCGCGGACAGCGCTGCTCGGCTGGCTGTGCAGCGTCGAGGGCATCACGCTCGACTGGATCGGTCACCACGAGCTCGAACGGGACACGGTGCGCGCCCTGTTGGTGCGCACGCTCGGCGAAACCCTGCGGGTGATCGAGGAGTTCGAACCCTCGTACCCCGCACCGGTGCTCCCCTGACCACGCGCGAGTACGCGCGCGTGCGGCCAGGGGAGCGTGTGGGGGGTTGCTTGTAGAGCCGTCCGATCTCCGGAGGCCTAGTTGATCGCCTTGATCAGCTCACCGTTCGAGGTGTCACCGGACAGCTCCCAGAGGAAGGTTCCGCCGAGGCCCTGCTGGTTCTTGTAGTCCATCTTTCCGCCGATGGTCTGCGGGGTGTCGTAGCTCCACCAGTCGTTCCCGCAGTGCGCGTACGCGGTGCCGCCGACCGTGCCGGTGGCCGGGCACTTGCTCTTGAGCTCCTTGTAGTCGTCGATTCCCTGCTCGTACTTGCCGGCCGCGGGCCCGGTCGCCGTGCCACCGGGAGCGTCCTGTGTGACGCCGGTCCAGCCGCGCCCGTAGAACCCGATCCCGAGCAGCAGCTTGGAGGCGGGCACGCCCATCGCCTTGAGCTTGGCGATGGTGTCGGCGGAGTTCCAACCCGCCTTCGGAATCCCGTCGTACGTGGTCAGCGGCGAATGCGGGGCCGTGGGCCCCTGCGCGTCCCAGGCGCCGAAGTAGTCGTACGTCATCGGGTTGTACCAGTCGACGTACTGGGCGGCGCCCGCGTAGTCGGCGGCGTCCAGCTTGCCGCCCTCCGAGGCGTCGGCCGGGATGGCGGAGGTGATCAGGTAGTCGCCGCCGAACTTCGAACGCAGCGCCGACATCAGGTTCTTGTAGGCGTCGCGCCCGCTGGTGTCGCAGGTGAGGCCGCAGGCGTTCGGGTACTCCCAGTCGATGTCGATGCCGTCGAAGACATCGGCCCACTTGGAGTTCTCGACCAGGTCGTAGCAGGACTGGGCGAACGCGGCCGGGTCCTTGGCCGCCTCGCCGAAGCCCCCGGACCAGGTCCAACCGCCGAAGGACCAGAGGATCTTGAGTTCCGGATGCAGCTTCTTCAGCTTCAGCAGCTGGTTGAAGTTGCCGCGCAGCGGCTGGTCCCAGGTGTCGGCGGCACCGTCCACGGACTGATCGGCCGTGTACGCCTTGTCGGTCGCGGCGTAGGAGTCGCCCATCGCGCACTTGCCGCCCTGGACATTGCCGAAGGCGTAGTTGATGTGCGTGAGCTTGTCCGCCGAGCCCGAGCTCTCGACATTCTTGACGTGGTAGTTCCGGTCGTAGACACCCCACTCGGTGAAGTATCCGACGACCTTCGAGCCGGCCGCTTTCGGCTCGGTGTCGCTCTGCTGCTGCGCGGAGGCGGTGGCTGCTCCGGCGAGCAGCCCCGCGCCGAGGACGGCGCAACATGCGGCGGAGAAGAGGGCCTTGAGGCCTCTGCGGGGGAGGTGCGGTCTGAGCATCGTGTCTCCTCGTGGGGGAGGGGAGCGTGGGGGATCGTGCTGTGGACCTGCGCGCCGCACCTTAGAAGGACTAGACCAGTAGGGTCAATGGTACGAACCAATTCCGCCGCCGTGGAAAAACTTGGAGTAAGCGGTCGTTAACTAGTGACGGGCCGCTCCGGATCGGGAATACTCAACACGCCGCGGCCGCTTGGTCTGCGCTTTCCGTGATCCGGAAGGGCAGCATCGGCCCGGCAGTGACCATCCGGCGACGCCCGCCCACCCGGCGGTCGTCGCCGCAGCGCCCGCCCAGGGAAGAGAGCGTCGCCATGCCGGAGCCAGGAGTCGAGCGTCAGTTGCCGACGGACGAAGCTCAGGATCTGATGCGGCTCGTCCGCGACATCGCGCAGCGGGAGATCGCCCCGCGCGCGGCCGAGGACGAGGAGGCGGGCCGCTTCCCGCGCGAGGCCTTCCGGCTCCTCTCCGAGTCGGGACTGCTCGGACTGCCGTACGACGCCGAGTTCGGCGGCGGCGAGCAGCCGTACGAGGTCTATCTCCAGGTCCTGGAGGAGCTCGCGGCCGCCCGCCTCACGGTGGGCCTCGGCGTCAGCGTGCACTCGCTGTCCTGCCACGCCCTCGCCAACTTCGGGACGAAGCAGCAGCGCACGGAGCACCTGCCCGACATGCTGGGCGGCGGCCTGCTCGGCGCCTACTGCCTCTCCGAGCCTTCCTCGGGCTCCGACGCGGCGTCCCTGCGCACCAAGGCGATCCGCGACGGCGACGCGTGGGTGCTCACGGGCACGAAGGCCTGGATCACGCACGGCGGCGTCGCCGACTTCTACACGGTCCTGGCCCGCACCGGCGGCGAGGGCGCGCACGGCATCACGGCGTTCCTGGTGCCCGGTGACGCGGCAGGGCTGAGCGCGGCGGTCCCCGAGAAGAAGATGGGCATGAAGGGCTCGCCCACCGCCCAGATCCACCTGGACGGGGTGCGGGTGAGCGACGCGCGCCGCCTCGGGGACGAGGGGCAGGGCTTCCAGATCGCCCTCTCGGCGCTCGACTCGGGCCGCCTCGGGATCGCGGCCTGCGCGGTCGGCGTCGCACAGGCCGCGCTCGACGCCGCGGTGGAGTACGCGAAGGGGCGCGCCCAGTTCGGCCGGCCCATCGCGGACTTCCAGGGACTGCGCTTCATGCTCGCGGACATGGCCACGCAGATAGAGGCGGGCCGCGCCCTGTATCTGTCGGCGGCCCGGCTGCGCGACGCGGGCAGGCCCTTCTCCAAGCAGGCCGCCATGGCCAAGCTGCTGTGCACGGACGCCGCGATGAAGGTCACCACGGACGCGGTGCAGGTCCTCGGGGGATACGGCTACACGGCCGACTTCCCCGTGGAGCGCCTGATGCGCGAGGCGAAGGTGCTCCAGATCGTCGAGGGCACCAATCAGATCCAGCGCATGGTCATCGCCCGTCACCTCGCCGGTCCTGAATCGCGCTGAACTGCCCGGTGCGTACGGTGGGCGCGATCAGCCGCACCCACTCCGGGTCCTCGCGCCCCGGCAGCGTCCGGCCGCGCTCGGTCCAGGCCGTCATCATCGCCTGGTAGATCGGGGGGTTGTGCAGGCGCGGCTGGGGCGGCTGCGGGCGCGGCGGCTGCGGCGGCCGGGCCTGCTGCGGCCGGGGGAGCGGCTGCGGCCCCGCGGGCTGGAGCGCGGGAGGCTGCGGGGGCTGTGCGGCCTGAGGGGTGCGCTGAACCTGTGACGTTGGCTGGGGCTGCTGTTCCTGTGGCGCCTGCCCGCCCTGGGGGAGCGGGTGGGACGTGGGGGACTGTCGGCTCTGGTGAACCGATTCTGCGGTAACCGGCACGAGGATGCGCCTGCGTCGTCCCGTGGGCGCAGGTGCCGAGGTCTGCGTCGAGGTCATACCGGTTCAACGAAAGAGGGATCGGCGGGGTCACTGGTTGACGAATTCGAGCGTCAGTTCACGACAAACCCGTACGCGTGGCGCGGGCCGGTCGAACATCTGGCCAGCACCGCCGAGCTGACGTACCGTCAACTCCGCCGCCGGGCAGGCCGCACCCCTCCGGGCGACGTCAACCACCGTTCCCTCAGGGAGGTTTGCCGTGTCCGCAGACGAGGCCGTCGACCGTCCTGTCGCCTTCGACGAGTGGCCCGTGCACCAGGTCCCGCTGTCGATGAAGCACGTCGCCACCAGCGACCGCAACGCCTACGACCGCTGCATCTTCCATCTCTTCGACCCCGAGGGCCGGTTCCTGCTCATCCTCGGCCTCGGCGTCTACCCGAACCTGGGCGTGATCGACGCCTACGCCACCCTGCGCATCGGCGACACCCTGCACGCGGTCCGCGCCTCGGACGCCCTCAGCGACGAGACGCGGATGGACATGCGGGTCGGCCCGCTGAAGATCCTGGTCGAGCGCCCCCTGAAGGACTTCATCCTCACCTGCGCCGCCGACCCGGACGACCCCGACGGACTCTCGTACGAGATCAACTGGAGCGCCGACTTCCCGGCCCTGTGGGAGCCGCACCACACGCAGCGCAAGGGGGCGCGGCTCACCCTGGAGGGCAAGCGGTTCGTACAGGCAGGGCGGTGCGACGGGTGGCTGCGGATCGGGGGCCGGGAGATCCGGCTGAGCGACTGGACCGGGACCAGGGACCGGAGTTGGGGGGTGCGGCCGGTGCCGGGGGAGGAGGGCGGCCGGCTCGCGCAGGAGTACCCCACCGAGGGCTTCCACTGGATCTGGGCGCCGGTCCGCTTCGACGACCGCTTCCTCATGGTGATCACCCAGGAGGACGCCGACGGCTACCGCACCCTGAACGACGCCACGGTCGTCCGCGAGGGCCACCGCGACCGCCAACTCGGCTGGCCGCAGACCGACATCACCTACCGCCCCGGCACCCGGCACCCCGAGCGAGCGGTCATCCACCTCATGGACCCGGTCGACCGCAAGCCGCTCGACGTGGGCGTCGAGATCCTCGCCTCCTCCCCGCTCGCCGTCGGCGCGGGCTACCCGCCGGCCGACGACTGGCAGCACGGGACCTGGCGCGGCCACGACTGGTGCGAGCGGCGGACGTACGACCTCGCGGACCCGACGGCCCACCCTCGGGCCGCGTACGGGGTCATCGACCATGCGGCCCGCTTCACCCTCGACGGGCAGGTCGGGTACGGCATCTTCGAGCACGGTTCCTTCGGCCGCCACGACCCGAGCGGCTTCACGGGCTTCGACTCGGTGGCCCCGGCTTCCGAACGGTCGTAACCACCCCTCACGGACAGGGAGTTCGGCGATGGCGACAGCACCGCGACAACCCAGGCCCCGCACGTCCACCCGAGAGCCCGAGGAGATCGCCCGGCGTCTGACCGCGTGGCTCGGCCGTCGGCTGCCCGGGGCGAAGGCGGTGAACGTCGCCGTCCCCGAGTCCAACGGCATGTCGAGCGAGACCCTGCTCTTCGACATCGAGCACCCCGAACCACCCGTACGCGCTTGCGCGTTGCGGCTGGCCGCGGACCCGTCGGCGTACACGATCTTCCCGGTGTACGACATGCCACGCCAGTACAGGACCATGCGTCTCGCGGCCGAGCGCACCGGGCTTCCGGTGCCGCGCGTGCTGTGGCTGGAGGAGGACGCGGGGCCGCTCGGCGCCCCGTTCTTCGTCATGGAACGGGTGGCGGGCCGCGTGCCGCCCGACGTCATGCCCTATACGTACGAGGGGAATTGGCTGCACGAGGCGACCGACGGAGAGCGGGAACGCCTGGAGGACGCGAGCGTCCAGGTGCTGGCGCGGCTGCACGACGGCGTGCCGACGGCCGAGGCGTCCTTCCTGGAGCTGCCGGGGGAGGGGAGCCCCCTGCGCCGGCATGTGGACGCCCAACGCGCCTACTACGCATGGGTGGTGGAGGGCCGCAGTCCCTCGCCCCTCATCGAGAGCGCCTTCGCACGCCTGGAGGAGTTGTGGCCGCAGAGGGAAGGCCCCACGGTCCTCAACTGGGGCGACGCCCGCATCGGCAACATCATCTACGAGCAGGACGGATTCGCACCCGCCGCCGTCCTCGACTGGGAGATGGCCTCGCTCGCGCCGCGCGAGGTCGACCTCGGCTGGACGGTGTATCTGCACCGCTTCTTCCAGGACCTGACCGAGGCCTTCGGCCAGCGCGGCCTGCCGGACTTCCTGCGCCGCGACCGGGTCGAGGCGCGCTACGCCCGGCTCACCGGACACACCCCGCGCGACATGGAGTTCTACACGCTCTACGCGGCCCTGCGGCACGCCGCCGTGATGCTCCGCGTCGCCTACCGGCAGATCCATTTCGGCGAGGCCACCGAGCCCGCGGACCCGGACACACTGATCCTGCACCACGACAGCTTGCGGGCCATGGTGCGGGGCAGTTACTGGGCCGACGGGTCGTAGCGGGTCAGGCGGCGGCTCGGCGGTAGGGCTGGTCGGGCACCCGGATGGGGCGCGCGGATGGGCCACCGGCGTGCGAGAAGGGCTGTGTACGCCAGTCGAGTCCCTGAGGGAGCGTCAACAGGAGGGCGGCGTGCTGCTCCTGAGCACCCACCAGGTCGTCCGTGGGCAGGGACTCCGCGACGGTCCTTCCGCTGCCTACGCAGACCGTGAGCCCGAACGGGTCCCAGGGAGACGTCACATGGGCGTGCTCCGGCAGCACGTCCTCCTCCGCGAGGAGGGCGATGGCCTTGCCGCAGTCGGGGCAGGCCACCCGGTACATCTCGAACGTCTCGTACTCGTCGCCCGCGTCCCCCTCGGTACCGAAGAGGTCGGGTTCGACGCCCTCCGGCTGGGGCTCGGCGATCGCCTGCTGGCGGTCGCGCGCGCCAGGACGTCCGGAACGCTTCATGCTCTGCATGGGATTCTCCCCCTCGGGTGGGCCGGCCGCTGATGTCCATGAGTGGCGGCCTCGGCCACAGCAAGCATTTCCCGGCTGTTCGTCGAGGTAATCACTTCATGCCGGTGGACACGGCCTCAGGCCTGTGGTGTTCGTCACATGTCGAATGAGCTTGCCCTTTGAGCGGTAGACGTATCGCCCATCTCGTTCCTTCAGGTATCCGTGAGGATCAAGGGACCGGTAGGTTCAGCGGCATGGAGGAGCTCGACCGACAGATTGTGCAGCTGCTCGTCAAGGACGGGCGGATGAGCTACACCGACCTGGGCAAGGCCACGGGCCTGTCCACGTCAGCGGTGCACCAGCGGGTGCGCCGCCTCGAACAGCGCGGCGTGATCCGTGGCTACGCCGCGGTCGTCGACCCGGAGTCGGTCGGCCTGCCGCTCACCGCGTTCATCTCGGTGAAGCCGTTCGACCCGAGCGCCCCCGACGACATCGCGGAGCGCCTCGCGGGCGTCCCCGAGATCGAGGCGTGCCACAGCGTGGCCGGCGACGAGAACTACATCCTCAAGGTCCGGGTCGAAACCCCCCACGAGCTGGAAAACCTCCTGGCCCGAGTCCGCTCCCTGGCAGGCGTCTCCACCCGCACAACGGTCGTCCTCTCCACCCCGTACGAGGCACGGCCCCCGCGCATCTAGCGACGGTCCGGCGGTCCGGGTGCCTGGGATGTGGCCGGGCTGGTCCGGCGCTGTACCGCAGCCGACCGCCTGCCCGGCGTCCACCCGCTCACCTCCCACCCACCCGCCCCCTCCGGGGGCGTCGGCCTGACGGGCGCGGCGGGTGCCGCCTGCGGCTCGGGTGACGGGTCGCCGTTCACGGCTGCCCACCCGTTGCGGCCGCCGCCGCCCCGACTTGGGTGACCGGCCGTCGTCCACGGCTCCCCACCCGTTGCGGCCGACGCCGCCCCCGACTTGGGCAATCTGCCGCCTTGGGCGGCAGGGTGGGCAAGGCGGCGCCCGGTGCCGCGCGGCGATGACGGAGGGCGCCAACCCCGGCAACGCTCCGGAACCCCGGTGCCGCGCACCCGTCACCTTCGGCGCCACCCCGGCCCGGGTCGGAAACCCCGTCGCCGCGCACCCGTCACCTTCGACGCCGCCCCCGGCCCGGGTCGGGAACCCCGTCGCCGCGCACCCGTCACCTTCGACGCCAACCCCGACCCCGGCCAGAAACCCCGGCTCCGCCCCCGGCCCAGGCCAGAAACCACCCCCCTCGACCACCCCCCCGGCACACCCCACCCCAAGGACACGGGAAACTGTCACCATGAGCACGCCCCCCACCCCCCGCACCGTCCTCCTGCGCCGAGGCGAGATCCACAGCCCGGCCGACCCCTTCGCCACCGCCATGGTCGTGGAGGCCGGCCACGTCGCCTGGGTCGGCTCGGAGGGCGCGGCGGACGCGTTCACGGACGGCGTGGACGAGGTGATCGACCTCGACGGCGCCCTGGTGACCCCCGCGTTCACCGACGCCCACGTCCACACCACGTCGACCGGCCTCGCCCTCACCGGCCTCGACCTCACGGCCGCACGCACCCGCACCGAAGCCCTGACCCTCGTACGGGAACACGCCGCGGCCAACCCCACCGACCGCGTCCTCCTCGGCCACGGCTGGGACGCCGCCCGCTGGCCCGACCGCACCCCCCTCACCCGCGCGGAACTCGACGAGGCCACGACAGGCCGCCCCGTCTACCTCTCTCGCATCGACGTGCACTCGGCCGCCGTCAGCACCGCCCTCCTCGACCTCGTGCCCGGCATCACGGACCGTCCCGGATTCGACCCCGAGGGCCCCCTCACCCGCGCCGCCCACCACGCCGTCCGCGCCGCCGCGCTCGCCGCCGTGGGCCCCCAGCAACGTACGGAGGCCCAGCGCGCGGCACTCCAGCACGCCGCGTCGCTCGGCATCGGCTCGATCCACGAGTGCGCGGGCCCCGACATCTCCTCCGAGGACGACTTCACCGGCCTGCTCGACCTCGCCCGCTCCGAGCCGGGCCCGCGTGTCGCCGGCTACTGGGCGGACCGCGACATCCAACGCGCCCGTGCCCTCGGCGCGCTGGGCGCCGCGGGCGACCTGTTCGTCGACGGTTCCCTCGGCTCCCACACGGCGTGCCTGCACGAGCCCTACGCAGACATCGCTGCCGCGTCGCACAACGGCACCGCCTACATGTCGGCCGAGGACATCGCCGCCCATGTGGGCGCCTGTACGGAGGCCGGACTCCAGGCCGGTTTCCACGCCATCGGTGACGCCGCCGTGACCGCCGTCGTCGACGGCATGCGCGCCGCCGCCGAAAAGGTCGGCCTCGCGCGCGTACGCGCGGCCAGGCACCGCGTGGAGCACGCCGAGATGCTCACCCCCGAAACCGTCGCCGCCTTCGCGGAGTTCGGCCTCACCGCCTCCGTGCAGCCCGCCTTCGACGCCCTGTGGGGCGGCGAGGACGGCATGTACGCCGACCGCCTCGGCGTCGAGCGGGCACGTACCCTCAACCCGTACGCGGCCCTCCTGAAGGCCGGCGTCCCGCTCGCCTTCGGCTCCGACAGCCCGGTCACTCCGCTCGACCCGTGGGGCACGATCCGCGCCGCCGCCTTCCACCGGACGCCCGAACACCGCGTCTCCGTACGCGCCGCGTTCACCGCCCACACGCGCGGGGGCTGGCGTGCCGTGGGCCGTGACGACGCGGGCATCCTCGTCCCGGGCGCCCCCGCCGACTACGCCGTCTGGCGCACGGACGAGCTGGTCGTGCAGGCGCCGGACGACCGTGTGGCCCGCTGGTCGACCGACCCCCGCTCCGGAACCCCCGGTCTGCCGGACCTCTCTCCGGGAGCCCAACTCCCGGTCTGCCTGCGGACCGTGGTCTTCGGTCAGACCGTCTTCGTAGGGCCGGACGAGTGATAACCGGGGCGCCACGACTTCGATCTTGCCGTGCCACGGTCCCGTGCGACCTGCGAATCCTCCGCGCTGACCAGGGCAGTTCGCAGAGAGCCGCAGGTGGAACGCCTGTTGACAAGGCGCGGCTGTCGACGGGTAGGTTCGGCCGGGTCCACCACCTCCAGGCACGACCGGGGAAATCCAGGCAGTCGTAGAACGCAGCTGGGTCAGGGGGTGGTGCGCCGCACCGGCGTACCACCACTGGGAGCCAGGCCCAGCGCCCGCGCCACGGGGCGCTGGAACGTTCCGGCCGGTCGGCCAGGTGCGACCCGGGTGGGGCCCGGGCGTTCAGTAGACAACGGCTTTAGGTCGACCCGCAGCCAGCGGGCCCCAGGTCGGCCCGAAGGACGCCCGGCCCCGATCCGCAGTATTCGTCGATCCGCAGTGATTGGTTTCGTTTCCGGCCCTCTCCGGCTCATCCAGGGCGCCTTATCGGCGTGAACTGGGGTGCTCGCTATGGTGGTCCCCCTGTGGACGGAAGTTTTAAGGGGAAGCTGTGAGCGACGGCGGCGGGCGGAAGTTCGGCCCTCTGGGCACGACCTTGGTGATCATCCCGACCTATAACGAGGCGGAGAACATCAAGCCCGTGGTGGGCCGCGTCCGGGAGGCCGTGCCCGCGGCGCACGTTCTGGTCGCCGACGACAACAGCCCCGACGGCACGGGAAAACTCGCCGACGAGCTGGCCGCCGACGACGAGCAGGTGCACGTCCTGCACCGCACCGGCAAGGAAGGCCTGGGCGCCGCCTACCTGGCGGGCTTCGCCTGGGGCATGGAGCACGGCTACGGCGTCCTGGTCGAGATGGACGCCGACGGCTCCCACCAGCCGGAGGAGCTGCCCCGCCTGCTGACCGCGCTCAAGGGCGCCGACCTGGTCCTGGGCTCGCGCTGGGTCCCGGGCGGGCGCATCGTCAACTGGCCCAAGTCCCGCCAGCTCATCTCCCGCGGCGGCTCCACGTACTCGCGTCTCCTCCTGGACGTCCCGATCCGCGACGTCACCGGCGGCTACCGCGCCTTCCGGCGCGAGACCCTGGAGGGCCTCGGTCTCGACGAGGTCGCCTCGCAGGGCTACTGCTTCCAGGTCGATCTGGCCCGGCGGGCGGTGCGGGAGGGCTATCACGTGGTCGAGGTCCCCATCACCTTCGTGGAGCGCGAGCGGGGCGACTCCAAGATGAGCAAGGACATCGTCGTGGAGGCGCTGTGGCGGGTCACGACGTGGGGTGTGGGGGCGCGGGTGGACAAGGTCCTGGGCCGCAAGCCCGGCGAACGCTGAGAGCGATCTTGATCCCCCACTTACGCCAATCGCATCCGACCCCAGGCAAAATGGGTACATGACCACTGGCACTCCGCCTCGCAATCCGTCCACCGGCGCCCGGCGCTCCCGGCTCCGCAGGTATCTGCCGCTCTGCGTCGCGGCCTGGATGGTCCTGGAGATCTGGCTGCTCACGGTGGTGGCGGGCGCGATCGGCGGCTTTACGCTCGGCATCCTGCTGGTGGCCGGCATCGTGCTCGGATCCGTGGTGATGAAGTCCGCGGGGCGCCGCGCGTTCCAGAACCTCACGGAGACGCTGCAGCGCCAGCAGAGCGGCTCTCCAGAGGCCTCCAAGCCCGCTGAGCAGCGCTCGCAGGGCAACGGGCTGCTGATGCTCGCCGGACTCCTGCTGATGATCCCTGGGCTGGTCTCGGACGTTCTCGGCCTGC
Organism: Streptomyces endophyticus; assembly: GCF_035798155.1. Taxonomy (NCBI): domain Bacteria; kingdom Bacillati; phylum Actinomycetota; class Actinomycetes; order Kitasatosporales; family Streptomycetaceae; genus Streptomyces; species Streptomyces endophyticus. The sequence goes on along the minus strand of NZ_JAOZYC010000204.1, from coordinate 12,752 downwards.
TGCTGCTCGTTCCGCCGCTGCGCACCGCGCTGAGCCGGTACACCGAGCGCAAGGTAGAGCGGAAGATCGGCGCCGCGGCGGGCCAGGGGCCGCTCGGTGACGCGTTCCAGCAGGCCCGGATGCGGCAGCCCGGCGGCACCGTGATCCAGGGCGAGGTGATCAGGGACGACGAGCGTCCGGGTCCGCAGGGGGACGGCAAGGGCCCGCGGCCGCCGCTCACTCCCTGACGCGAAACCACGAAAGACGGCCGGGGCCGGACACACGGTGTGTGTCCGGCCCCGGCCGTTGTGCGATGTGTCTCTGGGACTCAGGCCGACTTGCGACCGCTGTTGTCCCGCGGGTGCACCGCGATGTTCATCGCGCCCGAGCGCAGAACTGCCAGACGCTCCTCAAGGACCTCTTCGAGCTCCTCACGGGTGCGCCGCTCCATCAGCATGTCCCAGTGCGTACGAGCCGGCTTCCCCTTCTTCTCCTCAGGGCCGTCGCCGTCTACGAGAAGTGCCTGGGCCCCGCAGACCTTGCACTCCCACTCCGGCGGAATTTCGGCCTCCACCGAGAAGGGCATCTCAAAGCGATGTCCCTTCTCGCATGCGTACTCCACGGCCTGGCGCGGGGCCAGGTCGATGCCGCGGTCCGTCTCGTAGCTGGTCACTACGAGGCGTGTGCCGCGAAGAGCTCGCTCACTCATGAATCGTGCCTCCCGGGCTTGTCGCCCACAGGACAGGTGTCGCTGTCGTCGTCATCCGGTCAACGTCCGGTCGGCGGTAAAGATTCCCGGTTCCCGGGTCGTGCGTCGCCGTCGTAGCCGCCCCTTGTTGTACCCACCCGTGACCGCTTTGTCACATCTCACGCAGGATGTCACCTGACGTTTCGCGATCTAGACGTGCAGTAACGGTACGCCTGGCAGGCCAACCGCGTACACTACCGGGATTTGCCTTCAGGTGCTAAATCCGGGCCGGTACGGAATTGCCCGCGTCGCGGATCGCCCGGTGAACCGGAACCCTCGCGAGCAGGACAAAACCGATCACGAAGAAGGCGACAAGGGACCCGATCGCGTCGCGATAACTGCCGGTCAGCTGGTAAGTGAGCCCGAACACCAGGGGCCCCACCCAGCTCATCCCGCGGTCGCTCATCTCGTACGCGGAGAAGTACTCGGCCTCCTTACCGGCCGGGACGAGGTGCGAGAACAGGGAGCGGGACAGCGCCTGAGTGCCGCCCAGGACGAGTCCGATGCCGGCGGCGAGCACGAAGAACCACGCCGGCGCCCCGGCCGGCAGGAAGTACCCGGCCCCGATCGTCACCGTCCACGCCACAAGAGAACCGAGGATCGTGCGCTTGGCGCCGTACGTACGGGCGAGGCGGCCCATCGCGAGCGCCCCGGCCACCGCCAGGAGCTGCACGAGGAGCACCGCCACGATGAGCGTCGACTGGTCGAGTCCGAGCTCCTCGGAGCCGTACACGGAGGCCTGTGAGATCACCGTCTGCACGCCGTCGTTGTAGACCAGATAGGCGAGGAGGAAGGAGAGCGTCAGCGGGTGGCGGCGCATGTCCTTCACCGTGGCCAGCAGCTGCCGCGGGCCGGAGGCCGTACCACCCGGCGTGGGCTCTGTGCGCCGGTCGCGCAGGCGGCGTAGCGGCACCACGGTGAACGCGCCCCACCAGACGCCCGCCGATGCCAGGCAGATGCGTACCGCCGTCGACTCGGAGACGCCGAAGGTGTCGTGCGCCGTGTACAGCACCAGGTTCGCCAGGAGGACGAGGGCGCCCGAGGCGTAACCGAAGGCCCAGCCGCGCGAGGAGACCGCGTCTCGCTCCTCCGGAGGAGCGATCTGCGGAAGGTACGAGTTGTAGAGCACCATCGAGACGGCGAGCGAGGAATTCGCGACCACGAGGAGAAGGCCGCCCAGGAGATAGCGGTCACCGTCCAGGAAGAACATCCCCGCCGTCGCCGCCGCGCCTATGTAGGCGCAGAGCGCGAGCAACGGCTTCTTGCGGCCCGTCCGGTCGGCGGCAGCGCCCGCGAGGGGCATCACGAAGATCGACAGGATCACCGACAGGGAGACCGAGTACGCGAAGAACGAGCCCGCGCTGACCGGGATGCCCAAGGGGTGCACAAAGCCGTCCGCATCCGCCGCGGCCTTCGCGACCGAGGTCAGATACGGCCCCAGGAACACCGTCAGGACGCTGGTCGAATAGACCGAGCACGCCCAGTCGTAGAAGTACCAGCCGCGCTGCTCGCGCTTGCGCTCGGCGGGCGTGGACGCCCCCGGCGCCGTCTCGCGCGCGATCTCGGTGCCCACCCGTGTCCCCTTGCCGTCCCCGCCGTCAGGCGCCGCGGGGTGGCGGTCAGACCCACGCCCCCCGGTCCTTGAGGACGTCCCGCAGCGTCTCGATGTGATCGGAAACTATGCCATCGACCCCGAGGTCGAGAAGCCGCCGCATCTCCTTCTCGTCGTTCACCGTCCACACATGGACCTGCAGCCCGCGCGCGTGGGCGGCCCGCACGAAGCGGTGGTCGACGACCGGGACCCGTCCGTGCGTCACCGGCACCTGCGCGCAGACCGCGGAGCGGCGCAGCGTCGCCGGAATCCCGTACGAACGAAGGCGCAGGCCCAGCACGCCTCTGGTGCCGTACGACGTGGCGAGGCGGGGACCCGCGAGCGCCTGCGCGCGGGCGACGCGCGCCTCGGAGAAGGAGCCGACACAGACGCGGTCCCACGCGCGCGTGCGGCGCAGCAGGTCGAGGAGAGGCACGAGAGCGAGTTCCGCCTTGACGTCCACGTTCCAGCGCACGTCCGGGAACGACTCCAGCAACTCCTCGAAGAGCGGCACCGGTTCGGTGCCCGCCACGCGCGCGTGGCGCATCGTGGACCACGGGAGGTCGGCGATCCGCCCGCCGTCGTCCGTGACCCGGTCCAGCGTGGTGTCGTGGAAGGCGACGAGGCGACCGTCGGACGTCGCGTGCACATCGGTCTCGACGTAGCGGTAGCCGAGGTCCACGGCGCGACGGAACGCGGCGACGGTGTTCTCCAGGCCGTCCGCCGCCCCGCCCCGGTGGGCGAGCGCGAGCGGACCCGGATGGTCGAGGTAGGGGTGGCGTACGCGCGAGGTCACCGTCGCAGTATGGCCCGCCGGGGTGAGCCGCCGGCGACCGCGGTGGAGCCGGCGGGCGACGGCGGGACGGCGAAGACGCGCAGGAAGAACTGCGCCAGCGGGCCGATCGCCAGGGCGTACAGGACCGTGCCGACACCGATCGTGCCGCCGAGCAGGAAGCCGCTCGCCACGACGGCGATCTCGACGACCGTGCGCATCAGGCGGATCGAGCGGCCGGTGCGCTGGTGGAGCCCGGTCATCAGGCCGTCGCGCGGTCCCGGGCCGAACTTCGCCGCAATGTAGAGGCCGGTGGCGGCCCCGTTGAGGACGATGCCCGCCAGCATCAACGGGATGCGCACTCCGTAGGAGTGCGGGTCCGGGACGACCGCGAGCGTGCCGTCGATCGCGAGGCCCACCACGAAGACGTTCGAGACGGTGCCGAGACCGGGCCGCTGCCGCAGCGGGATCCACAGGAGCAGCACGATCGCTCCGGCGATGATCGACACGACGCCGATGGAGATGCCCGTCAGCTCGGCGAGCCCCTGATGCAGCACGCCCCAGGGCTCCAGGCCGAGCCCCGCCTCCACCAGGAGCGCCGAACTGGCGCCGTACAGCGCGAGACCTACGTAGAGCTGCACAAGGCGGCGGACGAGCGGGCCGCCGGGCGACGGAACGGACGGTGACGCGGACAAGGTGAGCCCCTCTGTGGTGGTAGTGGCCTGGCGCATGACACTCTGTGGCGTGGAATCGGATGCCAACCATGGCCAATTCGAGGAAGGTGGACTGGCTCGCATGGCCCAGTGGACTTCGGCGATCGGCTCGACCCAGCTCGCCCGGCTGCTCACCTCGCAGCAGCCGCGCCCCGCGGGCCCCGGCACCCGCCGCCCGCCCGCTTATCGCGCCCTCGCCGACGGCATCCGCCTCCTCGTCCTGGAAGGCCGCGTCCCGGTGGCCACGCGGCTCCCTGCCGAGCGCGAACTCGCCCAGGCACTCTCGGTGAGCCGCACCACGGTCGCGGCCGCCTACGAGGCGCTGCGTGGCGAGGGGTTCCTGGAGTCCCGCAGGGGAGCGGGCAGCTGGACCGCCGTGCCCGCCGGGAATCCGCTCCCCGCGCGCGGCCTGGAACCTCTGCCGCCCGAGGCCCTCGGTTCCATGATCGACCTCGGTACTGCGGCCCTGCCCGCCCCCGAACCATGGCTGACCCGCGCCGTGCAGGGCGCCCTGGAAGAACTGCCGCCGTACGCCCACACCCACGGTGACTACCCGGCGGGGCTGCCCGCGCTGCGCACGATGATCGCCGAGCGGTACACCGCGCACGGCATCCCGACCATGCCCGAACAGATCATGGTCACGACCGGCGCGATGGGCGCCATCGACGCGATCTGCCACCTCTTCGCGGGCCGCGGCGAACGCGTGGCCGTGGAATCACCCTCGTACGCGAACATCCTTCAACTGATGCGCGAGGCGGGCCTCAGGCTCGTGCCTGTCGCCATGGCCGACGGACTGCAGGGGTGGGACCTCGATCGATGGCGCCAGGTGCTGCGCGAGGCGGCGCCCCGGCTCGCCTACGTAGTCGCCGATTTCCACAATCCGACGGGCGCGCTCGCCGACGAGGAGCAGCGCCGCTCGCTGGTCGATTCCGCGCGCGCGGCCGGCACCGTGTTGGTGGTCGACGAGACCATGACCGAGCTGCACTTCGACGGGGACGGCGAGGGTGCGGTTATGCCGCGCCGGGTCTGTGCGTTCGACCCCGCGGGCTCCACGGTGATCACGGTCGGCTCGGCCAGCAAGGCGTTCTGGGCGGGCATGCGCATCGGCTGGGTGCGGGCCGCGCCCGACGTCATCCGCAGCCTGGTCGCCGCGCGCGCGTACGCGGACCTCGGCACCCCGGTCCTGGAGCAGCTGGCGGTGAACTGGCTGCTGCACACGGGGGGTTGGGAAGAGGCCGTCGCACTGCGACGCGCACAGGCGCGCGGGAACCGTGACGCGCTGGTGACCGCCGTGCGGCGGGAGCTGCCCGACTGGGAGTTCGATGTGCCGAACGGGGGCCTCACCCTGTGGGTGAAGGCCGGCGGCCTCTCGGGCTCGCGCCTCGCCGAGCTCGGCGAGCGGGTCGGGGTGCGCGTCCCTTCGGGGCCCCGCTTCGGCGTCGACGGCGCCTTCGAAGGGTACGTACGGCTGCCGTTCACCGTGGGCGGCGCCGTGGCCGACGAGGCGGCGGCTCGGCTCGCGGCGGCGGCGCAGCTCGTCCGGGACGGTCAGAGTGCGGGCGGGGACGTACCGCGCACTCTGATCGCGTAGCCGGCCGCGGCTCTCATGGAGAGCGCTGCTTGTCTCGCGTAGAGCTCTGTTTTCAGCGCTCGGCCAGCGCCTCGGCCTCGTCGGGCACCGCTTCGACCGGGGGCTGGGCCTCCATGGCCGCGTCGCCCGGCGTGCTGCGCTCCGGGAGGAGAGCGGCCACCGCCTGCCGGTGGGCCTCGCTCGTCGCGTCGTCGTACGGGTCCGGGGTGGCGGGGACCTGGAGGCGGTGGACAGGACCCGTGCCCAGGCGGGCGTAGCCGCGGCCCGCCGGGATCTCGGCGGTGGGCGTCGTCTGCGGCACGGTGCCGAGCACGTCCTGCAGCTCCTCCGGAGCGGCCGTGCCGAGCACTACGCGCGCGCGGGTGTGCTGCCTGACCGGGTCGATCAGGGCGTCGAGGCTGTCCAACTGCTCGGCCACGACGACCGTCACGCCGGCCGCGCGGCCGTGCCTGAGGGGTACCTGGAGCAGCGTCTGCGGGTCCTTGCGGCCGTCCGCGGCGGCGAGGTGACCGAGGGCGCTGGGACGGTCCAGCAGGATCCACAGCGGGCGCTTGATGTCGTCCGGGGTGGGGTGCCCGGCCTGGCGCGCCCGGTTCGCGGAGATCAGCCGCCGCTCCGTCTCGTGTGCGGCCCATTCGAGGCTGGTCAGCGCGCCGGCAAGACCGCACTCCACGGCGAGCACCCCGGAGCGGCCGACCAGGCACGCGTAGTCGCCCGTCCCGCTGCCCTCGATGATCAGCACGTCACCGTGGCGCAGCGCCTGCAGTGCCACGGAACGTAGCAGGGAAGTCATGCCACTGCCCGGCTGCCCCGCGATCAGCAGGTGCGGCTCGGTGGAGCGGACGCCGGTGCGCCACACGACGGGCGGCACGTCCCGCTCCTCCTCACCCGCCACCACCGGCAGCGTGCGCTGGACGCCGGTCCCGTCGGTGAAGCCGAGCACGGTCTCACCGGGCGAGGTCACGAAGGGCTGGGCGGCGATGTCCGTGGGCAGCGGGTCGAGCACGTTCACCGTCAGGTGGTTGCCCTCCTCGTCCCACGCGAAGTGGTACTCGCGGCCCCGGCCGAGCTTGGCGTGCAGCAGTTGCTCGATCCGGGCTCGCGAGGCCGCCTCCCCGTCCGTGAAGTAGGCGGGGTAGCGGATGTCGATCCGGTCGACACGGCCGTCGCCGTCGAAGTCGAACGTCTCGAAGGTCTTCTCCCAGTCGCCCCCGTGCGCGTACAGCGGGCTCGGGTCGTCGGCTACGGAGAAGTACGGTACAAGCGCCTCGTAGAGGGACGAGAGGCGCTGTACCTGCGAATCGTCGGGGCCGGTCTGCTCCGGCGGCTTCGGATCGCGCCCTTTCCATGCGGCCGCCGCCATCAGGGTGATGAGCGCCAGCAGCGGACCGTACGGAATGAACACCACGACCAGGACGACGGCGGCCACCATGAAGAGCAGCGGTCCGCGCCGCTCCTTGGGGGTGTCCGCCCACTTGTGCCGCCCGGCACCGGCCAGGCGGCGCAGCCCACGGCTGATCGTGATGAGGGGGTGGAGTACGTCGGTGGCACCGTCGGCGGCCGTCCGAGCCATGTCCCGGCTCCGGGCGATCGTGGCGCTGCCGTTGCTCAGAATGCGGGGGAGTGGGCGCCTGGCCACGTCGTTCTCCTGAAGGTGTGTGCGGGTGAGGGGTCCGTCAGAACTTGATCCCGCCGAGCAGGCTGGCGAGGCTCTGGCCGCCTGCCTTGATGCTCGGGGCGATGGCAGTGCCCGCCAAGTAGAAGCCGAAGAGGGCGCAGACCAGTGCGTGCGAGGCCTTCAGGCCGTCCTTGCGGAAGAACAAGAAGACGATGATGCCGAGCAGCACGACGCCCGAGATGGACAGGATCATGAGGGTTCTCCTGGTTGATGGGGACAGTCACCATGAGTTCTTCCAGGCTCACAGCATGTATCTATACGACAAAAGGTGCAAATGGGTGGAAATCCCTAGCTTTCACCCATTTGACCGGCCGCTGCTGGGCCGCTGGAGCGTGCTGCCGGACGGTCGTCCGCACTCTTGGTGATCTTTGCCTCGGTGGGGTCGGGTCATGTGCCGGACCGGGCAGTACCCTGTCGATTCACTCGTACGGCTGCACAGCCGTACCGGCACGTATGAGAAAGGCGGTCCGCCCGATGAGCGAAGCCCCCGACCCGGAGGTCGTGGAGCTGGCCACCAAGATCTTCGACCTCGCGCGACGCGGCGAGACGGAGGCTCTCGTGGGCTACGTGGACGCCGGGGTGCCGGCGAATCTCACGAACGACCGGGGCGACACGCTCGTCATGCTCGCCGCCTACCACGGGCACGCGGAGGCGGTGCGTGCCCTCCTGGAGCACGGCGCCGACGCGAACCGCGCCAACGACAAGGGGCAGACCCCGCTCGCGGGCGCCGTTTTCAAGGGCGCCGACGACGTGATCAGGGCGCTGCTCGACGGGGGCGCCGATCCGGCCGCGGGGACCCCTTCGGCGGTCGACACGGCCCGGATGTTCGGCAAGACGGAGCTCGTCGACCTCTTCGGCGCCTCCTGACGTACCGACTCTGACCAGGCAAAACGGGGGTGCGGGAAATGTGGTCGCGGTGGGTTGAGCTGCTGGGTCATGATGACGGCGTGATTTACGGACGCGAGGCCGGGGCAGGTGGTGCCCACGTGCAGAGCGGGCCGTGAACGGCCCGGTTCCGGGCCTTGGACGAGAGGCAGAGAAATGGGTAGCAGCAAGCAAGAGACGGCGGGCGCTCCGACGAGTTGTCGCGTGGCCAGGTAGGTGACATCCCGGTTGCGTCGACGCTTGATGTGAGGCTGTTTCCCATGTTCGAACCGGTCATAGCGCCCAGCGGTACGCTGCTCGGCCTGCTGCAGCGGGGCCGCGGCGACGGCACGCTGCACGCGCTGACGGCGCCGCGTGCCGAGGCGCTCGCGGCTATCAATCACTGTGTGCTGAGCGACCCCCGCCACGACTGGCAGGTGGAGAACCGCTCGCTGTACTACGCCCGCCTCTACGTCGATCTCCATGGCGAGCTCGACGAGATCGAGGGGCACCTCTTCGACCCCGAGGACCTCCTCGACACCGAGGAGTCGCGTACGGGCCTGGCGCTCGCGGTCCTCGGTCACCTCGCCTCCTACGGCAGGCGGGACGCCCTGGAGCTGCTGCGCAAGTACGCCGCCGTGGGCGGCAACTGGGCCTGGGCGCTCGACGAGCTGGCCCTGCGCGACGACGACGCGGGCCTGCGCGCGCTCGCCGAGCCGGTCCTCGCCCGCTTCCCGGCCGACGCGGAGGCCGAGCTCGCCGTCGTCGTGCGCGACGCCTTCGAGCCGCGACCCTGGCGCCTGTGGGCCGAGGATCCGCGCCCGGAAGTGGGGGCACGCGTGCGTGCCGCACAGGAAACCGGCTCCTTCGACCGCTGGCAGCGGCAGATGCGGCCGGCGGGGCCGCGCCCCGAGTGGAGCGTGCAGGCCGTCTTCGACTGGGCACAGGAGGGCTTCGAGCGGGGCGCCGTCCTGTACGTGCCCGCCGCCCGCTGCCTGTCCGCCGTGGCGGGCCCGCAGGACCACGCCGAGATCGTGCGGGCCGCGCGGGACGGGTCCGACGGGGCGCGCTGCACCGCCCTTCGCTACCTCGCCGACATGCATGATCCGGCCGTACTCGATCTCATCGAGGTCGCCGTGGAGGCGCCGTCCCGCGCGGTTGTGGACGCCGCGCTGGACGCCTTCGAGCGGATGCGCAGCGTCGCCGTCGTGCAGCGGGCCCGGCAGTGGGCGCCCCGGCCGGACGCGCTCGGCGCCGCCGCGGGCCGCATGCTCGCCTGCAGAGGCGGCGCACAGGACGGCGAACTCGTCCTCGCCTCCCTCCGGGAGGCAGTACGCGGCGACGGCCCCGACGCCCCCACCCTCTGGCCGCTCGTCGACGGGGCCGGACGGCTCGGCATCGTCTGTGCCGCCCCCGTGCTGCGGCACATCTACCGCGAGACGGCGTCCTCGCATCTGCGCGGGCGCGCCGCCCGCGCGCTCGCCACCACCGATCCCTCCTTCGCCGCCGGGTTCGCCGTCGAGTGCCTGTGGGACTGCGAGGAGAGCACCCGGGAGGTCGCCGCGCGGCACGCCGAGACGGGTGACGCCCGCGTCGTCGATCAACTCCGTCGCCTCGCCGCCGATCCGGCCGAGGAGGACGAGGTGCAGACCGCGGTCCGCAGCAGGATCGGGCCCGACGCCACGGCGTTGTGACGCGCTGATTACCGGGAGGTGGCCCTTCGACGAGGGGCCACCTCCCGGTCGTTCACCTGCGGTTTTCGGTGATTTTCGGCGGCTTCTCGGTGGTCTTTCGGCGGCGGCCAACGCTCACGGACCGTTCCTCGCCAGGACAGATCCACTTTGACGTGAGCACGTTCGGCGGGGCGACAAAACCCGTATGCGTGTCGTCATCGTGACCGAGTCCTTCCCACCCGACATCAACGGTGTGGCGCACTGCGCCCTGCAGACCGCGCGGCACCTCGCCGCCCGCGGCCACGACCCCCTCGTCGTCGCCCCCGCCACCCCCACAGGCCGGGAGGCGGACGCGGCGGCGCCCTGCCCCGTCGTCCGGGTGCCGTCCCTGCCGCTGCCCGGCTATCCGCAGGTCCGTGTCGCGCTGCCGGGGCGCCGCCTCGCGCAGACCGTGGCCGCGCACCGGGCCGAACTCGTCCATCTGGCCAGCCCGTTCGTGCTCGGTATGCGTGGCATGGCGGCCGCGACCCGGCTGCGCGTGCCCGCCGTCGCCGTCTACCAGACCGACCTGGCGGGCTATGCGCGTACGTACGTGGGGGCGGGTGAGGGCGCGGCCTGGCGGCGGATCCGCACCGTGCACGCCGCCGCGGACCGCACGCTCGCGCCCTCCACCGCCGCGCAACGCGACCTGGAGGCGCACGGGGTGCCACGGGTGTGGCTGTGGCCGCGCGGGGTCGACGCCGTACGGTTCCGGCCCGAGCGGCGCTGCGAGCTCCTCCGCGCCGACCTGGCGCCGCGCGGGGAGCTGCTCGTCGGATACGTGGGGCGGCTCGCGCCGGAGAAGAACGTGGAGCTGCTCGCGCGGGTGTGCGGCCTCGACGGTGTGCGGGTCGTGGTGGTGGGCGACGGGCCCAGCGAGGCGTCCCTGCGGGGCGCGCTGCCCGGCGCGCTCTTCCTGGGGCGGCGTACCGGAGACGAACTCGCCCGGATCTTCGCCTCGTTGGACGTGTTCGTGCACACAGGTCCCCACGAGACCTTCTGCCAGACCGTGCAGGAGGCCATGGCGAGCGGGGTGCCGGTGATCGCTCCGGCGGCCGGCGGCCCCCTCGACCTCGTCGCGCACGGCAGGACGGGGCTGCTCGTACGGCCGTGCGACGCGGAGGCGTTGCGGGACGCCGTGTGGGCGCTCGCCGGGGATCCCGGGCTGCGCGCCTCATACGGAAGCGCCGGGCGCGCCAGGGTGTCCGGGCGGAGTTGGGAGGCCGTGGGTGACCTCCTGGTCGAGCACTACGTAGACGTGCTGCACGCGCGGTCGGCGGGCGCGGGGGCGGTGGCGGCATGAGCGGGCGACTGCGGATCGTACGGCTCGCGAACTTCGTCGCCCCCTCTTCCGGCGGACTGCGGACCGCTCTACGAGAGCTCGGCGCGGGGTATCTGGCGGCCGGGCACGAGCCGGTGCTGATCGTGCCGGGGGAGCGGGTCTCGGACACGGACACGCCTCAAGGGCGCGTCATTACGTTGCCGGGGGCGCCGCTCCCGGCGAGCGGCGGCTACCGCGTCCTGACCGACCGGCAGCGCCTGGGGCGGCTGTTGGCGCGGTTGCGCCCGGACCGTCTTGAGGTGTCGGACCGGACGACCCTGCGCTGGACCGGTGAGTGGGCGCGCCGCGCGCGGGTGCCCGCCGTGATGGTGTCCCACGAGACCGCCCATGGAGTGCTGCGCACGTGGGGCCTGCCCGAGCGCGCCGCGCGGCGGGCCGCCGACGTGCTCAACGTCCGTACGGCGCACGCCTACACGCGCGTGGTGTGCACCACGGAGTGGGCCGAGCGCGAGTTCGTGCGGATCGGGGCGCGCAACGTGGTGCGGGCGCCGCTCGGCGTCGATCTCGTGCGGTGCCGGCCGGGGGAGCGGAACACGGAGGTGCGTGCGCGGTACGCGCGCGTGGACGAGGTTCTGCTCTTCATGTGCACACGGCTCTCCGTGGAGAAGCGGCCGGGCATCGGCCTCGACACGGTGGCGCGGCTGCGCCGGGCCGGTGTGCCCGCCCGGCTCGTCGTGGCGGGGGACGGGCCGCTGCGGTCGCGGCTCGAACAACGCGCGCGGGCGCGGCGGTTGCCCGTCGCCTTCCTGGGGCACGTCGCCGACCCGGCCGCGCTGGCGGCCCTGCAGGCCACGGCCGATGTGTGCCTGGCGCCGGGGCCCGCAGAGACGTTCGGGCTCGCCGCCCTGGAGGCACTGGCCTGCGGGACACCGGTCGTCGTCAGCGCGTCCTCGGCGCTGCCGGAGGTGGTCGGCGGGGCCGGGGCTGTGGCCGAGGGCAGCGGTGCGGCGTTCGCGGCGGCCGTCCGGGACGTGCTCGGGCGGCCCGCGGCGCGGCGCAGGGAGCAAGCACGCGCGCGTGCCGAGTGCTTCGGATGGGACGTCGCCGTGGACGCCTTCCTGGCGGCACACGACGCGCCTGCTCGGGTGCGGCTTCGGGGCGCGTCATGAAGACGCTCAGGTTCGCCGCGCTCGGGGACTCGCTCACCGAGGGCGTCGGCGACCCGGTCGGCGGCGGATGGCGGGGCTGGGCCGCGCTGCTCGCCGAAGGCCTGGCGCCCGCCGAAGTGCCCGTGGAGTTCCGCAATTTCGCGGCCGGCGGGGCGCAGACCTCCGATGTGCTCCTGCGGCAACTGCCACGTGCGCTGGCGTTCACTCCCGATGTCGCGTCCGTCGTGGTCGGCGTCAACGACACCTTGCGCGCCGCCTTCGACCTCCACGCCGTGGCCGATCGCCTGGACACCGTGTACGGGGCGTTCGCCGAACGGGGCACCGTCCTGCTCACCGCGTGCCTGCCCGACCCCGGCGCCCTGTTGGGCCTGCCCGGCGTCCTGGCGCGCCCTCTCGCGCGTCGCCAGCGCGCCGTCAACTCCGTGGTCCACGCCCTGTCCGAACGCCACGGAGCCGTCCATCTGCACGCCGCCGACGCCGACTGGGCGGCCGACCGCGCCCTGTGGAGCGCGGACCGGCTGCACCCCGGCGAGCGGGGGCACCGCCAGTTCGCGGCCCGCTTCCACGCCGTGCTCGCCGCCGCGGGAGAGGCGCGCGGCCCGGCGCCCGACGTCGAGCCGGAACGGCCCGCGCCGACCCGCGCCGCCGGGCTG
>NZ_JAOZYC010000203.1:0-30916 GCF_035798155.1 Streptomyces endophyticus | reverse complement strand
GGGCCCGGTCATCGGCCAGGAAGTGGACCTTGCTGGTCAGTCCGCCCCGGGAACGTCCCAGCGCCTCGCGTCCATCGCCCTCCACACGCGCGCCGCCCCCTTTTGCGGGAAGTCACCCGGCGGCCGGTGCCGGGCCCCGGCCGCATGCTGATGGGCCCGGCAGGAAGTGGAGTCGATGTTCACCGCCCATTCGGCCTCCTTCGCCGCGGTGCGGGCCAGGGCGCCGTCCGGGTCGCTTGCGTCGGCCTCGATCTGCAGCTCGGTCAGGATCCGCTGCCAGGTTCCGTCGGCCGACCAGCGGCGATGGCGCTCATAGACGGTCTGCCAAGGCCCGTACCGCTCGGGCAGATCCGGCCACGGCACCCCGGTGCGGGCCCGGAACAGCACGCCGTTGATGACGCGGCGGTGATCCGCCCACTGCCCACCCGGGGCACCGTTTCCCGGCAGCAGCGACTCGATCTGCTGCCACTGCGCGTCAGTCAGTTCATGGCGTCGCACCATACGAGGCGCATGCCCAGCACCCGCGCTGATCCACCCACCCAGCAAGAGCCATCAGAAACGGCCTAGTCGAAGTTGGCCCGGCCAGCAGCGATGTCTTCCACATCCTGGTTCACCTGCCGCTAGTGTCCGCGCTGCGGGCGGCCTTTCGGTCCCGGCCCCAGTGAGGTTCGACCCGTTGAAGCCGTCCTCAAGCCTGGCCCTTGGTCTTCCGCAACTCGGACAGTTCCTCCCGACCCTTCGTGATGACGGCCAGCGTGGCCTGCGGATCCGTGTCCGGAGGGAGTGGGTGTTGGCTTCGCTGCGGCGCGCGGCGGACTGCTGATGCTCACCACGTTCCTCTCGTAGCGGCGCCGCAACCTCATCCTGCCCGCGATACGAGCAGGACGGGATTGGGCGCAACTCAATGCGAGGGACCGATCTGTCATTCTTCGGAGGAGCGCACCCGATCGTGCGTTAGGGCAGCCTGGTACCAGATTTCGTCACTTTGGTACTCGGGAATCCCCGCTCGGAACAGATCTCCCCACTTAGCGGCCTCCGCGTGAATTGCTCGCATACCGTCTCCAGGGATTAGATTCCTAAGTCCTGGATCGTTACGCGAAAATCCTCTGAAAATGGCGGCAAGTGGGCTCTCGTTTAGCGGATACCCATATCTCTTGCCAATTTGAGGCCTCAGTGGACCTTCACCGCGCACGATTGCCACAACGGCCTTCCACTCCGGACTCTCGCGATGAAAATCCTGTTTCGTGTAACTCACAGGAATGTGATCGCAGTGAATTTCACCCACTATTCGACCTTGGTTTCCCAGTTCCAACGGATATTCCAAGTGGCTTGTCAGTGAATTCGAATCTTCCCAGGCGAACATGCTTTTATCGCGCCTAAGAATCTTTCTACCGTTCCACAAGAAGTCGATCCCGTAATCCCTTGAGTCCAAATAGCGCTGGACTCCAATCCACCCCTTTACTCGCCTTTTGCGCACAACCAAATCTAATGAGTCGCACCAAGAGCAAGCGGTCAGGCCGGAAGGGCCAGAGTGCTGGCAGTCAGAACAGAAAGCCGCATCGCGCAGTGCTGTGTCGATCGATATCACCGCGCCGACATCCCCTGAGCGTCTGGGTACTGAGCGAGACTCTGCCCAGATACAAGGTAGGCGAGGTGCTACTTGGCGGCCATTGACTTCGATCGCCAGCGTGCCAGATCTAAGGGGAAAGCTGTACAGGTCTCCAAGCCACGTGCGCAGCATACGGCCTTTAGATTCACGCCATGGCTCACGTAGGCCCGTTACGGTAATTTCGGTGCCGTGATCGTCACGCTCAATTTTCTCCTGCGTCATCACCGGAATAGACCACTCGCCGCTGCGAGCCATCGCTGGCAAGTCAAGAGTGAGCACAGTCCAAACGGAGCTCTCCACTCGGGCGCTACGGACAGTAATTCGGCTACCTAGGCGTGCGGTGGCGACATTGAACCCCAGACCGAATATTTCTCGATCTTTACCCCCTGCCCAACCTAGGGAAACGGCTCGTGTTAACGTATCGCGATCCATTCCCGGTCCATTGTCTCGAATGACCACTGACCCTTGCCGGCGCCTGGCAATCATTCCATCAAAGGTGATGGAAATATTGGACACTAATGGCGCACTTCCGGGTTCTATGCAGGCACCCATGAAATTATCCACTAGCTCGGCAAAGCAGTTGAACTCACTCATCTCAATGTCGCCTAGGACGCTGAGAACTCTGGGCGTGGGCGTTACAAGCATTGGTTCATGTGATTGCTTCCAGCCAACATTTCTGCCAGAAACGGCTCTCTGCCTGGCCGCTGCCCAAGTCGATGAATCGTAGCCACTGCCTAGCGTATGAACGAAGGCGAGGAGTAAGTTTTCGCTAGGTGTACGCTTTCCTCTGATTGCTTCATTCACCGTGGTTTTCGGCAGGATTCCTATGCCTGCCCGCAGTTCAAGTTGCCGCAAACTCAACCGGCTCGCGGACAACAGTTTCTGCATTGCCGTCTGAAGGTCTCCCCTGGTTTGAATGGAATTGGGGTCTGTCTGCTCTGGCGGCGACAGGTACTGACCTTGCGTTTCCAGCCACTTCTTCACTGCATCGTCTAGCCGTGCTCCGCACGCTTGCGCGACAGCCTCAGCGACTTCCCTGGAGCAGCGTTTTCCAGTTAATGCCCGGTGCAATGTGGATTTGCCATATCCGGTCACCTCAGCAAGCTGGCCGTAAGAAATCTTGGCCTGCTGGCGCGACAGCTCCAGCTGTCGCGCCACAACCTGCAAGCTGAGGCCTGGAGCTGCTGATTTCTCAACGGAACGCTCCATGGCCAATCCGTCAGATGTCGTCGAACCTAGGACGTGATGCAATCGCCATGCGCAGACCGATCAAGGCGGTGGTCATTCCGATAGTGGCCGTAATCAGTTCAACATCGGCGATTGAGGTGTTCCGCCAGACAGATGGCCTGAGAGTGAGAAGCACGATCACGATCACGACTGCGAAAATTCCGCATGCTCGAAATCCTGGTACGGATTGCCCACCGCGACGACGAATTTCAATCACTACAAAACCTTTCCTGGGGTCGACATTCTCGGACGCCCACCGCGGTCACGTGAAGGGGTTAGGAGCCCCCGTTAGCGCGGCGTGTGAGCTAGATAATGTCCTACAACAGACCCTGCAGACCAACCGGAATATGTAGTTCAGAAACCGTTCCAGGCTGTCCCAACGATCTTTTGGCAGCTGTTTGCGCTGGTCGCGGCAGTGGCAACGAGGAGGGGCGTGAATCTTACGCCGAGCACGTTCCCGCTTGTCCCAACTCCAATTTGCCTAACGGCAGCCCATGCAGGAAGGCTTGCTACGGGATCGCAGTCTCGGACGCCACCGTGCATCGCATCCTGGGCAGTCGTATTAGGAGTACGTCTGCCAGCCTCGCGCCTGCCTGAACGTTGGTTCAGGCAGGCGCGGGCTTTGTCGCAACGCAGGCGCAGCAGATCACGCAGCGGCGCTCGAGCGACGGCGAGGTTCGCCGTCCGATGCGTAGGGCGATCCGAGAGGGTCACACCTTGCCGCGGCGCACACGCTCTAACGACCTCGTGCATGGTTGCGGGCCGGGCTGCATGGCGGCACCGTTAATTCATGGGGAGCGTTGCCCGTTCCGTGATCGTCAACGGTCCGCGACTCACGGGTCTGACCGGGAATGTGATCGCTGAACTTGTCGCCGAGATTGGCCCGTTGTGGGCGGATCAGCAGTACCGGCGGCTTTCGGGACGACCACGGCGACGAGCCGTGGGAGCAGGAGCCCGCCACAAGCTGGTCTTCGTCGACCGACTGCTCGCCACGCTTGTCCACTTGCGGCATGGGGTCACGCATGACGTACTGGCCTGCTGGTTCGGTGTGCACCGCTCTACCATCACCCGCGCGATCGGCGAGATCCGGCCCCTGCTGGCCCAGTGCGGCTGCGCGGTGGGATCGGGTATCCGGCTGCGCACGCTTGCTGACGTCGTTGACTACCTCAGCGTCAGCGGGCAGAGCGCCATCATCGACGCCACCGAGATCCGTGTCCGCCGCCCGGCTGCCGGCACTGACAGCCGCGACCGGTACGTCTCCGGCAAGAGCAAGCAGAACGCGGTCAAGGTCCTGGTGGTCACCGATACCCAGGGGCAGTTGTTGTTCGGCGGCGCCCTGCAACCCGGCAGCTGCCCTGACATCACCCAGGCCCGCAACGCAGGGCTCGTGGAACTGCTCGACCAACACCGTGACCTGCACATCCTGGCCGATGCCGGCTACCAAGCGCTGGGCGCCCAGACCGGCGGCCAGGTGATCACGCCGCCGCACCGCAAGTTCAAGAAGAACGCTCCGACGTGGTGGGAGGAGAGGTTCACCCAGCAGCGCAAGGCCCATTCATCGCGACGTATCCGCGTCGAACACGGTATTGCCCACCTCAAGAACTGGCGAGCCCTATCCCGTCACCTCGGTCGACGTGAACTCCTTGACGAACTCGTCCCGGCCATCGCCGGACTGGCATCCATCCATCGACGACCTCCACAACCAGCCGCAACCGGTTGAGAAGCGCCGACGTGCTCGTCAGACATGCCCGGCCTGCAACCATGCACGAGCTCGTTAGGCGGCACGAAGCTCGGAGTCGATCCCCATGCTGTCGAGGTCGTTCACGAGCCTCCAGTAGACGTCGGTCTCGTAGAAGCCCGCTGCATCGCTGTTCCCCTCAGTGGGGTCGATTTTGTACATCTCGGCGACGTCGTAGGCCATCGTGTACCCGGCCTCAGCGTCGGACCACTGGACCCGTACCACCATGTCCGCTGTGCCGATGTCGTAATTGTCGTTCCCGTGGTTCTTAGCGATGTACTCGAACGGGTACGTGAACGTATAGCTGTCATCCTTCTTGAGCGACCGCAGGTAGTCATGCTCGTTCTCGAAGCCATAGTTGTTCGACTCACTCCACATGAAGGGAGCTTAGTGCACCGCAGCTTTGCCAGAGTTGACACCGTGGGCCGGTGGGCAGAGCGCTCGTAGACCGCATGCCAGGCGCACCGAACTCCTCATCGTCCCGCGGCATCTCCCGCCACCGGCTGCCGGTCCAGAACCGCCCCACACCACGCCCTCGAACCGCTCACACAGCCGCTGCGGATACGGGGCGTACTGTTCGGCTGGCAGAAGCGACTCGATCAACGCCCACTTACTGTCGCTCAGATGGCGTCGCGTCGCGCGAAGGGTTCTATCAGCCAAGCACAGGTCCGATAGCCGAGTCAGCCCACAAAGACTGCAACTCCAGACAGGCCCTAGGTGAGCGAGTACGCCGCAAACTCAAGCGGCTCGGTCGGGGTGCGCACCACGCCCGGAATGGAGAGGAGGAGCCGCCCTGTTTCAGAGCGATCCAGTCGCTTGCTGTTGGTCGAGCTGATGACCGCGCAGCGCCATGGTCGGCTGCTTCGTCGTGCGCGAATCTCGGCGTGACGAACGGCTGGGCGCCGCGCTTTTGGTCGGTGTTGCCGTCGTGACACTAATGCTGATGCTGTACGGGGCAGGTCCTGACTGACAGTGGTCGGATGCTGCCTGCTGGCATAGAGCCTAAAGGGGCCTGACCCGTGACGCGGCTCAGGCCCTGTCTTGGTACTTCAGCTGTCAGGACCGTGAGGTTTGACCCCACGGCTTCTTCATCCCGAATGAGGTTCGGGCGTGATCCACACCGGGGGTGATCGACGTCTGAGCTGATCAGGGTGCCGGGGAGGATCGGTCTCGGGTGGCCTCGGTGGGGGCTCCGGGAGGAGATCGTCTCCCAGATCCTCCCAGGCGGCGAGTGTCGGAAGGCGGTTCGCCGAGTCGACTGAAGTCTTGGACGGATTGCGGCTGCACAACTTCGACCACGTGCTGCTCGAGCTGCCGCTGTTGGCTTTCTGGTCAACGAACGCCTTGAACCCGCCGAGGCCTGTACCTGGCGGGGCCTGGTCAGCTCCCGTCATAGGCAACCTGCACTCGTACCGTGCCCTTGGCCGTGTGGAGAATGGCGTCGCCCTGTCCAGCCAGGGCTTCGGCTCCGGTCTCGTCCAGAATGATGCGGCTGTCGGTCGCGGTTTTGACCCGCAGGGCGAGTTGGGCAGGGAAGTTGGAGCGGATGGTCGTCGAGATGACGTCTGCGCTCGGGCGCTGTGTGGCAGCGATGACGTGGATGCCCGCAGCGCGGGCCTTCTGCGTCAGGCGCTTGAGCAGCGCTTCGATTTTCTTCTTCTCGTCCGGATCGCTGGTGAGATCCGCGTACTCATCCAGGACGATGACGATCCAGGGCTTACGGTTCGCTTTGTCGACCTTGGCGTTGTACTCGACGAGCTTGCGTGTGCGGATCGCCTTCATGTCCTTATAGCGCACGGCCATCTCTTCGACGGTTTCCTCAAGAATTTCGATGGCGTCGGCGGCGTCCATACCGATCATGCCGTCAAGGTGAGGATCGTCTTCGAAGTCGACAAGCTCGGTGCCCTTGGGATCGACGAGGCGGAGTCGCAGGGAGCTCTTGTCGTACCGGACCAAGCCCTTGAGGATCGTGTCCAGGGCGACGGACTTTCCTGAGCCGGTAGTACCGGCCACCAACAAGTGCGGTGAGTCCGCAGAAGACAGATCGATGGTTACCGGGTTGCCTTCGATGTCGGCGCCCAGCGGGGCGATCAGGCTCTCGGGATCGGCCGGGCACCGCTTCCACAGCGCCTTGGCGTCGACCCCGTACTTTTCGTCGTCGACCTTCGGGATCTCGAAGAGCACGGAGCCGCGGTCGCTGCGCGTGCGAATGCTGAATCCGGAGGGCAGCTCCAGGGTCAGGAAGATCTCGTCGCGTCGATTGGTCAGCTTGTCCACGGTGACCCCAGGGTCGGGGACGAACCGGAAGATGTAGAAGCCAGGCCCTTCCTGCCACTTGCCGACCTCCGGGGCGGTGACCGCAACCCTGTGACGGGCGAAGACATCAACGACCTTGTTGTATCGGAGCCGCAGTTCCTCCTCGCCGAGCCCACCGCGGTGAGAATTCAGAGGATCTTCCTCTTCGGCAGAGTGCCATGCAGTAGCCGGGCTAGGCACGTTCGTCGGAGCAGCCGCTCCGGCGGCCTCGGCCGGTGGTGTCGGCTCTTCCGAAGTGGGCAGTTCGGCGGAAGCGACTGCTGAGGGCGTCCTGACGACAGTGTCGGGGATCCTCACGGTCCCAGTGGGGTTACCAGGGGCGACAAGGGGATCAGCATTGGTGGGATCCTGGTTGGCGCGCAGAGCGCCGATGAGGTTTAGCAGCTCGTTCTTGTTTAGCCTCACCAGGGTGTGCTTGCCGAGGGTTCCGACCGTGGGGGCCGGCTCGTCTTCCTCGGCTGAGATGGCCACAGCGACGCCGGTGACCTGACCGAGCTGGACATCCTCGGAGCGCAGGGCGTCAAGGACCTTCGCCTCAACCCGACGGTGATCGTCGTTACCGATCATGGTACGAGCTGGAAGGTCTGCGGCCTGAACGGCGTTTCCACTGGTCTGAGCGATCGCAGCGGCGAGTTCATCCAGCCAAAAGGGACGGTCGTGGCGGGCCTCGCCGTCCGAGCGGAAGGCATCCTCGCACAGGTCGGTGGTGCGGTTGAGTTGCTCCTTGGCCGAGCCGACATCGTAGGTCTGGCGGAACTTGGACTCGGCGACCAGTATATCGAGGCGAACTGTGTCGTCGCCCTGAACGGTCAGCACGAACCGTCCCAGATCGGCACGGGTTTTGTGTCCGCGGCCGAACCAGCGGTGGTGCTCGTCGAAGCTGATCCAGGTGACCAGGCTCGTGCCCTTTCGAGGAACGGGAAACTGCTGGTCGATGACGAACCGCGTGGCGACCAGGCCGACGACTTCGTTGACCGTTGTGCCGATGCCGAGGGAGCGCAGCACGGCGCCAGGGGCCACGTTTCGGCTGACCTCGTAGATCCGCTTAGCGGTGCCTTCGGAGTCCTGCGGGGTGACGACGCCGATCTGCTCCAGCCGGCGCTGCAGCCGCTGGACGACGAACTGTCGGCCAGTCTGCGAGCTGACAATGAGGGTGTAGGACTCGTTCTTGCCGACACTGGGCTTGACCAGGATGACGTCGGGGCGGTTGCGCAGGGCGTCGATCTGCTCACGGCCGATGAAGCTGTCGAGTGTGACGACCCAGTGGGCTACGCGGTGCAAGGTGGCGAACAAGTTCAGGTGCTGGTCGAACTGCACCTGCATCTCAAAGTAGTCAATGCCGTCGACGCTCTCCCTTGAGACCGGGGAGCGACGGTCGTAGCGCACGCACAGAGTGGACCAGGACTCAAGGGTCTCGTCTGCGGTCTCGGGCAGCAGCGCTCTCACGACGTTCTCGCTGGTTTGGGCCAGGTTGTGTGAGGCCGGATGTTTCCAGGGGTTGAAGGAGCCTGACAGGGATTCCTTTTTGGTGCTCTCTCTAATGCTGGTCTGGGTGCCGAACAGCGCTGGGGCGAGGGCCAGGTCGATGGTGTTTTCCAGCCCTGACAGGTCTGCCTCCTGGTCAGGCTCCCATGCCTGCAGAATGAGCTGGACGTCGGGCAGGAAGCTGTCCTCGGACATCTCCGCACCGGAGAAGTGCAGGTCGAAACCCTGGATGATCTCGTGGTGGGTGGCCTGGGGAGCCAGCACGACCAGATCAACCTTTAGGCGAGGGTTCTTGGACCGTACTTGCTTGGCCACGCGCATGGGCAGGACAGGGTCGCCGTTGCGGTCCAGAAGCAGTACGCGGAGGCCGTCAAGCTTGTGGGGGTAAGTCGTCAGGTAGTCGGTGATGACCCGGACCATCTCGTCGATCGCGGTCTCGTCAACGCTGGAGAGCCATTCCTTGGATTCGTTGCCGCCGTGGCGAACCGGGGCGTACTCCTCGTGCCCGGCCGATTCACGCATTGGAATGGCGATCGTGCCGCCGGGTCCGACGAGGACCGCCGGTGTTCCATGAGGGGAGATGCGGTCGACGGCGTCGAAGAAGAGGTCCTCGTTCTCCTGGTTGAGGCTGAGACCTCCCATCTTGTTCAGGGCGGTCTTTAGGCTGTCTCCGGCTTCCGCGTAGTTCTTTGCCAGCCAGCGCATCTTCAGGGGATGGGTGGCCAGCATCATCATGCGGTGATCGGCCAGTCCGACGACATCGGTCAGAACGACGGCCTCAAGGTCTGCGTTCGGAGCGTTGTCGGGAACCAAGGCGGTGCGAGCTTCGCGGAGTTCGCCTTCCCACTCGCGTACGTAATCATTGATGTTCCCTGCGTCAAGCCCGTCAGAGAACCGCTCGAAGTGGTCCAGTTTGAGGCGTTCCAGCCGACCGGCGAAATGAGATGCAGGGATGGGCCCGGGCTCGTCGGCCTGCCACTGCCGGGGGTCACTGAACTTCTGGAGGAAGGTGTCGAAGGTCAGATTGGTCGCATGGCCGGGAGGGGTTCGCCAGCCGTGGATGAGGGCCGCAAGTGCGATCTGGCCGGGGATGCCCAGGGGGTCCCAGCGGAAACGCCGTTGGGCGGCGCCATCCATCTCGACCAGGATGCGCAGCGCGGACCACTCGATGGTTGGATCAAACGGCTCATCCTCCTCCGGAAGGGGCGGCTTGGTCAGGTCCAGCAGGTAGTCCTTGACCTCCAGGGTCAGGCGAAGACCTGTGGACTCCTGGACATCTCGCAGGGTGCGTGCGTATAGAAAAGCGAACAGCCAGCGGCTCCACCGCCCTGCTTCCTGGCTGCCTTCAAGCCCGACGACGACAGAGCCTTCCTCTTCGTCAGAGAAATAGGTCAGCTCACGCAGCAGTGCACGCAGGGGGTCCTGGACAAGCTGGGAGTCCGGGAAGGCAAGCTTTTCGACTTTGCGTCGCGACCGCTTGGTCAGTAGGTCGGCCAGTGGCTCGGCCCCACTGGCGGGAGCCTCGTCGAGGAAGCGCTGTGCGGACTCCTGGTCTCCGTGGTCAAGCGCGTCTTCGATCATCATGGCGTCGAACTCGCCGACCCGCTCTGCTCTGGTCTTTTCGATCTCCTGCCGGACCTGCTGGCCCAGGCCGATCTTCTTGGACTTCTGCTCGAAGATTTCAAGCCAGAGGGTCAGGTCCTGCTCGCGGCGCAGCTGTCGTGAATCCTGCGGGGTGGAGCCGCTGCGATTGAGGCTGAGTATGAGGCTGCGCATGCGGGCTTTGGCGATCTCGGAGTCCGTACCGATGTGGTTCAGGGACTCCTCAGTGAACTCGGTCGTGGTGATGCGGTCTATCAGGTCGTCCTCGGTGATCTCCTTGCCGGTGGGCTGTTTGAAGCCGCTGACCGAGACATTCTTCTTGATCCGGGTGGGCAGTGGGGTGGTCCTGAGGGAGAGTCCTCGGTCCGGGAAGAGGTCAAGAGCGGGCAGAGCCGCAGAGATCTCGCGATGGACCGTGTCGGGGGTGTGGACCTGAGCTGCTGCGACTTTCTGCGCGGTCTCGACCAGGAAGGCCGCCCAGCGGTGCAAGGACCGGGGCTCCTCTTCGGTGACGGCACACCAGATCTCCTGCAAAGAGGTGGCCATCAAGGCCGGAACCCCGCCGATGCCACCTGCCTCCCGCCATGCTTCTGCCATGAACCTGTCGAATCCGCGTTCGTTGGCGGTGTCGCGGTAGTCGCCCAGGATCATGGCATCGTCGAGGGCGTTCATGGCCGCCAGTCCCTGTGCGTCCGGGGACTGCCCCCACTCGAAGAGCAGCACCGCCGTGCCCTGTCCGGAGTTTCGCCACTTGGTCAGCTGGTCTTGCGGGTCCAGGAGGTAATCAACAGGGACGCCTTTGATCGGCTCCGAAGTGCCGACCTTGACGACAACGTGACGGCCCGGCGCCTCCGACAGCCGCTGAGCCGTGCGAAGGAGTGCCTCGGCCACGGTCGGCCGGTCGAAACCGCTGACTCGCAGGACGGCACGGGCTCCGCTGTTCTCAGTGACTTTGCGAAGTGCTTCGTCGGCGACGAACCGACCGAGCGCTCGGATGCTTCTCTCGGTCACCGGGGCTCCCCTCGAACCATGCTGGTTGCATCTGAATATTGAGTGAGCAGACCGATGGCGGCGAGCTTCTCCCGGAACGCCTTGCCGTTGTGGTCTAGGACCGATGGGTCGACCTCGTAGGCCAGCGGGCTCGCGGCCGCAACCTTGTTCTCCGCCACGAGTCCGTACTTCGCGTACAGCAGCGTGCAGAACTGGTCGAACTCCATCTCCGTGCCCTGCGGGACAGTGGCGGATACCAGACTCTCCAGCATCGGGGGCTTCATGGTGAAGTGCCGGCGCCCGGTCGTCGCGTTCAGGGCTCCCGCAGCGGCGAGGGTCTCGCTGAAGAACGCTCGGGGCGAGGCGACCGCTTTGCCGGCCTCCTTGGTAAATCTCTCGTAGCGGCGCTTCTTGACCTCGTCGCCTTCGGATTCGATTTCGGCGATCATTTCTCGAGCCTGGATGTTGATCGCGCTGACGATGTCATTGCGGAAGCCGGTGAGGTTCTTCTGCGACTCTCTGCGCAGCGGGGTTGTCTCGTTGCCGAAGTCCAACAGGATCGACTCGCGATCGGTGGCGCCGAGCTTGTGGCGCGCGAGTTGCAGCTGGTGGCGTGCCAAGCAGTAGGGGACCCAGTGCATGAGGCTCTCTGTGCGCTTGGCCCTGGGGGCCGTCGCAGTCCTGACGACGATGTTGTGAGCACCTTCCCTCAGCAGATCAGGCCATGGGCTGAGATCCTCATGCAGCCTGATTCCTGCGTCTGAGCCCCCCACAGGCACCTCGTCGTAGTCGAAGTCGTGCGCGCTGAGGGCCTTGGCAAGGTTGCCCAACGGGGTACCGCTGTCCTGCACGAGGTCGCGCAGGCCCTGTCGGGTTGCTTCCTTGCGGTCACGATCTGGGTCGCTGCGCAGAACCTTGTAGGCCCAGCTGCCGCCATCACGGAAGAGGTAGCGCTCGATACTCGGAGCGTTGATGCCAGCAGCGACCTTGCTGGCTTGCTTGCGCTTTTTTGCGATGCTCCTGGGGGAGGCGTCACTTTGCTTGATTCGCCGTTCGACTGCGTCGTAGTGGATGAGCTCACCCACGAACGGATAGATGTGCGCGCCGAACCAACTGGGCTGGCTACGACGCCCGGGAATCTCGACGAGCAGCGACGAGAACAAGGCGTGGAGCGTTTCCATGGTCTCGGGCGAGTCCAGCTCGACGGCCTTGCCGAGTTCTTCGTCGCCCTCGACGATGCGGGCTTCGGTCGCGATCCGCCGAGCCAGGTCGTGCGAGGTCCTCTTGTAGACGGTGTCGGCCCCGTCGTCCAGAAGTCCTGCGTACTTCTCCGGGGCCTCCTTGTGTGCCAGGTAGATGCCGCGGGCGATGGCGAGCATCTCGAGCGGGACATAGAAACCGCGGCCCTGCTGTTCGAGGTTCACCCCGAAGAGACGAAGGACGACCTCTGCCTTAGAACGGTCAGCCATCACGCACGCACCGACCTGATCTTGTCACCGACGTCGATCATGAGCTTTCGCATGACGTCGCCCACCAGCACCTGGATCTCGTCATCCCTGTTCGAGGAGTCGGCCAGCTCTGCCAAGGATCCACTCAGCCCGCGGATCTCTGCTTCATGCTGAACCTCGCTGCGCAGTCCTGCGGCCCACCGTGTCAGCAACTCGAAGCGCAGAAGGTCCGCTTCCACCGAGACCGCGTCCTGGCCGGGGGCGACGGCCGGGATGCGGATGTAAATGGCCCGGTTGAGCCACTCAACGGCGCCCTGCATCTCTGGGGGGACGCCCGTACGGCCTTCTTCTTGCCACTGGGTGACCTGGTCGACGACCTCGACGCCTTTGCTGGGCACTCGTCGGGAGATCACGGCCGCGCGGGCGCGGTGGGTGAAGAAGGCGGGGTCAAGTATGAAGAAGTCAGGGTTGCTCCCCGCCCGGTGGATGCCCTGGACGGCCTCCAGGCCCTTGAGGAAGCGGTCCCGTACCCTGGTGTCCGCCGGATCCCGGTTCTTGTCCTGGACACGGACGAAGTCGTCGCCGGCATGCAGGCCCATGCGAGCGAACCGGTCCTTGTTGTCGTCGCTGTTGAAGAAGTCGGCTCGCCGCAGAAACGTGTACAAACCCCGCAGCTGGTCGGCCTGCTTCTGGACGTCCCGATTCGTACGGGCCCGCTGCAGGTAGGTGCTGGAGTCCGCGGGAGGGAAGTCGCCAGCAGTGTCTGGGTCCAGCCGGTCGTCGACCTGGCGACGGGACACCTTGCCGGGGTCCAGCCTCCGCAGCGCGAAGAAGGCAGGAACCAGATGCCGCTGCTGCTGGGTCAGCCGATCACCGAAGAGCGCCTGGTGGTACAGGTGAGGTGCCTGCCACAACCTGTTCGAGTGCGACCATCGGTACTTGACATGGACGTTCTCGCAGGACAGGCCGCCCGTGAGCATGTAGCTGGTTACCGAGAGAGCCTGACGGGTCGTGGCTACGGCCCCGGTCCGCTCGGCCGCGGCGAACACCTCCCGGATCGCCGCTCGGCGCTGAGGCCCGCGCGTGGGATCGCTTAGCTCCTTGCGGTTGGCCAGGATCGGGCAGATCTTCCGCGCATCACAGGTCTCGCAGGACTTCCACCGCGACCATTGCGTCGTCCACTGCTTCAAGACCCAAGGTATGAGACCGCCGCTGGCGCTGTCGGCCGCTACAGACTGGTAATTGAGGTTGATGACGGTGACGGCGCCAGTGGGGTCGCTGACCTGGCCGCGGGCAATGCCTCCCGTGAGGGTCTCCACCAAAATCTTCGCGCGCCCGGTCCCGCCTTCATCGGCGTTGTCGTCTTCGGCGACGCACTTACGTAGCTGGCCCTCGTTTGCGCAGATAATCGCGACGCCGCCGCCTGGAGGGTCAAGCAGCTCCACGAGCTTGTGAGCGCCGGCCTGCAGGCTGAGCTCACTGAGATCCTTGAGGATGTACAGCGGGCGCCCGCCACGAGTTTGGCCGATAGGGCGGCCGGCGTCTCCGACCCCGGACAGCTCGCGGAAAACTGCCTTCCGGACTTCTGGTGTGACCGGCTCCTCATCGACCTGCAGTTCACCCAGAAGGCTGGCGCACAGGCTCGTTTTGCCATGCCCGGCGTCCCCGGTGAGGACGATGGTCCTCGTGGCTGGTCGCTCGATGGCTTCCAACAGGTAGTTCAGCGTTACGACGGGGAACAGTGACTGCGTCCAGTCTGCCTGCAACTCGTAGATCATCTCCGAGGTGTCGACGTCGAACGGTTGGTAACGACGTATCCGTTCGACGTGTTTGTTGACCTCTAGCGGCATGTTGCTGTCCTTTGTCGACCGGGCCAGGAGCGCTACGAAATTTTAGCTGCCAGCAGTCGTGACGGTAGATCAAATTGCTTATTCAGCAGCTGAGATGGCCCTAGCGACCCGCCGCTTGACTGTGCCGTGGATCTTGAGGAGACCCTTGACCATCGTGCTTGGTGCTGAGGCGCTCGATGTTGACTGCCACCCCGTTTGAGGAGCGCCGGACGTCGGCCTTGTCGACGCTGAGACAGCAGCGTTGCAGCTGATGATGGCCGTTGATGAGCACGCCGAGGCGCCTGTGGGGTCGGAGGCGAGGCGTAGGACTGTCGTGCGCGGCAGGTCAGGCGACACTTAGGCGTCGGTCTGCCGCCCAAGCTCACCGTTGATCGAGTACGATGACCGCTCGTTCCGCCGGTTCTACAAGCAAGCGAAGATGGGGGTCACACGTGGGCGAGCGGTCCCCCTTGCGAGCCAAGCGGCGGCCGAAGTTCGAGGAGGGAGTCGGCTCCCTGCGAGTCGTAGACCTCTTCGCCGGCTGTGGTGGCCTCACCCTCGGTATTGCCCAGGCAGCCCACAAGCGTGACGTCTCGCTGGATGTTCGTCTCGCGGTTGACTTTGAGGCAGCACCCACCAAGGTCTTCAAAGCTAACTTTCCTAATGCGAACGTCCAACGGGGGACAGTCGAGTCCTACTTCGACGGAGACCTCGGATCCGCGTTGACAGCTCAGGAGGACGAGACTCTCTCCATGGTTGGTGAGGTCGGGCTCCTGATCGGCGGGCCGCCGTGCCAAGGGCACAGCAACCTCAACAACCACACCCGGCGCGATGATCCCAAGAACCGGCTGTACCTCCGTATGGCTCGCGCCACGGAGGTTCTGCGCCCCCGTGTAGTCGTCATCGAGAACGTGCTGGCCGTTGTCAACGACAAGCAGCAGGTGGTCTCCCGCGCCATCGTTCACCTCAAGAAGCTTGGATATGAAGTCGCCACCAAGCGTGTCGACCTACTCAAGCTCGGGGTCGCGCAAACGCGCAAGCGCCACATACTGCTAGCCGTCCGCGAAGACGCTCTTCCTTTTGGTTTTTCGGCGGCTGACTTGCTGCAGATCGAAGACCGCAATGCCGTGCCCCATGACCTGAATTGGGCGATCGGAGACTTGCTCGACGTTCAGTCGAAGTCATTCTTCGATGAAGCTTCGGTGCCCAGCGCTGATAATCAGCGGCGTATGAAGTACCTATTCGACAACGACGAGCATAATCTGCCGAACGAAGAGCGCCCTGAATGTCACCGGGGCGAGCATAATTACACCTCAATGTATGGCCGCTTGTGGTGGGATCGCCCGTCTCAGACTATTACCAGTGGTTTCGCGACGATGGGGCGTGGACGGTTTGTCCACCCCAGTGTCCCTCGATGCTTGACCGCCCACGAGGCTGCGCGTATCCAGGGCTTTCCGGACTACTTCAAGTTCGTCGACGAGAGGGTGAAGCCTCGGTACGAGCTGAATCGTACCGAAGTTCAGGTCATCATCGGCAACGCTGTACCCCCGCCTCTTACCGAGGCGCTGACGGCCAAGCTCTTTGACGCCGACGTTCTGCAGGTGAAGGACGACTCTCCCCAGCTGCACGAAGAAGACTTTGCTGACGCTGCTGTCGACCTTGCCTGCTGAGCCTGCACCGGGCTGATTGCATCCGGGCGCATTGAACGTCGTTCACCTTTTGCTGCAGCACCGACAGGGCCGTCCAGCTGCTGCAGGACGTCTACAACGACACTGACCCCGCGACCGTGCAGGCGTCCCGGCTGAGTGCCCTGCGAGGCGCACAGCACACCCTGGAGGGCGCAGCCTTGGGCTTGTTCACCATGGAGCGACAAATCGTCCACAGCCTGCGGGACCAGCGGGAAGCGGCTGACGGAACGGACGACTGGCCCCGCGTTCCCTACGGTCCCCGGCCCCTCTGTCACTCGCATGTTCTACGTTGCCGCCCATGATTCGCGCAGTGATGTTCGATGTCGGTGAGTGCTTGGTGGACGAGACCCGTGAGTACGGGAGGTGGGCGGACTGGCTGGGGGTGCCGCGGCACACGTTCGCGGCGATGTTCGGGGCGGTCATCGCGTAGGGGCGGGACTACCGGGAGACGTTCCAGGTGTTCCGGCCGGGCTTCGATCTGACCGAAGAGCGGCAGCATCGACCTCATCTACAAGAGCGAGCTGGACCGCGACATCCTCGCCGAATCCACGCTGCTCTTTGCCTGACGGTCACCCGGCGGCAGCACCGAGCTGGCCTTCGTCATGGCCCCGGCCGGGCCCTCAAGGCCGCAGATTCGCCGCTGCGGAGGGACCGGGCCGGGGCTGTGCCGTCAACCTGCTCCCTGCTCTCCGTGCGGGACAGCTGCGGACCAACTGAGACCACGCAACAACGAAGGGTCCGACCACTCAGCGGTCGGACCCTTCGTTGTTGCGTGGTGGGTGGGTGTGGAGGGCACGAGATTTGAACTCGTGAGGGGTTGCCCCCAACACGCTTTCCAAATGGGCGTCTGGGAGGTGGGGGCATTCTGACCTGCGGTGCCGTGGGCGCAGGTGGGACTCCTGAACCGTGCTGTACACCGGTGAATGCAATCAGGAGTGCAACCACGAAGCTGCAGCTATGTGTCTGGTCAGAAGGGCCTCCGGACCGGACTACGTGACGACTTCGCTGACGACGTCCTGCAGACCTCACCAGGGCAGGCCCGGGGATCCGTCAACGTCCAGCCCGTAGCGCCGCACATCTTTCTAGCCGGCATCGTCTCTCCGAAGCCGCGACTGGGCGAGGTTGCTTAAGCCCCCGCCGAGCGCCGCGCGATGGAGGCGCTGCGCGTCGTCGCCCCTGCGCAGCCAGCGTGCGTTGTGTGCATCGTGGCCCCCAGATCCGTCCCCGTAGAGGAGTCCACCGCCCTGCCCCTTGGCCGTGACGTCTCGCCTTCGTTCAGTGATGGCTGTTTCGAGGGCGCGACGTTCCCTCGATGCCTGAAGGGAAGGACGCCCCTTCCGCCTGGACCGTGTTACTCAAAGGGCTGCCACCTGGGCCTACATGTGCGGGTGGACGGCGTTGGACGCGGGTAAGCGGGATCCGCGACTAGATGCGTGCTTTCCAGTTCCGGACTGCCTGGTCGAGGCGCGAACGGAGCCGCGCAGCTGCCGGTGTACCCGGGAGAAGTTCGCCGTACGCCTCGCTATGCCGCTTGGCGATGAGACCTGCGAGGTTCACGGAACTCCGTGACGGGTAGACCAGCGACCTCTCTCGATCGCCGAGCTCTTGGGTTAGGCCGAGGAAGCTGCGACCTACGTCCAAGCCCGGTGAAGTGCTGTAGTGCTTAGCCTCGATCGCCGCGACAACCTTGATGCTCCTCGGATGCACCGCAGCCTGTCGGCTGCGCTCGGCCTCTTGGTGCTCGATGATCGCGACGTCGCACTCATGCGCCACCTTTGACCGTCCAGCCACGTACACGCCCAGGTGAACTTCGAGCCGCTTCTGGATGTCGGGGAAGCTGATTAGCGCGTGAGTGAAGCTGCCTGACCAGAGGTTCCCAGGGGACCTCCGGAAGTGGAGCACATTCGCTGGGGTGGCGCCGTCCTGTGTGAGAAGAGCGGTTCCCCCAGCTTCGGCGGATGCTTCGAGGCACAGGGCGAGCAGCGATGCCTCGTACAAGTCGGACTCGTCAGCCTTGTTGCGGTACACCGGTCTCAGGGCGCCGATGGCCAGCTCGATGGCTTGTACGAGGTCGTCTCTCTTGCTCATCAGGAGATCTCCGGGTGGGGGTCGCGGTCGTCGGCGAGTAGCCCTCGTACTGTCCGTAGTGCGATATTTGCGCGCTCTGTCTCCTCAGGGAGATTGATACGCGAGAGGACTTCCAGCTCGGGGTCACCGAAGCGGATCTCTGGTTCCATTGCACGTTCCATGGCCACTTTCAGCGCTGAGCTGCGCGTTGCGAACATGGTCTCTGCCAGCGTGAGAAGGGAGTCACGGACCAGCTCGAAGCGCTCGTCTTCCGTGTACGGGATCACGGAGACATCGCTCTTTCCGAGGGGCGGCAGCTCGGTCTCCGCCAACCGGCTTGCTCGTTCGTCGTACCTCCCCTCCTGTCGAAGGTCTTTCTCCGAGACCATGCGCCCGTGTCGAACCTCCTGGTCCAACTGCTCAGCCAGACTTGGCATTTCTTGCCTGAGTCGCGCCATGATTGCTTCGTAGCTGTCGCCACGGGTGGCCATATGTCCCCTCCTGCTGCGGTTGTTGGGACTGTACTCAGATGGACCGACAGTCGCGTCGATCGACAGAGGTTGGGCGCTGTGGACCTATGCCTACGCTGATGAGGATGACGGCAGCGACACCTTTCGCAGTGTCCGCCGGGGAGCCATGGCCTTCGCCGAGGGTTGTCCTGCCGACATCCGCCACCCCAATGCGCGGCAGGGCCCACCGTAGTGGGATGCCACGTTGAAGCAGGTCCTGTTGGTGCCCGCTTCGTTGTCGCCGGAGACGAGTGAAAGGGAGTGCCATTTGTGCTGGTAGTAGGTGGTGCCGTGGAGTTCGGCGACCTCGTGGCACAGGCGTTGACGGCTACCTCTGGAAACGCGGCTGCGTCGACGCCTGGCTCGGCGACGCACCCGCCGCCTGGATCGATGACGACTTCACCGCCCTCGACCACGCCTGGGCCGTCGAGCGTTGTCGCCGCGGTATCCCCACCCTGTTGATACAGCCCGCCCCGTACGTCGGGCTGCTGCCCGAGCATCTGGCGCGCGCCACAAGGTGGGCGCGTGGACTGGCCGGGAAACGCGGGAGCGAGCGGAGCGGCCAGGCCGCGTGACGGCGCACCGACAGCCCTCCACCGGGGGACCGGCCGAACATGGCGGCCTATCGGCGGCGCGGGCGGCTCTGGACCGGCACCGTGGGGGTTACCGGGCGGGGGAGAGCGGAGGCCGGGTGCTGATCTCCGCCGCGTGCTGTGGTGCTGCGGAGCCTGGCTGCTTGTGCGCGGGGTCCGGGTGCGTGGCGTTCGCCGAGGCGGCGGATGCGCCAGGTCAGCGCGCGGGCCGGGCTGTGGGCGTCGTCCAGGCTGCGTTGTCCGATCGCCTGGTCGAGGACGGTGGCCGCGTCGTGGCCTGCTGCCTCTGCTTCGGCGAGAACGGTGGTGAGCGCGCCCCAGGCCGGGTCGTCGAGGACGCGGTGCGCGTGCTGGGGTGTCGCGGTCTGGAGGTGGTGGGCGTAGCGGTGTTTGGTCTGCTGGCTGGGGGAGTGGGCGGCGAGGCGGGTCAGGACGGGGGCGGTCGTCTGGGTGTGGGCGGCCTCGAGGTGGACGAAGGCTTGCTGGGCTGCTGCTTCCTGCTGGGAGTTGTTGCGGGTGCGGTGCCAGTGCATCGCGAAGGCCACTGCGGTGAGAGTGGCGTCCAGGAGCATCGCGAACCCGGTGCCGTCGCCGTCTGTGGTGCGGTCGCGCCAGATCGTCTGGAGGCTGCGGTGGAGTGCTCGGGTGGTGTCTCGGTCTGCGGTGATCCGGAAGCGGGTGGCGCGCTCGAACGAGGCTGCAGCGAGTTCGAGTTGGGCCTTGGTCTCGGGTGGCCCCGTTATTGGGAGCAGGTCCAGTGTCATGCCGAGCACGACGAGTTGGGCCTGTGCGGCGGAGTCTTCGCCGTGGGTGAGGCGGTTGGGGATGAGGTCGGTGGCGGCGGTGGCCTGGTGCCAGGGGTTAACGGCCGGGAGAGGGGCCGGGGCAGGGCTGGTGGTGTTGAGGCGTTGGCGGATCTGCGGAAGGGACAGGTCGGGGGCGAGGGTGGAGCCCGAGTAGAAGACCGGTTTGCCCTGGTCGTTGGTATCGCCGGGCAGGGCGAAGGTGCAGCCGAGTGCGTCGCCGGAGGGGCCGTGCTTGAGCCGGACGGTCACGCCGGTGCTTTCCAGCAGGGTGAAGAACTCGGCCTCGTCTCCCGCGACGGCCACGGCTCGGCGTACGCGCAGGCGCAGCACCTCACGGGTGGTCGTCTCCTGGCCGAGGCGCCGTGCCTTGAAGTGCTCCTTGCTGGTGGGCCGCTTGGCGGCGGTGCCGTCACCGGACTTCAACCGGCGGAGTCCGTAGTCGACTTCGATCTCACGAGACGTGCGCTGGACGGCTCGTTTGTCGTGGTCGCGTTGGGGGCGGCGGCCGTCTTGGCGTACGAGGGTAGCGGCGATGTGGATGTGGTCGTCCGCGTGACGGACGGCCACCCAGCGGCAGGCTTCCTCGTCGCCGTCGGGGGCGATGCCGGCGGCGGCCACGATGCGGCGGGCGATGTCGGCCCACTGGCCGTCGGTGAGGATCGGGTCCTCGGGTGCGGTGCGGACGGGGCAGTGCCACACGGTGTGCTGCGGCGCCTTGTCGCCCAGCATGACGAGGGGCTGTTCGAGCTGGCGAACCAGCTGATTCATGACTTCCCGGGGTGTGTGGTGGGAGGGGCGGCCGGGGTCGGGGGCGAATGCGTTCCAGGACGCGACCAGGTGGGGGTCGGTGTGCTCGTTGGCGCGACCGGGGCCGAAGAGGTAGCCGATGGTGCGGCGGACTGCCTTCGGCCCCTTCCCCAGGATGATCTTCGGTATCACCGGGTCACCGTCCGTCCGTGACGTCGGCGACGGCGGTGTCCAGGTCGGCGATGGCCGCTTCGACGTGGCGCAGGAGACGTTCGACGGTGGCGTGGTGGGGCCAGGCGCCGTCCATATTGAGGTGGCGGGCGAGCTGGTTGAGGTTGTTGCCGATTTTGCCGAGCTGCCCGTTGGCGGCCATCAGCGTCTTCACCGCGGCACGGTAGTCCGCCACTGCTGCTGTGGGGTCGTCGCAGCGGGCGGCGGCGAGCGAGGACTCGGCCACGTAGCCACCGACGGTCACACGACTGTGCGCGGCGGCCTGTTGGAGGAGGGCGAACTCGGTGTCGTTGTAGCGGGGGTGCACGCGGCGCTCGCGGATCTGGCGGTCACGGAGACGGCGGCGCGGAGTACTCGTGCGGGGTGCGGACGGTGACGTGGTGATGGGTCCCGTTTCGGTCGGCTCCCCTGGGCCGGCCGGTCCCGGTGCCGCCCCGGCGCCGGGTATCTCCGCCTCCCCCGGGGCGGAGATCGGGTAAGGACTCCTTACCCGACAACTTGCTGCGTCGTTGTGGTCGTTGGTCGTCTCTTGCGGGCTGGGGTGCGGGTGGTGGTGGTGCTGGTCGTGCATGGGCTGGTTCTCCGGGTGGCGGGTGAGTGCTCTTGGGCGCCGTGAGTGGGTGCGGGCCACGGGGCGAAGGACGGTGCTGGGCTCGCCCGCGGGCGTCAGGCGGCGTCGGCGCCGACTGTGTGCGCCATGGCGTGCTCGGCGTGCTCGGGTGCGTTGGCGTCGAGTTCGGCCTGGAGGAGATCCTTCAGCCGGTCCGCCTCCTGTCGCCCGATGGAGAGGCCCTTGTCGCGGAAGGTGGCTTCGATGTGGCGACGGGAGGCGCGGTTGTTGCGGCCCAGGGGTGCGGTGCGGGCGAGGGCGAGCCGGTCGGCGCAGACGTCATCGGGTCCCGGAGTCCTTGCCGTGGTGACCAGTTCGGGTGCCTTGGTCTCGTAGGTGGCGCTGGGGGCCACGTTGGCGGCGTCCGGCGCCACGTTGTCGGCGGGCGCCACCTCGGGGAGGGCCTGGTCCGCCTCCTCTTGCTGGACGTCTATCGGGTGGCGGCGGACGACGAGGTAGAGGTGGACGGCGCCGGCGAGGGCGAGTGGGGCGATGGCGGAGAGTGCTCCGACGGTGAGGTCGTCGAGCTGGAGGCTGTCGCTGTGCTGGTCGAGTTGGTTGAGGCGTACGGCGTGCAGGGCGTTGGCCCAGATACTGGTGACGGTCGCGGCGCCGACGAGGGCCCATACGTATGCCCGTGAGGGAGTGGGGGCGGTGCGGAGCATGAGCAGGGCGCCGACGCCGATGGCGATGAACCCGTCGATCACGAGGGGGAAGGCGTAGGTGAGGAGTCCGCGGATGTGGATGGCGACGGCCATCTGCCGCAGGGCGTCGTAGGAGAGGGCGAAGGCGAAGGCGGCGAGCAGGGCGATGCCGCCACGGATCGCTGCGGTACCTGCGGTCGGGGTGGTGCGGGAGGGCAAGGTTCGGGCTCCAGGAAGATGCTTTGCAGGGCCGTGATGGGAGCGTTCACGCGGGGTCACGCGAGGGGACGTACACGCGGGCCCCCTTCTAAAGGGGGCCCCGCGCGTGATCGCCTGCGCGCGTGTACGGCGTGTACGGTCCCGTGATCGCCTGACCTGCGGTTTTGTGGTGACCGTGTACGCCGCGAGCGGTTCATGGCGCCGGTTGCGCGTGAGGGGCGCGTGTACGGTCGCGTGAACGCTCTGCAGGGGCCGGGGACGGCTCAGCCGACGGCGGTGAGGTGGCGTGCGGAGGCGTAGTAGCGGGCCTGCTGTCCGCCCCCTGTCCCACCGGCGATGCCGTCGGCCTTGGTGGCCAGGCCGCTGTCGACGAGGCGGGTCAGGTGGCGGCGGGCCTTTTCCACGTCGGCGCGCTCGGGCTCGGCCCCGCCGGTCAGGACGGCAGCGAGCTCGCGGACGGTCATCCCGTTCACGGCGTTGCGCAGAAGGGCGGCGGGGTCCCGGCTGGGGTCGACGGTGGTGGTGCCGCGCTTGTGGTCGTGGGTGACGTCCAGCGGGCCGACCTCACCGGTGGGGGTTTTGAGGTGGTGCAGGGTGACGGCGGGATCGCCGGCCCGGCCGGTAACGAACAGGACGCTGCCCGCGCCGGCGGTCAGCCAGGTGGAGCCGTAGACCTGGTCGAGGGCGGGGCGTTGGCCGCGTGGTGCGTCGGCGGTGGCCTTGCGCTGGTGGTGCAGCTCCAGGATCTCCACGCCGCCGCGCAGGGCGCGCATGCGGGCGTTGTGGAAGGCGACGGCGAGGCTGTCGTCGACCATGGTGCTGACCGCGTCCTTG
Organism: Streptomyces endophyticus; assembly: GCF_035798155.1. Classification (NCBI taxonomy): domain Bacteria; kingdom Bacillati; phylum Actinomycetota; class Actinomycetes; order Kitasatosporales; family Streptomycetaceae; genus Streptomyces; species Streptomyces endophyticus. Next base: position 7,724 of record NZ_JAOZYC010000203.1, on the reverse strand, counting down.
AGGCTGTCGATCACGATGGTGTCGGCCTGGTGGGCGGCGGCGAGGTCGGCGAGGAGGTCGGGTTCCTTGTCGAGGGTGGCAGGCAGTGGCCCCTGCCAGACGACGAGCCCGTCTTGCAGGATCTTCTCGTCGGTGTCGAAGACGCGCCGCGCCATGGCCTTCGCGATCTGCTTGGGCCGGTCCATGGCCAGGTAGAGCACCCGGCGGCTCGGGGCGACCGGCAGCTCCAGGACGGTCTCCTGAAGACCAAGCCGGGCGAAGATCACCTGGTGGGCCAGGGTGGTCTTCCCGACCCCGGGAGCGCCAACGATCATCAGGCTCTCGCCGGGCGCCCACACGGTCTGTTCCCGGGTGCCCCACAGGGGTTCGGTATCGGCTCCGGTCTCGCGCACGAAGCTCCAGCCGTCGACGGCGAAGCGGGCCAGGCGCCCCTGCCCCGAGGAGAGGGCGCGCTCACGTTCGGCGCGCATTTCCGCTTCGGCGTCGCTGCGGATCGCCTCGGGGTCGGCTCCCGGCTCCTGGGCGCGTTGGACGGTACGTACGGCAGAAGTGAGGAGACGACGCAGGTCGGCCCTCTGCCGGATGATCTCCGCATGATGTTCCGCGCTGGTGATGCCGTAGAGGGCGTCGGCGAGCTGGTGCAGGTAGACGCGATCGCCGACACGCTGCAGGTCGCCCTGCTGCTGGAGCACCTCGCTCAGCACGATCGGGTCGGTCGGCTTGTCCTCGCGGCGCTGGGCCAGGAGCGCGCGCCAGATGGTCTCGTGTGCGGGCCGGTAGAAGGCGTCGTCGCCCAGGACGGGGCGGACCGTGTCGATGACGGCGGCGTCGTGCATGCAGGCGCCGAGGACCGCACGTTCGGCGTCCACGTTGTAGGGCGACTCCAGCGCCTCCATGGGCGGCAGAGGCGGCGGGGTGGTGCGGTTCGGGTCGGGATCGGCCATACTGGGCTGCAGCTCCTCTGCTCGCGGGCCTATGGGACGGCAATCCCGGCCTCGCGTGTTGATCGCTAGGGATGGCGGTTGAGAGGTTTGCGCTTGAAGCCCCCGGCACTGCCGGGGGCTTTTTCGTGTCCCGGGCTACCCGCGCGGGCAGCGGTGTGGGGCTATCAGCATGCCACATGAATTGCGATTCGCAGAAGGGTAATGCGATACGCAGGGCGCGTGTTACGGTTGGCGAGTCCTGCGAATGGCAGGGGACCGCTACGAACGGAAGGAGCGTCATGGCTGACGGAGATCCATCGCAAGGCGTCCTGCTCAGCGGCGAGGACAACGTCGCGGTGCGCATCAAGCTGGAACGCGAAGCGCGGGGCTGGAGCACCAACGCCCTGTCCGACCGGCTGAACGAGGCCGGCTTCGACATGAACCCGTCCGCGGTCTGGCGCATCGAGAACGGCAAGCGCCGCATCAACCTCGACGAGGCAATCGGCTTCGCCAACGTCTTCGGTCTCGACCTGCGCAACCTCGTCGGCCCGCCACAACTCGCCGCCCAGGCACGCGCCATGGAACTCATCGACACCGTCATCGACGCGTTCCGTGGCACCCAGAGAGCCAACGCCGCGTTCACCGAGGCCCGCGACACCCTCGACGCCTACCTCGCCGAGCACCCCGACATCCGCGATGAAGCCGACGTCATGGTCTCCAACGCCATCGCGGAAGAGGCCAGTAAGACCATGCTGAAGATGCACGGCCCTCCGCCCGGCGACGCCGACGCCACGGCCGACGACGAGGCATAACCCCCGATCCCACCACCCGCGCCGGATCCGCAAACCTCCGGCACGGATGTCCACCGCCATCCCTACCGATCGACCGGCGCACCGGTGTTGCCGCACCGGCGCCCGAACGAAGAGGAACCCCCTTGCGCCAATCCGCAATACCCCCTGCCCTCGCGCGACCTGCGCCCGTCGACTCCACGCCGGAACGCCTCCACCGTCCGGAGGAGATCGCCGAAGTGCTCGGTTGCTCTGCCTGGTGGGTCAAGGACCGCGCCCGCCGTCGGCTGATTCCCTTCACTCGCGTAGGCAGGGCTTACCGCTTCACAAGCGATCACCTCGCGGAGATCATCCGCATGCACGAGACCCGACCCGCCGCACCTCGGCAAGCGACGGTTGTCGCGTCCAACCCGGCTCCCTCCCGTGCCGCTTCTCGGCGCCCCGAGTCCGCGCCCACCACTTACCTCCGCGCCCGGCCACCCCGCCGAGCCGCACAGGGGCAATACGGAACTGCGGCATAGCCGCCGACGCGAGGAGGGGAGGACTTCGTGGGTTTCGCCGAGAAGCGTGGAAACTACTGGCGCGGCCGCTACAAGACCGCGCCCGGCAAGCACAACACGGTCGTCGGAGACGACGGCAAGGCGATCCACTTCGCCACGAAGGGCGAGGCCCAACGGGCCGCAGCCGAGGCGGAGAACAAGTACCGGCGCGGCGACTGGCGAGACCCGGCACTCGGCCAGGAGACCTTCGGCGAGTACGCGAGCCGCTGGTACGCGGCCCAGGACCTCGCCGCGTCGACGATGCAGAACTACAAGCGCCACATCGAGGAGCACCTGCTCCCCGACTTCGAGGACAAGGCCCTCGCCGGCATCCTGCGCACCGACGTGGAGCTGTGGGAGAAGAAGGAACGAGCTGCGTACGCGGCCACCAGCGTCAAGACCTGGCGCTCGACACTCCACCTGATCTTCGAAGACGCGATCGACGAAGGGCTGCTCACGTCGAACCCGGCCGTCCGGCGACGAGGCCGAGGAAAACGCGCCGGACGCTCCCGCGACCGCGGCCCGGAGAAGGTCGTCACCGACGCGCTCGGCATCCTGCTGACCGCCGAACGGGCGGCTCTCCTGTCGGGCCGCGACGACGAGTTCGTCGCGGTGATCCTCAAGGGGTACACGGGCATGCGGTGGGGCGAAATTGTGGGCCTGGAAACGGAGTTCATCCGCCGGGAGGCTGTACGCGTCGAATGGCAGCTGTACGAACTCGACACCGGCGAACTGGTACGCGTCCCGCCCAAGGACGACAGCTACCGCACCATCGACTCGCCGGACTGGCTGTCCGCCATGGTCTTCAACCACATCGCCCGCACGAAACCGACCCCCTGCCCCTGCCACGGCAGGACATACGTCTTCCGAAGCCAGGGCGCCGCGCGTACCGGCGGCCATCAGGGAGCGAAGTTGGTGGACGTCGCACGTCGCGCGGAGGTTTCTCCGGGCACGGTGTCCAACGTCCTGAACCACCCTCACCGCGTACAGGAGGCGACCCGGGCCCGAGTCGAGCAGGCCGTAGCGGACCTCGGATTCGTGCGAGGCGGACACGTGCCGGAGCACGCGTCCCACTGGCGTCGCAACGGCTTCGCCACCTGGCTGTTCACCCCGGCAGTCTCCGGCTGGTACCCGAAGAAGTCGCCGCAGGAGGCCCGTCCGGTGCCGATCCTCGGCGAGCCGTGGCCTGGCGTCCCGGCCCGCGGCCGAGGAGCCACGAACCGTGCTGACGCCTGCTGGATTCCGGTCGCCAAGGGCCTCACACCGCACGGCTTGCGCCACACGCACCGCACAATGATGGAGGACCTCGGCACGGAAAAGGTCCTCATGGACGAACGCATGGGCCACATCGACGGCTCGGTATCCGCGCGCTATGCCCATGTCACACCAGGCATGCGCAAGCGTCTCAGGGCCGGTCTGACCGAGCAGTGGGAGGCGGCTCTCGACGCCCGGCTCACGATGGGCCCCACGTCGCCCGTGCGCGCGCTGAACGAGCTCTTGCGTGCGCGGAGTGCAGCGCGCGGTTAGCGATACGGCCCCTTGTTGCGAATGCCGGTTGCGGCCACGTCGGAGCTGGCTCAATAGACGCATGGAAGCGGAAGAGCGTTGGGCATACCGAGCGAGGCCGAAGGAGCTGGGCGGCCCATTGCGCGAGGTCGAGATCGTTCGTGTTGGCGGTCCCGGCAAAAGCGGATGGATTCACGTACGGTTCCTCGACGGCGACGACTCCGGTCTCCAGGAGTGGGTCAACCCCACCTCTCTGGTTGTCCCTTGGGCTGATATCGACGTGTTTCGCAAAGACGATGCGGGCGAGCTGGCCCTGGCTGAAGCGTCGCGACACGTACGAGGCACCGTTGACTTCGAGGCCGCGCTGACGATCCTCGGCTTCGTTCGGCCGAAGAGCGCCCTGCGTCTGCGTCGCGGTGTGGCCGACGCCGGAATCCTGGAGCTGAACCGTCTGGACACGGTCGCGCAGCAACTCGGTGTAGAGGGAGGTGAATTGCAGGAGGACGCCATGGTGTATGTCAGGCGCGACGGCACGTGCCTGGTCGGCTGGCCCGTCACCGGGCGCATTGCCCGGCAGGTTGCCTGCAGCCTCGCTGAAGAGATCCTGCCCGAGATCGACCGCAAGCAGCAGGCGCTGGAGCAGGAACGCGCGCAGCCATCCTGGTACGCCTACGGCCGCCGGGACGACCGAAAACTGGATGCGCAGGCAGCGATCCTGCGGACCGTCCGCGCATGGTGCGGTGAGGACAAAGCCGAGCGCTACGACGAATTGGTAGCCCTGCGTGCCGAGGTCGTCAGGCTCGGTGAGCTGGTAGAAAAGGCGACGAGGGCCCTACGCGAACGCGGGCACGGTGTCATCGCCTCCACCATTGCGCGCGACCTTGGCGTCCCCATCGCCACCCTGGATCCTGACGTGCGTCGGTAAGGCCGCGCCAGGGATCCGGATCGGATTTGGGCGGTGCGGTCGGCGGCTCCGGCTCCACCTTCTCCGGGCGCTTCGGATGCCATCCATCGAGGAAGGGCCGCAACTGTTTCCCGGTTGGCTCCGCATGGAAGTCGTGCGTCGCTAGGCCGCGTCCGCTCAGCGTGGGATCGAGCCGGTCCGCCTCCGTCTTCCCCCACGCCGACCATTCCCGCAGCCGCTCGGCCTCGACAAGATCCTCCGACGCCGTGACGGCCTCATCCAGTGCAGCGCAGAACTCCCGGATCTCTCCGGCGGTCCGCCACTGCCCCAGAGCCGTGCCGAAGCGCTCGGTTCGTACTGCCTGCGCTGCCTTGATCGACGCGGAACTGACAGCCCGTTCCCACTCCTTTCGCGTGAGCTCCTGCTGTTCAGCTTCCAGACGCCGCCGTTCGGCCTCCTGGCGCTCCCGCTCCTCCCTCAGCCGCTGCTGCTCCGCCTCGCGCTCAAGCCGTCCACGCTCCAGGTCCTCGGCATGAGCCTTCAACGCCCGCAGGACCGAATCGACTTGATCCTCCAGCTGCTTCTTCGCGGTATCGGCCCACTCCTTCTTCCAGCCCTGACCGGAGTAGGGGCCATAACCCTGATGCTGCTGGGTGACGTGTAGTTCCAGCTCCCCCGACGGTTCGAGGCGGTGCGCCGGGGTGACCCGCTGCCAGTCGTACGTTCGGCGTCCTGCCTCCTTAGGCACGTAGCGGACCGGCTTCTGCCGCTCCCGGAAGGTCACCTCGTATGTCCTGCCGTGAACCGTGAGCAGGGGCTTCACCTGCCTGCGCTTCTTGGACACTGCGATCTCTCCGTGCCGGGCGAGGGCCTGCTCCGCAAGGAGGCGCAGGAGCGAGAGCACACGCGGGAGCGCGTCGTCCGAGATCTCGAAGGCGCTGTGATCGGTGGTGACCGCTGCAAGCACGTCCTCGACATCGGTGATCACGCGACTGCGCGCCAGACGGATCCGATTCCACTCGGTGTCGTCCTCACCGGTGATCCGGAGCAGTCCGAGGAAGAAGTCGCCCTTGGCTCGCCCGCTGTACTTGAGGTGATAGCCCTCCGGGGCGCATTGCCGTGCCGCGTCGAAGGCCCGACGGTAGCGAGCGCGCTCCGCATCGTTCGGGTCGGGGATCCGAAGAAACCGTCCAGCCTGCTGCACCTCTGCGATCAGAGCCGTACCGGTCTCTGCGGGCGATGGAGGCGCGGGCTTGGCGACACGCGCCGGTTTCGGCTTGGGAACGGGAGCAGTAGCAGTGGCCGGCGGAGCAGCAGGGGCTTCGGATACGGACGCGGCCCGGAGCGGCTTGCGACGCGGCGTCGGCTCGGGGCGGTCCGGGTGATGCCCATGCTCCAGATAGAACCGCCCCGCGTCCGTGATCTCCGCCCGCCACTTGCCGCTCTGCCTCGGCATGGAGACCAGCCCGCGATTCTTGAGCGCACGAGTGGTGATGGCGAGCTCGGGGCTGTCCGAGGTGACGGGATCTGCTCCCGCCTCGATGCGGGTGAGGAGATCAAGCTGGCGGCCGTTCAGCGGAGACCAGGGGTGCATGAGGATGGTCGTACCGTTTGCGGCCGTCGCGGCACAAGCCGTATTGGTGATTTTCCTCGGCGCTTGAGATGGGAGCGCGGCGCAGAGAGGCATCGGCGCCACCCCGTGCTGCTGAGCGTGGCAAGCGCGGCATGCACGAGAGGGCATTTCATGACTTTAGGACTTCTGCTCAATGAACCAGCCCAAGAGTGGGTGACCTGGTTCAAACAGCGGAAGGACAACTCATGCAATCGCGAGCAACGCAATGGGCGTCAGAGGGGCCTCGGGACGAGAACCAGGCGCCGGGCAGGATCCGGGCGCATGACGCCTGGGGGCTGGAGCTTCCGGTGCTGATGGAGGCGATGGACGCACGGGCGGTTGAGTTCGACCTGGGGGAGCAGAACATGCACGCGGCGCTGGGCGTCATCACAGGGCGGCTATGCATCCTCATGCGTCCCGGACTGAGCGATGCCCAAGTCGCATTCGCCGCCCGGTCTCTGCTGGCTCACTACATCCACCGGCCCTATCCCGTCCTGGGGTTCTGGCCGGAGACGGAGGGTCAAGGCGCGACGGTGGAGGAAGTGGATGACCTGCCGGAGTCGGTGGCAGCAGAACCACCGGAGGCGACGGCAGATGTCCTGGACCTCTACGGCGACGGGCACTGGGCGCCGAAGGACGGCTGGCGATGTGACGAGGAGGTCTTCGCCGAGTTGAAAGACGTTGCCGTCCTCCACCTCAAGGGCGTCGTGGAGGACATCCCCAAAGACATGTACCCGTTGCCTAAAGGGCTTGGTGCCGTCGTGGCAGCTGGTTACGACGACGAGGGGGTGGCGCATCCGCTGGTATTCCTACGCGGTGACCTGCCCACTGGGCTACAGGCCGACCTCCTCGGTTTCTGCCTCGCATCGGTTGCCGGAAGCGAGTACGAGAACTGGCAGCCGGACGAGAACGGCCTGATCTTCGTCGGTACCGAGGCGGGGCCGGTGCGCGGACCCGGAGCCGCGCTTCTGGGCGCACTGATGGTCCAGCGCTTGGGGCGGCGCCCGGGGGACTGCGCGTTCAAGCTTCTCGACCCACCGGAGGAAACCGTCCCGGTGTCGGAGATGGCTGCTTGATTCCCGGGAGATTCGGGAGCCGGATCCCGTGACTGGCTCCCAAACGGCTCCCAAGACGACCCCAGAAACCACTCAGGAGCCTGACCCGCGATGCGGATCAGGCCCCTGACCTGGTGTTTCAGTGGTTGTTGTCGTTCCGATCTTGAGGTGTGTGCGTCGAACGGGAGTCTCGATCGGGTGGTCGTCGCGGGTCGTGGGCATGGAGACAGGGCCCCTCGGTAGCTCAGTGGTCGTCGAAGCCAAGAGCTGTACCGGGAGGCCCTGTTGTCGTATGTGTACGCGCTCGCACCGTTGGAGTCCAACTCGGCTGCCCCCTCGTGTGATTGTGTCGCTCACCGGTTCGGGAACGCGGCTGATCATGCCGAACGTGTTCGGC
>NZ_JAOZYC010000202.1:0-32336 GCF_035798155.1 Streptomyces endophyticus | reverse complement strand
GGCCGGGGCCGGGGCCGGGGCCGGGGCCGGGCCTGGGCCGAACTGCTCCGGTTCCCGGCCCTGTTCACCGTGCCCGGCGACGCCTTGGCCGGGGCGGCCGCCACGGGATCCCGTCCCACCCGCGGCACGCTCCTCGCCATCGGCGCCTCCGTCAGCCTGTACGCGGCGGGCATGACGCTCAACGACTGGGCCGACCGGGACGAGGACGCCCGCGACCGCCCGCACCGCCCGCTCCCCTCCGGCCGCGTCCGCCCCGCCCACGCCCTGGCGGCGGCGGGGGTGCTCACCGGGACCGGCCTCGCCCTGGCCTGCCGGGCCGGCCGGACGACCGGCGCGCTGGCCACGGCGCTCGCGGCGACGGTGTGGGCGTACGACCTGCGCCTCAAGGGCACCGCGGCGGGCCCGGCGGCGATGGGCGCGGCCCGCGGCCTCGACCTGCTGATGGGAGCGGCGGCGTCGGCCCCGGCGGGGTCGCGTGGCGTCCTGGGCCGGGCCGTCCCTGCGGCGACCGCCGGGGCGGGGGCGCGTGGCGTCGTGAAGTCGACCCTTGTGGGGGCCACCGAAGGGGCGAGGGCGTCCGGTATCGCGGGCCTGCTCCCCGCCGCGGCCGCAGCCCAGGCGGGGGCGCGTGGTGGCTTGAGGGCGGTCCGCGCCGGGGTCACCTCTTCGGTGGGGGTCCTCGGCCCCCTGGCCCCGGCGCTCACCGCCGCCGCCACCCTCGCCGTCCACACCACAGCCGTCACCACCGTCTCCCGTACCGAGGCCCAGGGCGGGTCGAGTGCCGGTCCGTTGGAGGCGCTGGCCGTAGGTGGCGCGATCGCCGCGACGCTGCTCACCACGCGGGCGCGGCGGCCGCTTCCGGAGGAGGCCCCGCCCGCGTCACCGACTCGCTCCGGACGGGGCCGTCCCACGAGTCCCGCCCCGATCACCGTCGCGGTCCCCGCCGCCGTGTACGCCGTCACCGCCCTGCGACCCCTCCTCCACGCCGCCCTCAACCCCTCGCCCCCGCTCACCCAACGCGCCGTCGGCGCCGGCATCCGCGCGCTCGTCCCCCTCCAATCCGCCCTGTCCGCCCGCTCCGGAGCCCCGGTGACCGCGCTGGCGACCCTCGCCCTCGCCCCACTCGCCCGCCGCTTCGCAAAGAGGGTGAGCGTCACATGACCTCGACCGGGCCCGCCCCCGCCCCCGACCACACCCCACCCCGCTGGGGCTACGGCACCAACGGCCTCACCGATCTGCGGCTCGCCGATGCCCTCGGGCTCCTCGCCGATCTCGGCTACGACGGTGTCGGGCTCACCCTCGACCACATGCACCTCGACCCCCTCGCCCCGGACCTGCCGGCCCGCACCCGCGAGGTGGCCCGTGCCCTGGACCGGCATCGGCTCACGGTCACCGTGGAGACCGGCGCCCGGTACGTTCTCGACCCACGCCGCAAGCACGGCCCCTCCCTCCTCGACCCGGACCCCGATGCCCGGGCCGCCCGTATCCGACTGCTCGTCCGCGCCGTCCGGGTCGCCGCCGACCTGGGCGCCCACGCGGTGCACTGCTTCAGCGGCGTCACCCCCGACGGCACCGCCCCGGACGCCGCCTGGAAGCGCCTCGCCGCGGCACTCACCCCCGTACTGGAGGCCGCCGACACCGCCGGCGTCCCTCTCGCCATCGAGCCCGAACCTGGCCATCTCCTCGGCACGATCGCCGACTTCCACCGGCTGCGCCGTGACCTGGGCAGCCCCGAAGGGCTCGGTCTGACCCTCGACATCGGGCACTGCCAGTGCCTGGAGCCGCTGCCTGTCGCCGACTGCGTCCGCGCGGCGGCGCCCTGGCTGCGGCACGTGCAGATCGAGGACATGCGCCGGGGCGTGCACGAGCATCTGCCGTTCGGGGAAGGGGAGATCGACTTCCCGCCCGTGCTCGACGCCCTCGCCGCCACCGGCTACCGGGGCCTGACCGTCGTCGAACTGCCCCGCCACTCCCACGCGGGCCCCCAACTGGCAGCCCGGTCCCTCGACTTCCTGCGCTCCGTGACCCGGCCGGCGCCACGAGGAGGCACACCATGACGTACGGCACCGGCTCCCTCCCGGCCCTCGGTACCGTCCGCGCACGCCTCGACGCCGCGCTGGACGCCACCGCCCACGCCTGGCTGCACGCGGCGCTCGCCGACGCGGCCGCGCGCCCCGCCCCCGGCGCACCCGAACATGGCGTCGAACCATGGGAGTTACGGTTCGCGGAAGCCGCCCGCCGCACCGGCGACGAGCACGCGGACGCCGCCCGGCTCCTGCTGCTGCACGCCGCCCGCGCCGACACCGCCACGCTCACCGCGCTGTACACGCAGGGCACCGCCGCCGAACGCCGCGCCGTACTGCTCGCCCTGCCCCACCTGGTGGAAGGCCCAGGCGCCCTCCCCTTGATCGAGGACGCCCTGCGCGCCAACGACACCCGCCTGGTGGAAGCCGCCGTCGGGCCGTACGCCGCCGCCCACCTGCCCGCCCACGCATGGCGGCACGCCGTCCTCAAGTGCCTGTTCACCGGGGTGCCCGTGGACGCCCTGGCGCGCCTTACCGAGCGCGCCCTCGGCGACGGTGAACTCGCCCGCATGCTGGGCGACTTCGCCGACGAACGCACCGCCGCGGGGCGCCCCGTCCCCGACGACCTGCACCGCGTCCTGGCCCTCACCGCGCCCGAGCCCCTGAAGGACGGCCGGGCCGACCCCCACGGCAAGGAGTCCTGATGCGTCTCTTCGACCCCCACATCCACATGACCTCGCGCACGACCGACGACTACAAGGCGATGCACGCCGCCGGAGTCCGGGCCCTGGTGGAGCCGGCCTTCTGGCTCGGCCAGCCCCGCACCTCGCCCGCCTCGTTCTACGACTACTTCGACTCCCTCCTGGGCTGGGAGCCCTTCCGCGCCGCCCAGCACGGCATCGCGCACCACTGCACGATCGCCCTCAACCCCAAGGAGGCGAACGACCCGCGCTGCACCCCCGTCCTGGACGCGCTGCCCCGCTACCTCGTGAAGGACCACGTCGTCGCCGTCGGCGAGATCGGCTACGACTCCATGACCGCCGCCGAGGACACCGCGCTCGCCGCCCAGCTGCAACTGGCCGCCGACCACGGCCTGCCCGCCCTCGTGCACACCCCGCACCGCGACAAGCTCGCCGGCCTGCGACGCACCCTCGACGTCGTCCGCGAGTCCGCGCTGCCCGTCGACCGTGTCCTGATCGACCACCTCAACGAGACCACCGTCAAGGAGGCGAAGGACTCCGGCGCCTGGCTCGGCTTCTCCGTCTACCCGGACACCAAGATGGACGAGGAGCGGATGGTGGAGATCCTGCGCGCCCACGGCCCGGAGAAGGTCCTCGTCAACTCCGCGGCCGACTGGGGCAACAGCGACCCGCTCAAGACCCGCAAGGTCGCCGACGCCATGCTCGCCACCGGCTTCACCGCCGACGACGTCGACCGCGTGCTGTGGCGCAACCCGGTCGCGTTCTACGGACTCAGCGACCGCCTTCGGCTCGACGTCCCGGCGACGGAACCCGCCACCCACGAAGGCAACTCGATCCTGCGCGGCGGTGAGTGACCCATGCGCTTCCGGCACCCCGACGGCTCCACCGTCCACCTCGCGTACTGCACCAACGTGCACCCCGCCGAGACCCTCGACGGCGTCCTCGCCCAACTGCGCGACCACTGCGAACCCGTGCGCAAACGCCTCGGCAGGGACCGCCTCGGCATCGGCCTGTGGCTCGCGAGGGACGCCGCCCGCGCCCTGATCACCGACCCCACCGCGCTGCGCGGACTGCGCACCGAACTCGACCGGCGCGGCCTCGAGGTCGTCACCCTCAACGGCTTCCCCTACGAAGGCTTCGGTGCCGCGGAGGTCAAGTACCGCGTCTACAAGCCGGACTGGGCCGACGAGGAGCGCCTCACTCACACCGTCGACCTGGCCAGGCTGCTCGGCGCCCTGCTGCCCGCCGACGCCACCGAGGGCACCGTCTCCACCCTGCCGCTCGCCTGGCGCACCGCCCACGACCCGCAGCGCGCCGAACGGGCCCGCGCCGCCCTGCGCACCCTCGCCGAACGCCTCGACACCATCGAGGAGCTGACCGGCCGCTCGATCCGCGTCGGCCTGGAACCCGAACCCGGCTGCACCGTCGAGACCACAGGCGACGCCATCGGCCCCCTCACCGACGTCGCCCGCGCCGACCGCATCGGCCTGTGCCTGGACACCTGCCACCTCGCCACCTCCTTCGAACAGCCCGACGCCGCGCTCGACGCCCTCGCCACCGCCCGCGTCCCCGTCGTGAAGGCACAGCTCTCCGCCGCCCTCCATGCCGAACACCCCCATCTGCCCGAAGTCCGGGCCGCACTCGCCGCGTTCGACGAACCCCGCTTCCTGCACCAGACCCGCGCCCGCGCCGACGGCACCCTGCACGGCGTCGACGACCTGGGCGAAGCCCTGTCGGCGGACGGGCAGGGCCTGCCGCAGGGCGTGCCCTGGCGCGCCCACTTCCACGTCCCGCTGCACGCCGCCCCCGCGGCTCCCCTCACCTCCACGCTCGATGTCCTCAAGGACACGCTGACCCGCCTCGTCGGCGGGACCCACCCGCTCACCCGCCACCTGGAGGTCGAGACCTACACCTGGCAGGCGCTGCCGCCGGCCCTGCGCCCGCGCGGGCGTCCCCAGCTCGCCGACGGCATCGCCGCCGAACTCGCCCTGGCGCGGGACCTGTTGACCGATCTCGGCCTCAAGGAGCTGCCATGACCTCCGGTCGGTCGTCTGATGCCCGGGGCGGCTCCGGCCCCACGCCACAGGGCTCCGCCCCGGACCCCGCGCCTCAATCGCCGGCGGGGCTTGAGGTGCCTACCCCGCTCCTCGTCCTGGACGTCGTCGGTCTCACCCCCCGTCTGCTCGAGCACATGCCGAACCTCGAACGGCTCGGTCGGTCCGGGTCCCGCGCCCCGCTCGGCACCGTGCTGCCCGCGGTCACCTGCGCCGCCCAGTCCACCTTCCTGACCGGCACGACGCCCGCCGAGCACGGCATCGTCGGCAACGGCTGGTACTTCCGCGAACTCGGCGACGTACTGCTGTGGCGCCAGCACAACGGTCTCGTCGCCGGTGACAAGCTCTGGGACGCCGCCCGCCGCGCCCACCCCGGCTACACGGTCGCCAATATCTGCTGGTGGTACGCCATGGGCGCCGACACCGACATCACGATCACCCCCCGTCCCGTCTACTACGCCGACGGCCGCAAGGAACCCGACTGCTACACCCGGCCCCCGGCCCTGCACGACGAACTCACCGACAAGCTCGGCACGTTCCCCCTGTTCCACTTCTGGGGCCCGGGCGCCGACCTCGTCTCCAGCCGGTGGATCATCGATGCCACCCGCCACGTCCTGGCCACCAGCCACCCCGACCTGATCCTGAGCTACCTCCCGCACCTCGATTACGACCTGCAGCGCTACGGCCCCGACGACCCGCGCTCCCACCGGGCGGCCGCCGACCTCGACGCCGCCCTCGCCCCGCTCCTGGACGACGCCCGCGCCGAGGGCCGTACCGTCGTCGCCCTGTCCGAGTACGGCATCACCCGCGCCGACCGCCCCGTCCACATCAACCGGGCGCTGCGCCGCGCGGGACTGCTCGAAGTGCACACGCAGGACGGCATGGAGTACCTCGACCCGATGGCCTCCCGCGCCTTCGCCGTCGCGGACCACCAGATCGCGCACATCTACGTACGCCGCCCCGAGGACCTCGACGCCACGCGCGCGGCGCTCGCCGAGCTGCCCGGCATCGAGCAACTCCTCGACGACGAGGGCAAGAAGGCGCACCAGCTCGACCATCCGCGCTCCGGCGAGCTCGTCGCCATCGCCGAGGCCGACGCCTGGTTCACGTACTACTACTGGCTCGACGACGCCCGCGCGCCCGACTTCGCGCAGCTCGTCGAGATCCACCGCAAGCCCGGCTACGACCCGGTCGAACTCTTCATGGACCCCCTCGACCCCTATGTGAAGGTCAAGGCGGCCACCGCCCTCGCCCGCAAGAAGCTCGGCATGCGCTATCGCATGGCGGTCGTCCCGCTGGACGCCTCGCCTATTCGCGGCAGCCACGGCCGGCTCCCGGCGAGCGAGGAGGAAGGTCCGCTCATCCTGTGCTCCACCCCCCACGTGTTCTCCGGCCGCGTCGCGGCCACCGAAGTGAAAGCCCTGCTCCTCGCCCTGGCAGGAGGAGCAGTTACAGAGAGTGAAGCACAAGCCACTGACAAGGCCCGGGCCCTGAGCCCGGAATCACCGGATCGAAGGAAGACACCGTGACCGAACTCCACACCACCCCCGACCCCGACGAGGCCCTCAGATCCCGCCTCGGCATCAACCGCCGCCGCTTCCTCAGCACCTGCACCGCGGTCGCCGGCGCCGCCATCGCCGCGCCCGTGTTCGGCGCCGCACCCGCACTCGCCCAGCCGGCGCCCGGCTCCTCCGGCGGCGGCCCCGGTACCAGGCTGGTCCCCGCCGACAAGCGCGGCATCATCCTGTACACCGTGCGCGACGCCACCGGCCGCGACCCGCTGAGCAGCAACCTGCCCTCGGGCTTCCGCGAGGTCTTCAAGGAGCTGGCCCGCTACGGGTACAAGCAGGTCGAGTTCGCCGGCTACGGCCAGCACGCCAACGCGCCCGGAGGGGCGAACCTGGAGTCCGTCGCGGGCGCGAAACTGCTGCGCTCGTGGCTCGACGAGTACGGCCTGCGCGCCCAGGGCAACCACGGCTTCATCCCCGCGTCCTGGCCGCTCACCCAGGCCGACACCGACCAGTTCAAGAAGCACCTGGAGATCGCGAACATCCTCGGCATGGACCACATGGGCACCGGCGGCGACCCCACCGGCAGCTCGTACAAGGCGGACTGGGACGTCGCCGCCGACAAGTGGAACGCGCTGGGGCGGATCGCGGACCGTGCGGGCCTCAAGCTCTACACGCACAACCACGACGCCGCGTACGGATTCCTGCTCGACGGCGGACCGCTCGACGACCAGGGCAGGCCCACCCGCAGCTCCGGCATCCGCAAGCTGGAGTACTTCCTGCGGGTCAGCGACCCGAAGACGGTGTGGCTGGAGATGGACATCTTCTGGGCGCACGTGGCCCAGTACAAGTTCCACACCTACACCGCGCACGACGGCTCCACACGGGAGAAGGTCTTCGACCCGGCCGCCCTCGTCGTCGCCCACAACGCGCGCTACCCGCTCTTCCACGCGAAGGACGGCACCCGCAACGACACCAACGGCATGGGCTACGACATGGTGCCCTTCGGCGAAGGTGTCATCGACTACCGAACGTTCTTCAAGCGGGTCGGCGCCCGCAACTACCACAACCCCATGGTCGAGCAGGACAACGCGCCCAGCTCCACCGACCCCGCCCAGTCCCTGACCCACGCCCGCATCGGCTACGACAACCTCGCGGCCCTGCGGAAGTAGCGCACAGCGCACATGAGTGGGGCCCGGCCGAAAAGGCCGGGCCCCACTCAACTGTTACAGACTCGCTTTACGTGATCATGTCAAGGATACCGCCTTCTCGTTCCGCCCCGGCTGTCGCAGCAGCAGCGCCACGAGCGCCGCCAGCATGGATATCCCGCCGGCCAGGGCGTACGCCCCGTTGTAGCCCCAGGCGCCGACCACCATCGAGCCGAGACCGCCGCCGAACAGGCCGCTGACGAGCTTCCCGCTGTACACCAGGCCGTAGTTGGTGGCGTTGTAGTTCTCCCCGAAGTAGTCCGGGGTCAGCGCCGCGAACATCGGGTAGAACGCGCCGCCACCGAAGCCTGACAGGAACGCGAAGACCAGGAACAGCCACTCGCTGCGGACATCGCCCGCCCAGATGATGCCGAACTGGGCGAGGCCGAGGACGACGATCACGAGGATCAGGCTCGGCTTGCGGCCCCACACGTCGGACATCCAGCCGACCACGGCGCGGCCGACACCGTTGATGACCGCCATGACACCCATCGAAGAGGCGGCGACCAGCGGACCGAAGCCGACCTCCTTGGCGAAGTCGACCTGGAAGGAGATGCCGAAGATCGACACACCTGCCGTCAGGACCAGGCTCAGCCACATCAGCGGCAGCTGGCCCGTCTTGATGGCTTCCATGGGGGAGTACTGCTTGACGGCCGGCGGGTTCTTGGCGAGGGCCGCCTCGCTCTTGCTGTTGCCGCCCTTGGCGAGCGGGTCGACCTCCGAGGGCCACCAGTTCTTCGGTGGGTCACGGAAGAAGAAGGCACACACCAGCACCACGACCAGCACATAGGCGCCGATCATGTCGAGCACCCGGTGGTAGTTCGAGGTGTCGAAGGCGTAGTTGAAGATGAAGATGAACGGAAGCGAGCCGTAGGCGAAGCCTCCGTTGACGAAACCTGTCCTGCCGCCTTTTCGTTCGGGATACCACTTGCCGACCATGTTGATGCAGGTCGCGTACACGAACCCGGAGCCGAGCCCGCCGATCACGCCGAATCCGAGGATGGCCAGCCACACGTTGTCGAGGTGCGACAGCGCGAGGAAGCCGAACAGGCACATGAAGGCGCCCACGTACATGGCCCGACGGGCCGGCATGATGCCCTTCTCCCGCAGCCAGCCGGCCGGGAACGCCACACCTGCCTGGAAGAACACCCAAATGCTCAGGATCCAGAAGGTGTTGGACTGCGACCAGCCGTGCGCGGACGAGAGTGTGTCCTCGGCCGACCCGTAGGCGTACTCGAAGACGCTGATGGCCATCATCGCGACCCATGGCAGATACACCATGAACTTGCGGGAGTGCCCGAGGATGTCCTGGTCGGTCTCGCCGACGCGATAGATCCGGCCGTGCTCGTCGGTGATTTCTCGGTACCGGCTCCCCGTAGCCGGTGCCGTGTTACTAGCGGAGACAGGTTCCGCCGTCATATCAAGCCATCTCCTCACCAAGGGGGTGTGGGTTGGGGTGTACCTCACGGTTCTTGGGCCTACCGGGCGGGGACAGGAAGATCGCTACGAAGCCGGCGAAGAACGAGATGCAGCCGGCCAGGATGAACGCACCTGAATGCCCCCAGGCACCGACGACGACGGACCCCATGCCCGCGCCGAGTCCTGAGACAAGCTTGGAGCTGTAGACCATTCCGTAGTTGGTGGCGTTGTTGTTCTCACCGAAGTAGTCCGCGGTCAGGGCCGCGAACATCGGGAAGATGGCACCACCGCCGAATCCGGAGATCGCGGAGAAGATCAGGAACATCGCGAGCATCTGCTCCGACGCCGACCAGATGATGCCGAACTGGGCGAGGCCCAGGATGACGCAGACCGCGAGCAGACACTGCTTGCGGCCGTACCGGTCGGAGAGCCAGCCGATGACACCACGACCTGTGCCGTTGACGACCGCCTTGAGTGACATCGCGGTGGCCACGATGCCGCCCGCGAAGCCCGCTTCCTTGCCGATGTCGACCTGGAAGGCGATGCCGAAGATGTTCACACCCGACGTACAGGCCAGGCAGAACCACATCAGCGCGACCCGGCCGGTCCTCCATGCCTCCATGGGTGTGTACTGCTTGACCGCCGGCGGGTTCTTCTCCAGCGACCGGCGGGCCCGCGGGTCCTCCGGAGGGTTGAGCGGGTCGATGTTCGCCGGCCACCAGTTCTTCGGCGGGTCCTTGAAGAAGGAGCCCGCTACCGCGACCATCGCGGCGAGCAGGACACCCACCGAGACCAGCACCCAGCGGAAGTTGGTCAGGTCCATGAACCCGGTGAACAGGAAGACGAACGGCACGGATCCGTAGGCGAAGCCGCCGTTGACGAATCCGGTCTTGCCGCCCCTGCGCTCCGGGTACCACTTGCCGACCATGTTGACGCAGGTCGCGTACACCATGCCGGCGCCCATACCGCTGAAGACACTGAAGCCGATGTAGGCGACGATGACGTGCGGTGCGAAGGCCAGCGACAGATAGCCGAGGAACGTGCCCACGGCGCCGAGCATCATGGCCCAGCGGGCCGGCAGTTTGCCGCTCTCGCGCAACCTGCCCGCGGGCATGGCCACGGCCGCCTGGAAGAACACCCAGACGGTCATCATCCAGAAGATGTGTCCGCTGTCCCAATGGTGCGCGGTGTGCAGGGTGTCCTCGGCGGACGCGAACGCGTACTCCGCTGACGAGATGCCCATCATGCCCACCCAGGGCAGGATGACCATCCACTTGCGCCCGCGACCCATGATGTCGATGTCGCTCTCGCCAACGCGGTACATCCGGCCGTTGGCGTCCGTCACCTCCCTGTAGGGGACGGAACTCGGCAGATCGGTTGTTGTCATGTCGATCGTTTCCCTTGCGTCGAAAGATCTGGGCAGCGCCCCCTGTCCAAATTTCTTTCGTGTGCGCACGGGGCCTGGGTCCGGTCGGCGCACACCGCCGACCGGACCCGCCGGTCGCCTACGTCATCGACCGCCCCCCAACTTCCCCGCCGCGCGGGCCCACTTGTACTTCGCGCCGAGGACCGCGACAGGCTTCTCGGTCGTGTACGGGTACGCGACGACACCCCGGTCGAAGAGGTACTGGCACGCCTCCTCGACCTCGACGTCGCCGGCCAGCGAGGCGACCACGGGCTTCTCGATGCCGCGCTCCCGGAACTCCTGGACGACGCGCGCCGTCACCTCCGCGAACACCATGGGCGGGGTGACGATGGTGTGCCAGTAGCCGAGCACCAGCGAGTGGATGCGCGGGTCCTCAAGGCCCAGCCGGATCGTCGCCTCGTACGTCGACGGGGGCTCGCCGCCCGTGATGTCGACGGGGTTGCCCGCGGCGCCGAACGGCGGGATGAACTTCCGGAACGCGGCGTCCAAGTCGGCCGGGATCTCCATCAGTTCGAGCCCGTTGTCCATCACGGCGTCCGAGAGCAGCACACCCGAGCCACCGGCCCCCGTGATGATCACGATGTTGTCGCCCTTGGGCGTCGGGAGCACCGGCAGCGCCCGCGCGTACTCCAGCATGTCGTTCAGGCCGGGCGCCCGGATGACACCGGCCTGCTTGAGGATGTCGTCGTACACGGCGTCGTCGCCCGCGAGCGCGCCCGTGTGCGAACCGGCCGCCTTCGCGCCGGCCGCCGTACGGCCCGCCTTCAGGACGACGACCGGCTTCTTCGGCACGGTCTCGCGCGCGGCCTCCACGAAGGCGCGCCCGTCCTTGAGGTCCTCCAAGTGCATCGCGATGCAATCGGTGTTGGGGTCCTCGCCGAACCAGGTGAGCAGGTCGTCCTCGTCGAGGTCCGACTTGTTGCCGAGCCCGACGATCGCCGAGACACCCGTCTTCGTGGTGCGCGCGAAGCCCAGGATGGCCATGCCGATGCCACCGGACTGGCTGGTGAGGGCGACGCCGCCCTTCACGTCGTACGGCGTGCAGAACGTGGCGCACAGGTTCTGCCACGTCGAGTAGTAGCCGTAGATGTTCGGACCGAGGAGGCGGGTGCCGTACCGCTCGGCGATGGCCACGATCTCGTCCTGGAGCTCCTGTTCGCCGGTCTCGGCGAACCCGGAGGGGATGAGGACCGCGTTGGGAATGCCCTTGCGGCCGACCTCCTCCAGGGCCGACGCCACGAACTTCGCGGGGATCGCGAAGATCGCCACGTCCACGTCACCGGGCACGTCCGTGACGCTCTTGTACGCCTTGCGGCCCAGGATGTCGTCGGACTTCGGGTTCACCGGGTGGATCTCTCCGGTGAAGCCGCCGTCGATGAGGTTGCGCATCACCGAGTTGCCGATCTTGCCCTGCTCGTTAGAGGCGCCGATCACGGTGATGGAGGACGGCTGCATCAGCCGCCGCATGGAGGTGAGCATCTCCTCGCGGGAGTACTTGCGCCGCTGCTTCTGCTCACCTTCGGCGAGGATGACGCGGATGTCGGCTGCGAGCGCGCCCTTGGGGGTCGCGATCACCGGGTTGAGGTCGACCTCGGCTATCTCGGGGAAATCCGTGACCAGTTGGGACACGCGGCGGATCTGCTCGGCCAGTGCCTCCCGGTCGACGCCCTTGGCGCCGCGCACTCCGCGCAGCACCTCCGCGGCCTTGATCGAGTCGAGCATGTCGAGCGACTCGTCGACCGACACCGGCGCGAGCCGGAAGGTGATGTCCTTGAGCACCTCGACCAGGACGCCGCCGAGCCCGAAGGCGACGACCTTGCCGAACGTCGGGTCGGTGACGGACCCGACGATGACCTCCTGGGTGTCGGGCCCGGTGGGCAGCAGTTCCTGCACCTGGATGCCGGTGATGCGGGCATCGGCCGCGTAGGCGTGCGCGTTGTCGACGATCCGCTGGTACGCCTCCCGTACGGCGGCCTCGCCGTCCACGCCGACGATGACGCCGCCGGCGTCGGTCTTGTGCAGGATGTCGGGCGACACGATCTTGAGCACCACGGGTCCGCCGAAGCGGGCCGCGGCCGCCACCGCCTGGTCGGCATCGGTCGCGAGCTCCTCGCCCGGGACCGCGATGCCGTACGCGTCGGCGATCACCTTTCCCTCGGGCGCGGTGAGCGCTGTACGTCCCTCGGCCCGTACGGTGTCGAGCAGCGCCCGTACCTTGAGCTCACGTTCCTCGGCCATCAATCAGATCACTCCGTTCGACTTGAGCAGGTGCAACTCTTCGTCCCCGAGGCCGAGTTCACCGATGAAGACCTCCGCGTTGTGCTCGCCGAGCAGCGGGGAGGAGGTGACGTCGACGGGGGAGTCGGAGAGCTTGAGAGGGGAACCGACGGTCTTGAAGGAGCCGCGTCCCGAGTGCGGCACTTCGACGACCATCTCGTTGGCCACCAGCGACTCGTCCTCGATGATCTCCTTGGTGGAGAGGATCGGGCCGCAGGGGATGTTGTGGGCGTTGAGCTTGTCCAGGACCTCCCACTTGGGAAGCGTCGAGGACCACTCCTCGATCAGCTGGAACATCTTGTTGAGCTTCGGCAGCCGCGCTTCGGGCGTGGCCCAGTCGGCGTCCTCGGCCAGTTCGGGCCGCCCGATCAACTCGGTGAGCGGCTTCCAGCCCACCGGCTGGACGATGACGTAGACGTAGTCGTTGGGGCCGCCGGGTGCGCACTTGACGGCCCAGCCGGGCTGTCCGCCACCGGAGGCGTTGCCGGAACGCGGGACCTCGTCGCCGAAGTCCTCGTTCGGGTACTCGGCCAACGGGCCGTGTGCCAGGCGCTGTTGGTCGCGCAGCTTCACGCGGCACAGGTTGAGGACCGCGTGCTGCATGGCGACGTTGACGCGCTGCCCGCGTCCGGTGTTCTCGCGCTGGAAGAGGGCGGCGAGGATGCCGGCGACGGTGTGGATGCCGGTGCCGGAGTCGCCGATCTGCGCGCCGGTCGCCAGCGGTGGTCCGTCCTCGAAGCCGGTGGTGGCCATCGAGCCGCCCATGGCCTGGGCCACGACCTCGTACGCCTTGAAGTTGGTGTACGGACCGTCGCCGAAGCCCTTGATGGAGGCGTAGATGATCCGGGGGTTGATCTCCTGGATGCGGTCCCAGGTGAAGCCCATCCGGTCGACGGCGCCGGGGCCGAAGTTCTCCACCAGCACGTCGGAGCGGCGGATCAGTTCGGTCAGCAGCTCCTTGCCGCGCTCTGTCTTGGTGTTCAGGGTGATGCTCCGCTTGTTGCAGTTGAGCATCGTGAAGTAGAGGGAGTCGACGTCCGGGATGTCACGCAGTTGCTTGCGTGTGATGTCACCGGTCGGCGCCTCCAGCTTGACGACGTCCGCACCCAGCCACGCCAGCATCTGCGTGGCGGATGGGCCTGACTGGACATGGGTCATGTCCAGGACGCGCACACCCTCGAGTGCCTTGGTCACGAACGACTCACCTCGCTACTGGTCCACGGTCGGTCAACCGGCGCCTCGTACATTGCATACAGTCGCCGAATACTGTATGAAAACTGGTATCCCGCATTGAGTGGGTGGTGTCCAGGGGGCGTGCAGCACTTTTCCTTTCCGTAGCCGAATCAGGGGCTGAAGCAGGAACTGAGACAGGAGCCGCAAATGGACCTGTACGAACACCAAGCGAGGGACCTGTTCGCGGAGCACGGCATCCCCGTCCCGCGGGCCGAGGTCACCGAATCCGCCAAGGAGGCACGCGAGTTCGCGCGCCGCCTCGGCGGCCGCGTCGTCGTCAAGGCGCAGGTCAAGACGGGCGGGCGCGGCAAGGCGGGCGGAGTCAAGCTCGCCGCCGACCCGGCCGCCGCCGAACTGACGGCGCGCCAGATCCTCGGCATGGACATCAAGGGCCACACCGTACGAAGGGTGATGCTGGCCCAACCCGTCGACATCGAAGCCGAGTTCTACGTCTCCTACGTCCTCGACCGCGCGGCCGGCACCTTCCTCGCCATCGCCTCCGCCGAGGGCGGCATGGAGATCGAGGAGGTCGCCGCCACCCGGCCCGAGGCCGTGGCCCGGATCCCCATCGACCCGGCCGTCGGCGTCACCTCGGCCGTCGGGGCGCGCATCGCCGAGGCGGCGGGACTGCCGCCGCAGACCGTCGACGTCCTCGTACGCCTGTGGGACGTCCTCACCCGCGAGGACGCGCTGCTCGTCGAGGTGAACCCGCTCGTGCGCACCACGCAGGGGCAGATCCTCGCGCTCGACGGCAAGGTCACCCTCGACGACAACGCCCGTTTCCGCAACGCCCGTTGGGGCGAACAGGAGGCCACGCACGAGGAGCCGCTGGAGGCCAGGGCGGCGGCCAAGGGGCTCAACTACGTGAAGCTCGACGGCGAGGTCGGCATCATCGGCAACGGCGCCGGACTCGTCATGTCCACCCTCGACGTGGTCGCGGGCTGCGGCGCGAAGCCCGCCAACTTCCTCGACATCGGCGGCGGCGCCTCCGCCCAGATCATGGCGGACGGGCTCGACGTCATCCTCTCCGACCCGGCCGTGAAGTCCGTCTTCGTCAACGTCTTCGGCGGCATCACCGCCTGCGACGCGGTCGCCGACGGCATCGTCCAGGCCCTGGAGCACGTCCAGCTGACCAAGCCGCTCGTCGTCCGCCTCGACGGCAACAACGCCGCGCGCGGCCGGGCCATCCTCGAAGAGCGCGCGCACCCGTTGGTCGACCAGGCCACCACCATGGACGGCGCCGCCCGCCAGGCCGCCGAACTCGCCCTCGTCGGCAATCCCCTTTAAGGAGCCGGGACATGGCCATCTATCTGACCCAGGAGAGCAAGGTTCTCGTCCAGGGCATGACCGGCGCCGAGGGCATGAAACACACTCGCCGCATGCTCCAGGCGGGCACGAACATCGTCGGCGGCGTCAACCCCCGCAAGGCCGGGCGCAGCATCGACCTCGAAGGACGCGACGTCCCGGTCTTCGGCGGCGTCGCCGAGGGCATGGCGGCCACCGGAGCCGATGTCACCGTCGTCTTCGTGCCGCCCGCCTTCGCCAAGGACGCCGTGATCGAGGCGGCCGACGCGGGCATCCCGCTCGCCGTCGTCATCACGGAGGGCATCCCGGTGCACGACGCCGTGACCTTCCAGGCGTACGCGAAGCGGCAGGGCACCCGCGTCATCGGCCCCAACTGCCCGGGGCTCATCTCGCCCGGCGCCTCGAACGCGGGCATCATCCCGGCCGACATCACCAAGCCGGGCCGCATCGGACTCGTCTCCAAGTCCGGCACCCTCACCTACCAACTCATGTACGAGCTGCGCGACATCGGCTTCTCGACGTGTGTGGGCATCGGCGGCGACCCCGTCATCGGCACCACCCACATCGACTGTCTCGAAGCGTTCGAGGCCGACCCCGAGACCGAACTCATCGTCCTCATCGGGGAGATCGGCGGCGACGCCGAGGAACGCGCCGCGGCGCATATCCGCGAGCACGTGACCAAGCCCGTCGTCGGCTACATCGCCGGATTCACCGCGCCCGAGGGCAAGACGATGGGCCACGCCGGCGCCATCGTCTCCGGCTCCTCGGGTACCGCAGCGGCCAAGAAGGAGGCCCTGGAGGCGGTCGGCGTCCGCGTCGGCGCCACGCCGACGGAGACGGCCCGACTCGTCCTGGACCGCCTCGCCGACAGGCAGTGACGCTTCTCATAGACGCCAACTGGCCATCTACGTAAGCCTCTTGGCATACGGGAGGTGTCCGCTGGGCACCTCCCGTCCACAGCACCACCAGCCATTCAATGCCCCGCCCCGACTGTGCACCGTGAGCGGAGACCAAAGACCATGGCAACCACCCTCAAAGCGAACACCTCCTGGTCCGACGCCTGGCAGCGCTGCCTCGCCGTCGCCCCCGAGGCCTTCCGTGACGACCGCGTCCTGAACCTGTGGAACGGCGCCTGGCAGGCCGACGGCCGGGCCCTGCCCGCCACAAGCCCCGTCGACGGCAGCCCCATCGCGGGCCCGCCGCGCCTCGACGCCGACACGGCCCACCAGGCCGTCCGCGCCTCCCTCGACCAGCACCGCGCCTGGCGGCACATCCCCCTCCCCGAGCGGCGCGCCCGCGTCGCCGCGACCCTCGACGCACTCACCCAGCACCGCGAACTCCTCGCCCTGCTCCTGGTCTGGGAGATCGGCAAGCCGTGGCGGCTCGCGCAGGCCGACGTGGACCGCGCCATCGACGGCGTGCGCTGGTACGTCGACGGCATCGACGAGATCCTCGGCGAGCGCACCCCGCTGGCCGGGCCCGTGTCGAACATCGCCAGCTGGAACTACCCGATGAGCGTGCTCGTGCACGCCATGCTGGTCCAGGCGCTGGCCGGCAACGCGGTCATCGCCAAGACACCGACCGACGGCGGCGTCTCGTGTCTCACCCTGGCCTGCGCCCTGGCCGCCCGTGAGGGTATCCCGGTCACGCTCGTCAGCGGCAGTGGCGGGCAGCTCTCCGAGGCGCTCGTGCGGGCGCCGGAGATCGGCTGCGTGTCCTTCGTCGGCGGCCGGGACACCGGTGCCGAGGTCGCCACCGACGTCGCCGACCTCGGCAAGCGGCACATCCTGGAGCAGGAGGGCCTCAACACCTGGGGCATCTGGAACTTCACCGACTGGGACAAGCTGACGGCCGCCGTCCCGAAGCTCTTCGACTACGGGAAGCAGCGCTGCACCGCCTACCCGCGGTTCGTCGTGCAGCGCGAGGCCTTCGACGACTTCCTCGCCGCCTACCTGCCCGCCGTACGCACCCTGCGCGTCGGCCACCCGCTGGCCGTCGAGCACCCCGAAGACCCGTACCCGGCACTGGACTTCGGGCCGCTGATCAACGCCGCGAAGGCGAAGGAGCTGCACGACCAGGTCGCGGAGGCGATCGACCGCGGGGCCGTCCCGCTGCACCGCTCCACGGCGGACCCGGAGCTGTTCCTGCCGGGCCAGGACACCAGCGCGTACGTCCATCCGGTGACGCTGCTCGGCCCGCCGCCGTCCTCGCCGCTGCACCACGCCGAGCCGTTCGGCCCGGTCGACACCATCGTGCTCGTCGACACGGAGGCGGAACTCCTCGCGGCGATGAACGCGTCCAACGGTGCCCTCGTCGCCACCCTCTCCACCGACGACGAGGCGACCTACGAGCGTCTCGCGCCGCAGATCCGGGCGTTCAAGGTCGGCCACGGCAAGCCGCGTTCGCGCGGAGACCGGGACGAGCTGTTCGGCGGGTTCGGGGCGTCGTGGCGCGGCGCGTTCGTGGGCGGCGAACTCCTGGTCCGCGCGGTCACCGAAGGCCCGTCGGGGGAGCGGCTGCCGGGCAACTTCCCGGATTACCACCTGATGCCCTGACGCAGCTGCGGCGGGGTCCCGCGCGGCGCAGGGGGCGCTCCCCGCCGCACGTGGACCCCGCCGCCGTGCCGCGGGGCGAGTTGCTGCTCGCCCCGCGCACACGATGTGTCGACGGGATATTGTGTACAGGCTGGGATTGCCCTCGGCAAGAACTACGACAATCCCCATGCAGGAAGCGTGGGTTGAGACACCGTGGACGCAGGACGGAAGGGGCCCCGATGTTGCCGACCGCAGGACTGCCGCAGGGGGCGGTGCCCAGGCTGGACCGGCCGGGACCGCTGCGCGAGCGGGTCTACGGCGCGCTGCTCGAACTCATCATCAACCGCACCCTGCCGCCGGGCGCACACCTCGTCGAGACGGAACTCGCGGCGCAGCTGGGGGTCTCGCGGCAGCCCGTACGGGAGGCGCTGCAGCGGCTCAGCACCGAGGGGTGGGTCGATCTGCGGCCCGCACAGGGCGCGTTCGTGCACGTGCCGACCGAGGACGAGGCGGACCAGCTCCTGAAGGTCCGTCAGCTCCTGGAGACCGAGGCGGTGCGGCTCGCCGCGGCGAAGGCCGATGCCGTGGCCGTCGCCGCGCTGGAGGAGCTGTGCGAGGCGGGGGAGCGGGCGGTCGCGGCGGACGACGTGGAGGCGGCGGTCGCGCTCAACGCGCAACTGCACGGCGCCGTCATGGAGTTGGCGGCCAATGAGGTCCTCGCCGAACTGGCCGCGCAGGTCGACCGCCGGGTGCG
The DNA here is from genome assembly GCF_035798155.1 of Streptomyces endophyticus. Lineage (NCBI taxonomy): Bacteria > Bacillati > Actinomycetota > Actinomycetes > Kitasatosporales > Streptomycetaceae > Streptomyces > Streptomyces endophyticus. The sequence continues at coordinate 13,893 of NZ_JAOZYC010000202.1, read as the reverse complement.
CTGGTACTACACGCCGGTGGCGCGGCAGCGCGGCCACCAGTCCTGGGCGGAGCACCGCGAGCTGATCGCGGCGCTCGCGGACCGGGACGAGCGCCGGGCGGCGGACGTCATGCGCGCGCACACCGAGCACACACGCACGTCGTACCACCAGCGGGCCAGGTAGCCGCCCATGCCTCCGGGGGTGGGCGAATACTGTCCCCGACGATTGCATACAGTCGACGAATACTGTATGAAGAGTGGTATCTGCGACGACCTTCTAACTCCGAACGGACAAGCGAGAGGTGGGGTGTCGAATCATGACCAAGGCTCTTGAGGGCGTGCGTGTCCTCGACATGACGCACGTTCAGTCGGGCCCGTCCGCAACGCAGTTGCTGGCGTGGCTGGGTGCGGACGTCGTCAAGCTGGAGGCGCCGACCGGTGACATCACACGCAAGCAACTGCGTGACATCCCGGACGCCGACTCCCTCTACTTCACGATGCTCAACTCCAATAAGCGGAGCATCACCCTGAACACCAAGAGCGCCCGCGGCAAGGAGATCCTCACGGAGCTGATCCGCCGCTCGGACGTCATGGTGGAGAACTTCGGCCCCGGCGCCGTGGACCGGATGGGCTTCACCTGGGACCGCATCCAGGAGATCAACCCCCGGATCATCTACGCCTCGATCAAGGGCTTCGGCGACGGTCCGTACACCAACTTCAAGGCGTACGAGGTGGTGGCCCAGGCCATGGGCGGCTCCATGGCGACCACCGGCTTCGAGGACGGACCGCCGACGGCCACGGGCGCGCAGATCGGCGACTCGGGGACAGGGATCCACACGGTCGCCGGCATTCTGGCGGCGCTCTTCCAGCGCGAGAGCACCGGGCGCGGGCAGCGCGTCAACGTCGCCATGCAGCACGCCGTGCTGAACCTGTGCCGCGTGAAGCTGCGCGACCAACAGCGCCTGACGCACGGCCCGTTGGCCGAGTACCCGAACGAGGACTTCGGCGACGAGGTCCCCCGCTCGGGCAACGCCTCCGGCGGCGGGCAGCCCGGCTGGGCCGTCAAGTGCGCACCCGGCGGCCCCAACGACTACGTCTACGTCATCGTCCAGCCGGTGGGCTGGAAGCCGCTCACCGAGTTGATCGGGCGGCCCGAACTGGCCGAGGACGCCGACTGGGCCACGCCCGAAGCGCGGCTGCCGAAGCTCAACAAGATGTTCCAGCTGATCGAGGAGTGGTCCTCGACGCTTCCCAAGTGGGAGGTCCTGGACAAGCTCAACGCCCACAACATCCCCTGCGGCCCGATCCTCTCCACCAAGGAGATCATCGAGGACCCATCCCTTGTGGCCAACGACATGGTCGTCGAGGTCGAGCACCCCCAGCGCGGCACGTACACGACGGTCGGCAACCCGCTCAAGCTCTCCGACTCGCCGACCACCATCTCCGGCTCCCCGCTCCTGGGCGAGCACAACAGTGACATCTACGCCGACGAACTCGGCCTGGACAAGGCGGAGTTGGCGCAGCTCGCCGAACAGGGCGTCATCTGAGATGGACGGCACCGTGGTCGACCGCCTCGTCGAGGCGAACGAACGGTACGCCGCCGCGTTCACCGATCCCGGCATGGACGCCCGCCCGGTCCTTGAGGTGGCCGTCGTCGCCTGCATGGACGCCAGGATCGACCTGCACGCCGCGCTCGGCCTGGAACTCGGCGACTGTCACACCGTCCGCAACGCGGGCGGTGTGGTCACCGACGACACCATCCGCTCGCTGGCCATCAGCCAGCGGGCGCTCGGCACCCGCAGCGTGGTGCTGATCCACCACACCGGATGCGGCCTCGAATCGCTGAGCGAGGACTTCCGGCAGGAGCTGGAGCGCGAGGTCGGACAGCGGCCGACGTGGGCGGTGGAGGGCTTCACCGACGTCGACCAGGACGTGCGGCAGTCCCTGCGCAAGGTGCGCACATCCCCCTTCCTGCCGCACACCGACGACGTCCGCGGATTCGTCTTCGACGTACGGACGGGGCGGTTGCGGGAGATCAAGGCGCAATAGGCGGCTTCCAACTCAGCGCCACATCAGTGCAGTTCATGCATCGCTTCATATATCGCTCACGAGGGGGTCGCCCCGTGTCGTACCGCACCGCACTCGATCACGTCCTGACCGGCGCCGTCGCATCCGGCGGCGAACCGGCCCGCACACAAGGCAGATTTCCCCGGTCCGGCGTCACCGCGCTCGGCCGCGCCGGCCTGCTCGGCCTCACCGTCGCCCCCGAACTAGGCGGCGGTGGGTGGGGGTTGGCCGAGGCCGTCGATGTCGTGGCCAGCGTCGCGCGCGTCTGCCCGGCCGCCGCGACCGTGCTCCGCTCGCACTACGCGGCGGTGGCCGTCGTCGAGGCGTACGGCGGCGCCTGGGTGCGCGCCGAGATCGCCGCCGGACGCCATCTGTGCTCGCTCGCCCTGGAGGAGGACGGGCCGCAGGCGGCGGCGCGCCGCACCGGCGAGGTCGTCACCCTGCGCGGCCGCAAGCGCCAAGTGGTCGCCGCGGGCGAGGCCGACAGCTACCTCTGGTCGAGCGGACCGTCCGAGGCCGGGCAGGGAGGGAGCAGTCTGTGGCTGGTCCCGGCCCACGCTCCCGACCTGTACGTGCCGGCCCGGGCGGCAGGCCCCGGGCCGAGCGGCAGCGCGACCTCGACGGTCTGCGCCGACCCCGTGCGCGTACCCGCCTCCGCCCTGCTCGGGGAGGACGGGGGCGGCGAGGGGCTGGTGCGGGATCTCGTGCTGCCGTGGCTGACCGAACTGGCCGCCGCGACGGACCAGGAGCCCGTGCTCGTGGCCTCGTGAACATCGGCCCGGTGTACGGAAGTCGGTCGATCGACTCCGCTCGATTTCGTCCCGCTCCTTTACACCGGGCTTCTGTATACAGAAGTCTGTATGGGGTAGTGCTGGGGTCTCTGGCACCCGCGCCGGAGGCCCGCATGACGGAAGGCGGAGCGATCATGACGACCAGCGGGACGGACGTGTCGGTCGAGAGCGTGGTCAGGAGGGCGGCGTCCGCGCACCGCGGCGAACGCGGCGCACTGCTGCCCGTACTCCACGCCGTACAGGCCGAGTTGGGGTGCGTGCCGCAGGATGCGATCCCTGTCCTCGCCGACGAGTTCAACCTCTCGCGGGCCGACGTGCACGGAGTGGTGACCTTCTACCACGACTTCCGCGGCGAGCCCGCGGGCCGCTCGACCGTCCGCATCTGCTGCGCCGAGGCCTGCCAGGCCCTGGGCGCCGACCGCCTACTGAGCCACGTACGGGAGTCGGGCCTGGCGGTCGGCGAGACGAGCGCCGACGGCAGTGTCACCGTCGAGCAGGTCTTCTGTCTCGGCAACTGCGCGCTCGGTCCCTCGGTGGAGGCGAACGGGCGGCTGCACGGGCGCGTGACCCCGGCCCGGCTCGGCGCGATCCTCAACGGGACGGTGTGAGAGGTGACTTCCGACAAGGTGGCTTCCGGCAAGGTGACTTCCGGCAACATGACGACTGTTTACGTTCCGCGTGACGCGGCGGCCCGCTCCGTCGGCGCCGACGAGGTGGCGCAGCAGCTCCAACTCGCCGCGATCGAGGGCGAGATCGGCGTCGACGTGATCCGCAACGGCTCACGCGGACTGCTCTGGCTCGAACCCCTCGTCGAGGTCGTGACCCCCGAGGGCCGCATCGGCTACGGCCCGGTCACCCCCGACGACGTCCCCGACCTCCTCGCCGCCGGAATGCTCGACGGCGCCGACCACCCGCTGCGGCTCGGCCTGGTCGACCAACTCCCGTGGCTGGCGCGGCAGAACCGCGTCACCTTCGCACGCGTCGGCATCACCGACCCGCTCTCGCCCGAGGACTACGAGGCCCACGGCGGCCTGCAAGGGCTGCGCGCGGCCCTGGAGATGACGCCCGCCGACGTCGTCACCGAGGTCACCGACTCGGGTCTTCGCGGCCGCGGCGGCGCCGGCTTCCCGGCGGGCATCAAATGGAAGACGGTGCTCGACTGCGAGGGAGAGGACGCCGACCTCAAGTTCATCTGCTGCAACGCCGACGAGGGCGACAGCGGCACCTTCGCCGACCGCATGGTCATGGAGGGCGACCCGTTCCTCCTCATCGAGGGCATGACGATCGCCGCCCACGCCGTCGGCGCGCGCGAGGGCTACATATACATCCGCTCCGAGTACCCCGATGCCATCGCCACGATGGGCGCCGCGATCGACATCGCGCGCGGGCGCGGCTGGCTCGGCGCGGGCGTCCTCGGCTCGTCGCTCGACTTCGACCTGCACATCCGCGTCGGCGCAGGCGCGTACATCTGCGGCGAGGAGACCTCCATGCTGGAGAGCCTGGAGGGCAAGCGCGGCATGGTCCGCGCGAAACCTCCGATCCCCGCCATCGAGGGCCTGTTCGGCAAACCGACCGTCGTCAACAACGTCCTCACCCTCACCACCGTCCCCGTCGTCCTCGCCGACGGCGCCAAGGCGTACCAGGACCTCGGCGTCGGCCGCTCCCGCGGCACGCAGGTCTTCCAGCTCGCCGGCAACATCAAGCGCGGCGGCATCGTCGAGACCGCCTTCGGCATCACCCTGCGCGAGCTGATCGAGGACTACGGCGGCGGCACGCTCAGCGGCCGCCCCGTGCGCGCCGTACAGGTGGGCGGGCCGCTCGGCGCGTATCTGCCGGAGGCGCAGTTCGACCTCCCGATGGACTACGAGGCCCTCGCGGAGGGCGGGGCCATGCTCGGGCACGGCGGCGTGGTCGTCTTCGACGACACCGTCGACATGGCGGCGCAGGCCCGCTTCGCGATGGAGTTCTGCGCCGAGGAGTCCTGCGGCAAGTGCACGCCCTGCCGGGTCGGTTCGGTGCGCGGCGTCGAGGTCATCGACCGGATCGTCGCCGGTGAGCAGCGGGACGAGAATCTCGCGCTGCTCGAGGACCTGTGCGAGCTGATGACCGATGGTTCACTGTGTGCCATGGGCGGTCTGACACCGATGCCCGTACGCAGCGCCCTCGCGCACTTCGCCGACGACTTCGTCGAACGCGGCGACCGTCGGCTCCTGGAGATCCACCCCGTACAGCGGGGCAACACTCGAACGGAGGGCCAGGCATGACGCTTCTGAAGGAACCCGACTTCGGCACTCCGGAACGCCCCGGAGCGGCCACGGTCTCGGTGGAGATCGACGGACAACAGGTGACCGTCCCCGAGGGCACGTCCGTCATGCGGGCCGCCGCCGAAGCCGGCATCGACGTACCGAAACTGTGCGCCACCGACAGCCTGGAGGCCTTCGGCTCCTGCCGGCTGTGCGTCGTCGAGATCGACGGCCGGCGCGGCACCCCGGCGTCCTGCACGACACCGTGCGCGGACGGCATGTCGGTGAAGACGCAGACCCCGAAGGTGGAGAAGCTCCGCCAGGGCGTCATGGAGCTGTACATCTCCGACCACCCGCTCGACTGCCTCACCTGCCCCGCCAATGGTGACTGCGAACTCCAGGACATGGCGGGCGTGGTGGGCCTGCGCCAGGTCCGCTACGGCTACGAGGGTGCCAACCACCTCGACGCCGAGAAGGACACCTCCAACCCGTACTTCGACTTCGACCCGTCCAAGTGCATCGCCTGCTCGCGCTGCGTGCGCGCCTGCGACGAGGTGCAGGGCACGTTCGCGCTGACCATCGAGGGCCGCGGCTTCGAGTCAAAGGTGTCGGCGGGCGCGGGGGAGTCGTTCATGGACTCCGAGTGCGTGTCCTGCGGCTCCTGCGTCCAGGCCTGCCCGACGTCAACTCTCCAGGAGAAGTCGGTAGTTGACCTCGGCATGCCGACGCGCTCCGTGATCACCACATGCGCGTACTGCGGTGTCGGATGCTCGTTCAAGGCCGAGCTGCGCGGCGACGAACTCGTCCGCATGGTGCCCCACAAGGACGGTGGCGCCAACGAGGGCCACTCCTGCGTCAAGGGCCGCTTCGCCTTCGGCTACGCCACCCACCCCGACCGCAAGCTCAAGCCCATGGTCCGCGACAGGATCACGGACCCCTGGCGCGAGGTCGAGTGGGACGAGGCGATCGGCACCGTCGCACGCCGCTTCCGCGAGATCCAGGGCCGGTACGGCTCGGGCGCGATCGGCGCGATCTCCTCGTCACGCTGCACCAACGAAGAGGTCTACGTCGTCCAGAAGATGGTCCGCGCGGCCTTCGGCAACAACAACATCGACACCTGCGCCCGCGTCTGCCACTCGCCCACCGGCTACGGCCTCAAGCAGACCTTCGGCGAATCGGCCGGCACCCAGGACTTCCGCTCCGTCGCCGAGGCCGACGTCATCGTCGTCATCGGCGCCAACCCCACCGACGGACACCCGGTGTTCGCGTCGCGGATGAAGCGCCGCCTGCGCGAGGGCGCCGAGCTGATCGTCGTCGACCCGCGCCGCATCGACCTGGTGCGCTCCCCGCACATCGAGGCGCGGCACCACCTCCAGCTGCGCCCCAGCACGAACGTCGCCGTCGTCAACGCGATGGCACACGTCGTCGTCACCGAGGGCCTCACCGACGAGAACTTCGTCGCGGAGCGCTGCGAGGGGTACGAGGAGTGGGCCGAGTTCGTGGCCCGCCCCGAGAACAGCCCCGAGGCCACCGAGGAGGTCAGCGGCGTCCCCGCATCCGAACTCCGCGCGGCGGCCCGCCTCTACGCGTCCGCGGACAACGGCGCGATCTACTACGGCCTCGGTGTCACCGAGCACAGCCAGGGTTCCACCATGGTCATGGGAATGGCCAACCTGGCGATGGCCTGCGGAAACATCGGCCGCGACGGCGTAGGTGTGAACCCGCTGCGCGGCCAGAACAACGTCCAGGGCTCCTGCGACATGGGCTCCTTCCCGCACGAGCTGCCCGGCTACCGGCACATCTCCGACGACGCGGTGCGCGGCGTCTTCGAGAACCTGTGGGGCTCCGCGCTGCTGCCCGAGCCGGGCCTGCGCATCCCCAACATGTTCGACGCGGCGATCGACGGAGACTTCCGCGGCCTGTTCGTGCACGGCGAGGACATCGCCCAGTCGGACCCGAACCTCCAGCACGTCACGGCGGCCCTCGAAGCCATGGAACTCGTCGTGGTCCAGGACCTGTTCCTCAACGAGACGGCGAAGTACGCCCACGTCTTCCTGCCCGGCGCCTCCTTCCTGGAGAAGGACGGCACGTTCACCAACGCCGAACGGCGCGTCAACCGAGTGCGGTCGGTGATGCCGCCCAAGGCAGGCAAGCACGAGTGGCAGATCGTGTGCGAGATCGCCACCGCCATGGGCTACGCCATGGACTACGACCACCCGTCGCAGATCATGGACGAGATCGCGTCGGTCACCCCGACCTTCGCGGGTGTCTCCTTCGACCTCATCGACAAGCTCGGCAGCATCCAGTGGCCGTGCAACGAAGAGGCCCCCGAGGGCACACCCACCATGCACGTCGACGCGTTCACGCGCGGCAAGGGCAAGTTCGTGGTCACCTCCTACGTACCGACCAACGAACGCAGCACCCGCCGCTTCCCGCTGGTCCTCACCACCGGGCGCATCCTCAGCCAGTACAACGTCGGCGCGCAGACCCGCCGCACCGGAAACGTCGCCTGGCACCCCGAGGACATCCTGGAGGTGCACCCGCACGACGCGGAGGAGCGCGGCATCACCGACGGCGACCTCGTCACACTCTCCAGCCGCGTCGGTGCGACGACGCTGCACGCGCAGATCTCCGACCGGATGCCACCGGGCGTCGTCTACACCACCTTCCACCACCCGGTGACGGGCGCGAACGTGGTGACGACGGAGAACTCCGACTGGGCGACCAACTGCCCGGAGTACAAGGTGACGGCGGTGCAGGTGGGTCTCGCGCCGAAGGCCGAGGCCGAGGCCGAGGCCGCTCGCGAGGCGGCGGACGAACTCGTCACGGTGGTGGACTGACATGGCACACACCATCCCGGCGGAACGCCGCATGGCGAACGACATCGCCGCACACCAGGGCCACCTTCCGGGTGCGGCGGCGGCCGAGGCGATCGCCGGACACCTCACCCGGTTCTGGGACCCGAGGATGCGGGAGCGGCTCTACGCGCTCGTGGACGACGGAGCGGAAGGACTCGACCCGCTCGTGGTCGCGGCCGTGAAGCTCATGCGCTGACACCGTCCTCCCGGCCACCTTCCCAGCGGCCGCCGCGCGACAGGGCACGCGCGGCGGCCGCGCCCACTCGTACCCAGTGATTCCCCATGTCGTCCGTTCCGTGTGCTGTGCGGCGCGCGGTCGGTGACATGTGCGTACCTCCACACCCTCGAATCCAGGAGGCACCACGATGAAGATCGCAGTTGTCGGCGCCGGAGCCATCGGCGCGTACGTGGGCGCGGCCCTGCACCGCGGCGGCGCGGAAGTGCACCTCGTCGCCCGCAGGGATCATCTGCGCGCCATCCAGGCCGAGGGCGTCCGCGTGCTCAGCCCGCGCGGGGACTTCACCGCCCACCCGCACGCCACGGACGACCCGAACGAGATCGGCCCCGTGGACTACGTGTTCCTCGGCCTCAAGGCCCACTCGTACCCGTCGTGCGGCTCGCTCGTCGCGCCGCTGCTCGGCGAGCACACCGCGCTCGTGGCCGGGCAGAACGGCATCCCGTGGTGGTACTTCCACCGGCTCACCGGCCCGTACGAGGGCCGCCGCATCGAGGCGGTCGACCCGGGCGGCGCGACGAGCAAGGTGCTGCCGCCCGAGCGCGCGATCGGCTGCGTGGTCTACCCCGCGACGGTCATCGAATCCCCGGGCGTCATACGGCACTTGGAGGGCACGCGGTTCTCCATCGGCGAGCCGGACGGCAGTGTCTCGCGGCGCTGCACGGAGCTGAGCGAGGCCATGGTCGCGGGCGGCCTCAAGTGCCCCGTCGAGCGGAACCTGCGCGACGACATCTGGATCAAGCTCATGGGCAACGCGGCCTTCAACCCGATCAGCGCGCTGACCCGGGCCACCATGGTCGACATGTGCCGGCACCCGCTGACACGCACCATGGTCGCCCGCGTCATGGAGGAGATCCTCGACATCGCGGCCCGGGTCGGCTCGACGCCCGAGATCTCCATCGAGAAGCGGCTGCGCGGCGCCGAGGGCGTGGGCGCGCACAAGACATCCATGCTCCAGGACCTGGAAGCGGGCAAACAGCTGGAGCTGGACGCGATCGTCACGGCGGTCGTGGAAATGGCCGACATCACCGGCGCCGAGGCACCCACCCTGCGTGCGATCCACGCGTCGACCGACCTATTGGCACGGACCGTGCTGCCGTAGCACGCTACGGATGAAGATCACGTGGCAGAGGAGACGTACATGCTGTTCCGGCAGTTGGAGTACTTCGTGGCGGTGGCGCGCGAGCGGCACTTCGCACGCGCCGCCGAGTCCTGCTACGTCTCCCAGCCCGCGCTCTCGGCGGCGATAGCCAAGCTGGAGCGCGAACTGAACGTCACGCTGATCAACCGCGGCCACAACTACCAGGGCCTCACCCCGGAGGGCGAGCGCCTGGTGGTGTGGGCGAAACGGATCCTCGCGGAGCAGGACGCGTTCAAGGCCGAGGTCGCCGCCGTCCAGTCGGGCATCACGGGCACCCTTCGCCTGGGCACCGACCCCACGGCGTCCACGACCCTCGCCCTCCCGGTGGGCGCCTTCTGCTCGGCGCACCCCCTGGCGAAGGTCCAGGTCCGCTCCCGCCTGTCCACGAAGGAACTCCACCGCCAGCTCCGCGACTTCGAACTCGACGTGGCGATCGCCCACTTCGACCCGGACGACCAGGAGGGCCTGCAAGTGGTCCCCCTCTACCAGGAGCGCTACATGCTCCTCGTCTCGGACGACCAGTTCAAATCCCCTACGGACAGCCTCACTTGGGCGGACGCGGCGCAACTCCCCCTGGCGCTGCTGACGCCCGACATGCGTATCCGCCAGATCATCGACAAGGTCTTCGCGAACAAGGGCCTGGAGGTCACCCCCCAGGTCGAGACCGACTCCATCGCGTCCCTGTACGCACATGTGGGTGGCGGGGACTGGGCCAGCGTCGTGCCGCACACCTGGCTGCGCGCGATGCCGGTGGCCGGCCGCACGCGAGCGCTCCCGCTGACCGACCCGGAGACCGGCGCCCAGGTCTCGGTGGCGATCCACGCGGGAACACCGGGTTCGGTGGCGGCACGGGCATTCGTGAGCGCGGCGACGGCACTGAACCTGGACGCGGTGTTCGACCAGAGGATTCCGGCACAGGCGACACATTCCTGAGCCCTGCGCAAATCAAGCCCCGCTTTTGGGACGAGAGCCAGCGGGGTCCGGGGCGGAGCCCCGTGACGTCCACTCACCCGTACCGCTCCCGTACGGCCAACCGATCCAACCCACCCTGCGCCGTCCTCGGCAACGCAGCCACAAGAACCACCCGGTCCGGCACCGCGACCGCCGCCAACCGCCCCCGGCAGTACCGCAGAATCTCCGAAGGGCTCACGCACTCCTCGCCCCGCACAACCACCGCGGCATCGACCCGGTCCGCCACGGCGAACACCGCCGCCTCGGCCACCGACGGGCACCCGGCGAGCACATCCTCCACGTACTCCGGAGAAATCGTCCGCCCCCGCCGCACGATGAGGCTCTCGATGCGCCCGGCGAGGGACAGGTACCCGTCCTCGTCGAGCCACCCGAGGTCCCGCGTGCGCAACCACCCATCACCCCCACCGGCCACGGAGGGCCCCCGCACCCACACCTCCCCCCGCACCCCGGCCGGACACACCCGCCCGTCCTGGCCGACGATGCGCAACCCCACCCCCGTCGCCCGCCCCACCGTGCCGTGCTTGAGCGGCCCGCGCTCCGGCAGCGGCTCGCTGGCGATCTGGTGCGCGGCCTCGGTCATCCCGTACGCCGACAGCAGTGGCGCGCCGAACATCCGCTCAAGCGCCCGCTGCGACGCGGCGTTGAGCGGCGCACCGCAACTGCGCACGAACCGCAGCGGCGGCGGCGCGTCCAGATCGGCCGCCTCCGACGAGCGGTCGAGCAGCGCCTCGTGGATCGTCGGCACCGCCGTGAACCAACTCGCCCCCGCCGCCCGCAGATCCGCCCAGAACGTCCCGGCCGAGAACCGCCCGCCCGCGGGCAGCAGTACCCGCCCGCCGCTGGCCAGCGTGGACAGGAGCGAGGCGAACAGCCCGTGCCCGTGGAAGAACGGCATGACGGCGACGGTCGCGTCCTCGGGCCCCAACGCGTAGGTGGCACAGACGTTGTGGACGGACGCCGCCACATTGGCGTGCGTGAGCGGCACCCCGCGGGCACGCCCCGTGGCGCCCGCCGTGAACAGGACGAGCGCGTGGTCCGGCCGCATCCGACGCGAGGCTCCCGCGCCCACCTCAACGGCGGCGAGCCCGTCGGTGCCGAGCACGGCCCGAGCCCCCAACCCGTCGATACGCGCCCGCAGTTCGGCCTCCGGCAGTGCGGGATCCAGGGGAGCGGCGACGACCCCCGCGCGGGCGGCGCCGAGCAGCGCGCCCACGAACTCGGCGGTGTTCCCCAGCGCGAGCCCGAGCACGTCACCGGCCCGCAGCCCCGCGGCGGCGAACCGCCCCGCCATCCGGTCCGCGAGCGCGTCCAACGCCTCGTACGACAGGGGCACCCGCTCGTCGCCGACGAGGAGCGCGGGGGAGTGCGGCCGCGCACGCGCTTGCCGGTCGAGGAGATCGGCGAGCCCCGTGACGGTCAGGGCCGACGTGGCCATGCCTTCCACCTCCCCTCCTCAGCGAGCGTGCGGTTCAGTGACCGCGCACGTCCAATACGCACTCACGAACACCCGATAGCAATCGCTTATGAAGACCCAAAGCCCGTCCCCAGCAGGGGATTTGGCACGCGCTTGACTCTCGATAGACGTCAGTTATCGCTTGGAAGCCGATGGGTCTTGGACGGGCCGCCGCACCCTGTCGAAGGTGAGAACAGGAGCCGCACGGCAGGACCGTCCAAGGAGGAACCCGGATCATGACCGCTGACTCGACCGCTGACCAAACCGCCGAGGCCGCGGCAGGAGCCGATGCGCCGGCCGAGCTCACCGACGGCTACCACCTCGTCGTCGACGCCCTGAAGAAGAACGACGTCGACACCATCTACGGACTCGTGGGCATCCCCGTCACCGACCTGGCCCGCCTCGCGCAGGCCGAGGGCATCCGCTACATCGGCTTCCGCCACGAGTCCAACGCGGGCCACGCCGCCGCGATCGCCGGCTACCTCACCAAGAAGCCCGGCATCGCGCTGACGGTCTCGGCCCCCGGCTTCCTCAACGGCCTGGTGGCTCTCGCCAACGCCACCACCAACTGTTTCCCGATGGTCCAGATCTCCGGCTCCAGCGAGCGCCACCTCGTCGACCTCAAACAGGGCGACTACGAGGAGATGGACCAACTCGCCGCGGCCCAGCCCTTCGTCAAGGCCGCCTACCGCGTCAGCCGCGTCGAGGACATCGGCCGCGGCATCGCCCGCGCCCTGCGCACCGCGGTCTCCGGCCGCCCCGGCGGCGTCTACCTCGACATCCCGGCGGCGGTCCTCGGCGCGGTCATGGACAAGGAAGCGGGCGAGCGGACCCTCTCCCGCCTGGTCGACCCGGCACCGCGCCAGCTGCCCGCCCCGGAGGCGGTGGACCGCGCGATCGACCTCCTGGAGAACGCGGAGCGCCCGCTGATCGTCCTCGGCAAGGGCGCCGCGTACGCGCAGGCAGACGACAAGATCCGGGGCCTCATCGAGACGACGGGCATCCCGTACGTACCGATGTCGATGGCGAAGGGCCTGCTCCGCGACGACCACCCGCAGTCGGCGGCGACGGCCCGCTCCCTCGCCCTGAAGAAGGCCGACGTCGTCATGCTGGTCGGCGCCCGCCTGAACTGGCTGCTCAACCACGGCGAGCGCGGCTGGAACCCGGACGCCAAGTTCATCCAGATCGACATCGAGTCGAGCGAGATGGACTCCAACCAGCCGATCGCGGCTCCCCTCGTCGGGGACATCGAATCGGTCCTGGACCAGCTCGCCGACCGCACCAAGCCCGGCCAGATCTCGGCGCCCACGGCCTGGCGCGAGGAGCTCGGCGACCGCTCCGCCCAGAACGTCGCCAAGATGGCGAAGCGTCTGGAGGCCGACCCGCACCCCATGCAGTTCATGGGCGCGCTCAAGGCGGTCCGCGACGTCGTCCACCAGCACCCGGAGACGTACATCGTCAACGAGGGCGCCAACACCCTCGACATCGCCCGCAACGTCATCGACATGCACCACCCGCGCCGCCGTCTCGACTCCGGCACCTGGGGCGTCATGGGCATCGGCATGGGCTACGCGATCGCGGCCGCGGTCGAGAGCGGCGGAGCGCCCGTCGTCGCCATCGAGGGCGACAGCGCCTTCGGCTTCAGCGGCATGGAGCTGGAGACGATCTGCCGCTACAACCTCCCCGTCGTCACCGTGATCATGAACAACGGCGGCGTCTACAAGGGCGACGAGACCATCGCGGGCCTTCCCGCCCCCACCACCCTCATGAGCGCCGCCCGCCACGACCGGATGATCGAGTCCTTCGGCGGCAAGGGCTACCGGGCCACCACCCCCGCCGAGGTCACGGCGGCCCTCACCGAGGCGATCGCCTCCGGCGGTCCGGCGCTCATCGACTGTGTGATCGACCCGTCGGCCGGCACGGAGAGCGGCCACATCGCCCACCTGAACCCGAAGGGCATCGGCATCAAGAAGTAACCCTCCGTGTCCGAGAGCGCACCGATACGCAGGTGAAAGCCACTCCGAAACCTTGGTATTGTTGAGGTGTCGCCGCGGGGAACGCCCCGCCATGCGGCGCTCACCTTGTCCGGGTGGCGGAATGGCAGACGCGCTAGCTTGAGGTGCTAGTGCCCTTTATCGGGCGTGGGGGTTCAAG